>NZ_AP027262.1:705000-1057500 GCF_036322605.1 Erythrobacter sp. Dej080120_24
GATCGAGCGCATTGGCTGGCTGAGAGCCGCCGTACTTGGTGCCAATGACGGGATCGTTTCCACGGCAAGCCTGATGGTGGGCGTCGCCGGAGCGTCTGCAGGCAAGCCCGAAGTGCTGCTGGCTGGAGTCGCCGGTCTTGCCGCCGGCGCGCTGTCGATGGCGGCTGGCGAGTATGTCTCTGTCAGCTCGCAATCCGATACAGAGGCAGCGGACCTGGCGCGGGAGCGCACCGAACTTGCGACCCAGCCAGAGGCCGAACTCGCTGAACTGGCCGGCATTTACGAAGCACGCGGACTGTCGCCCGATCTGGCACGGCAAGTGGCGGAGGAACTGACCGCGCATGACGCGCTTGCGGCCCACGCCCGCGACGAACTGGCAATCAACGATCTTACCCGCGCGCGGCCATTGCAGGCGGCGCTTGCCTCAGCGGCTACCTTTGCGATCGGTGCCGGCTTGCCGTTGCTGGTTGGACTGCTGGTGCCGACCGCGCAGCTGACTTTGGCTGTAGTGATTTCGTCCTTACTTGCGCTGGCGGTTCTGGGTGTCCTGGCTGCAAGAGCGGGGGGCGCGCCGGTATTGCGCCCGGTGGCGCGGGTCGTGTTCTGGGGGGCGCTGGCAATGGCGGTCACCTTCGGTGTCGGGGCACTGTTCGGAACCGTGGTTGGCTAGGCCGACTTGTCATGGTAGCGCAGGGCAAGGGCCTGTGTTCACCAACCATGCAGTCTTGCGGCAATAATCACTCTGCCATGCTCACACCATTTCGCTCGATCATGCTGTGCTGTCTTGCATTTGCGCCGCCTGCTTTCGCCCAAAACTCCGCCCCTGACGTAGCCGCATCCCAAAATTCCATCGTTGTCACCGCGCAGCGTTCCGGCGCGCCGATGTGGACGATCGACACCGATAGCGGCACGATCATCCTCGTCGGTGAAATCCGGGCTGTGCCCAAGTCGACCCCGTGGTTGCCGGATCGGCTGAAGGAAGCGACGGCGGAATCGCAGCGGGTGATCCTGCGGGCGGCGCCGAAATTCTCTCCCGGCGACGTGCTGCGCCTTATCTTTCGTGGCGGGCGCTTTACCAAATTGCCCGATGATGCGGTGGCGGCGGATTATCTCTCGCCCGATCAGCGCGCGCGGCTGGCGGCGCTGGAAGCGGAATATGATGTCGATTACGATCGCCGTTCGCTGCTGATGACCAGCTTCGATCTGCTTGCCCGCCGGCTCGATTTCGATGACGAGACGACCGACGACGCCACCGATGTGGTGCGCAGGGCGGCAGACCGCGCCGATGTGCCGATCACGCGGCCCGAACGGTTCCGGGGCGAAGACCTGCTCGACAATCTCGCCGAGGCAGACCCGGCAAGCCACATTCCCTGTCTCGAAGCCGCGATGGGCGCGACAGAGGCGGGGCAGGAGATCATCCGCGCTCGCGGCGATGACTGGCGCAAGTTAGACATTCCGGCGGTGATGGACAATCCGCTGGAGGTCGCGCTGGGCCGCTGCTGGCCGTGGGCGGACGATGAGTTGGGCGATGAGATTCGCGGCCAGTGGGTCGGCATGATCACCGATGCCTCGCGCGAGCCGGGGGTGACGCTCGCCGTGGTGCCGCTGCGCGTGCTGGCGGAAGAGGGCGGCGTGCTCGATCTGCTGGAGCAAGAAGGTTTCGTGATCGGCGGCCCGGTCTGGCGGTGAGCGTGTGCGGCAGGGGCCTTGACGCTATTATTGTGCGAGGCGTTCGCAAAAGCTTGCCATCCGGCGGCAAAGCGGCTTTGAAAGCTCCTACGCAATAACCACGCCCCGCAAGAGGGCGGATCGAGGAGCAACAACACTATGCCGCACATCGGTGCGAACGGGCTTTCCTTGTTTTACGAGGATCACGGAAATCCCGAACATGAACCCATCCTGCTGGTCATGGGCCTTGGCGCGCAGCTGACGCTGTGGCCGGATGAGTTCGTCGAGGCGCTGGTAGCGAAAAGCTATCGCGTGATCCGGTTCGACAATCGCGACATCGGCCTGTCCGACAAGATGGAAGGCGCGCGCGCTCCGTCCGTGCCGTGGCAGGTGATCCGCCAGAAGCTCGGCTGGCCGGCCAAGGTCCCTTACACGCTGACCGACATGGCCGACGATGCCGCCGGGCTGCTCGATGCGCTCGACATTGTCCGCGCGCATGTCGTCGGCGCTTCGATGGGCGGAATGATCGCGCAGCTGATGGCGGTTCATCATTCGGACAAGCTGCTGTCGCTCACCTCGATCATGTCGACCACCGGCAATCCCAAGCTGCCGCAGGCGGAAAAGCACGCGATCGAGGCGCTGACAGCGCCGCTCAAATCGCTGGAAGAGGATGTGGTGGTCGAACACGGCATCAACATCGGCCGGAACATCGGCAGCCCCGGCTTCCCGCCCGATCCAGAGCGCCAGCGCGAGCGCGTGCTCGCCGGGGTGCGTCGCAGCGTCTACCCGCCGGGTCTGCCGCGCCAGCTCGCCGCGATCATCGCCGATGGCGATCGCCGCGCCCGCCTGTCGCGCATCACCACGCCCACGCTGGTGCTGCATGGCGAGGATGATCCGCTGGTCAAGCTGGAAGCGGGGCAGGACACGGCAAAGCACATTCCGGGTGCCAGGCTGGTGACGATCCCCGGCTGGGGCCACGATCTGCCGATTGAGCTGGTTGACCGGCTGGCGAACGAGATCGCGCTGCACGCCAAGGCGGCACGGGCGACCACTCCGCTGGACTGAACAGGGGTTCCACTGTCGAAGCCGTAGCGGCGGAAGGCTGGGGAAAGCCCGGTCTACCGCCGTTTGCGCGGCCGCGCGCAACGCAACAAAGTTGCTGCATGCAGGGCGAAAGATTCAACGGTTGATTCGAAAGATTCAATCACCAAATTTTTCTTCACAGATTCAATTTGGGGCTTGCGCGACCCGCGACTCAAGCTTTCTCCACGCGTCGCGGCGTTGCAGCATGATAATACACCGCCTTCGCATGTCGAATCGTGGTTAATCTGCCGTTGACCGGACTCCCGCGCTGATTCATCATCTGGTGGTTCGGTTCGCAATGGACCCCCCAAAGATAGTGATTTCTCTCACGCCCAAGCTTCTGATGCGAAGGCGCGACCGGGGGAGGAGTCGCTGACAAGTCTGGGGATGCGCTGTGGATCGGGGATAGGTCGATGGACAAGTCCGGGGGCAATCTGGGGCCAGTCTGTCGATGAATAGGTGCAGAACAGAATCGGAACATGGCGCGCTATCCCCTAAAAGGGATCGCCAGACCGATTCGAAAGACGCGAACGGGGCTAAAATGGAATTCAAGGCAAGTGACGAAGTGCTGAGCGACGCAGAGACAGGCGCGCCAATCGCCACAGAAGAAAAGAATGCAAAGGCCGTTACGATGGAAAAGCCCGACACCGGAAGCGATGCCCTGATCGCGGCAAAGAGCGCGGAAGCGCTCGGCAACGCGATGGTTGCGGCAGCCAAAGAGGCCGCCCAGCCCGACAGCAAGAAGATCAACGATCGCCGGTTCGACATCCAGATCGACGAATCGCGCGATGCCAACCTCACCGAATTCGGCAAGGAAACCCTGACTGATCGTTACCTACTTCCCGGCGAGAAGTATCAGGATCTGTTCGCGCGCGTCGCCGATGCCTATGCCGACGATCAGGATCACGCGCAGCGCCTGTATGATTACATCTCGAACCTGTGGTTCATGCCCGCCACTCCGGTTCTTTCCAACGGCGGCACCAGCCGCGGCCTGCCGATCAGCTGCTACCTCAATTCGGTAGAGGACAGCCTCAACGGCATCGTCGGCACCTGGAACGAAAACGTCTGGCTCGCATCCAAGGGCGGCGGCATCGGCACCTATTGGGGCAATGTGCGCGGCATTGGCGAACCGGTGGGCCTCAACGGCAAGACCAGCGGCATCATCCCCTTCGTGCGGGTGATGGACAGCCTGACGCTGGCGATTTCGCAAGGCTCGCTGCGGCGCGGTTCGGCGGCGTGCTATCTCGACGTCTCGCACCCCGAGATCGAGGAGTTCCTCGAGATCCGCAAACCGTCAGGCGATTTCAACCGCAAGGCGTTGAACCTTCACCACGGCGTGCTGCTGACCGACGAGTTCATGCAGGCTGTGCGCGACGGGGCCGAATTCGAGCTGAAGTCGCCCAAGACCGGTGAAGCTCGTGGCAAGGTCGATGCGCGTTCGCTGTTCCAGAAGCTGGTCGAAACCCGGCTGGCCACGGGTGAACCCTACATCGTGTTCTCCGACACGGTGAACCGCATGATGCCCAAGCATCACCGCGATCTGGGCCTGAAGGTTTCAACGTCGAACCTGTGCAGCGAAATCACCCTGCCGACCGGGATCGACCATCTCGGCAATGATCGCACGGCGGTGTGCTGCCTGTCCTCGCTCAACCTTGAAAAGTGGGACGAGTGGAACGGCGACAAGCGCTTCATCGAAGACGTCATGCGCTTCCTCGACAACGTGCTGCAGGATTACATCGACCGCGCGCCGGACGAGATGGCCCGCGCCAAATATTCCGCCGAGCGTGAACGTTCGGTCGGCCTCGGCGTGATGGGCTTCCACTCCTTTCTCCAGATGAAGGGGCTGGGTTTCGAAAGCGCGATGGCCAAGGCGCTGAACCTGAAGATGTTCAAGCACATCCAGGCCAAGGCATCCGAAGCGTCGATGCTGCTCGCACAGGAGCGCGGGCCGTGTCCGGATGCTGCCGAAATGGGCGCGATGGAGCGTTTCAGCTGCAAGATGGCGATCGCGCCGACCGCGTCGATCAGCATCATCTGCGGCGGGACCAGCGCCTGCATCGAGCCGATCCCGGCCAATATCTACACCCACAAGACGCTGTCGGGATCGTTCATCGTCAAGAACCCGTATCTCGAAAAGCTGCTCGACAAGAAGTCGAAGAATTCGACCAATGTCTGGAACTCGATCCTCGAAAAGGGTGGATCGGTGCAGCATCTCGATTTCCTCACGCCCGAGGAAAAGAGCGTGTTCAAGACCAGCTTCGAAATCGACCAGCGCTGGCTGCTCGAATTCGCTGCCGACCGTGCGCCCTATATCGATCAGGCGCAGTCGCTGAACCTGTTCATTCCGGCTGACGTCGACAAGTGGGACCTGATGATGCTGCACTTCCAGGCATGGGAGAAGGGCATCAAGTCGCTCTATTACCTGCGTTCGAAATCGGTCCAGCGCGCAGGCTTTGCCGGCGGGGTCGAAGCCGACAACACATCGGATGCGGCCAAGATCGAACTGATGGCGCAGGCCGGCGAACAGACCGATTACGAGGAATGCCTGAGCTGCCAGTGATCGCCCGATTGCTGTCACTGCTGATCGAGGAAAGCCCCCGCGAACAGGTGTTCGTGGGGGCTTTTCTTTTGATCGGAGGGCTTTTGATCCTTCCGTTCATGCTGTCATACGTGATCCAGCTTGCGCAGTGGGTGCACTCGGGTTGGTCCCATCATGGCTGGTGGAAGATCGCTTGGCGGGCGACGCTCGGCCTGATGCCGATAGCCTGCGGTTGGATCGCTCTGCTGGGGGTGGCCAAGCTGACGGTCTATGGTCTCGTGCGCGCGGGCATCATGCACGATCCCTGGCAGTCATAGCCCGACGGATTCTTTTTTCAGCGACCCCTAGTCCCGATTTTAAAATGCATTAAGGGGCTCTACCTAACCGTCAGGTCTATGAAAACACGCCAGTCTTCACGCAAGAAAATCAACTTGCCGGGCCGGTATATTTCCGGTTCGGGCGAATTGCAGGATGTCGTGCTGCGCGATCTTTCGCCCAGCGGCTGCCGTTTTGATCTGGGCTTGCGCCGACTGACGCCAGGGTCGCCACTGCAGATATATGTTGCGGGCACTGGGCCGCACCGGGGGATCGTCAAATGGGTTGCCGGCGGCGAGGCAGGGCTGGGCTTCCTCGCACCGCTGCCGGAAAGCCAGTTCGGCCGAATTCAATCGAGCCACATCCCCGACCCTGCCGATCGCAATATCGGCGTCGGCCTTGATGATATCGGCCAGATCAAGCCGCATCGTTTCTGCTGACACGCATGACCTGCGCCGCGCCGGGCGCAACCCCCTCGCACTTCGCTGAAAATTGTGCCAGTCTCCCGATCGGGATCAGAGACGGGCGCAGGCGTGGATCGCTGCGTCATCGACGGGAGTAAACGATATGACGCCGCAACTCTGGATCGGCATAGCGGGCACGGTGTTCGCGCTCTTCTTCATTCTCAACGGGATGCGCCTGTCAAAAGGGCCCGAAGGCCATGCCGCCAATGCCGGACGCCTGCACATCGTGATGGCGGGCACTTTCCTGCCGATCATGTGGATGGTGATCATGATGGGGACGCTGTGACGAGCTCATTCAGAATACTGGGAGCGGCGGCGCTTGCGCTGCTGCTGTCCGCATGTGCGAGCCAGATCGATGCCGGGCTTTCGTCCGGCCCGGATGTGCCGGGTTTCTGGTGGGGGCTGTGGCACGGCTTCATCTTCCCGTGGAGCTGGATCGGCTCGCTGTTTTCCGATGACGTCGCGGTTTATGCGGTGCCGAACACCGGCGGCTGGTACGATTTCGGGTTCTTCCTCGGCATTACCGTGCTGGGGGGCGGCAGCTTTTTCGGATCGAAGAAGCGTAACAATTAACCCGCCGAGTGCGGCGGGAGGCGTGATTAATCCGCCGGGCGCGGCGGGATGAATGCCCCTTCG
The DNA here is from genome assembly GCF_036322605.1 of Erythrobacter sp. Dej080120_24. Lineage (GTDB taxonomy): Bacteria > Pseudomonadota > Alphaproteobacteria > Sphingomonadales > Sphingomonadaceae > Erythrobacter > Erythrobacter aurantius. Next base: position 711,706 of record NZ_AP027262.1, read on the forward strand.
GCTTCGACGATGACGACCTTGTTGCGGCCTTCGTTCTTGCCGCTGTAAAGCGCCGCGTCGGCCATTTCGAGCAACTCTTCGCGCGGAAGCATGATTGCGGCCGGGGCCACGCCGACGCCGACTGATGCGGTGACCAGCGAACGGTCGATTTCGCACACCGGGGTCAGGGTCGCGGCGACGGTCTGGCGCACATCTTCGGCAATGGCACGGATCTTCGCGGCTTCGCGCTTGCGCACCGCACCGACGAATTCCTCGCCACCGTAACGCGCGACGATGCCGCCCGCCTCATCGAAAATGTCCTGCAGCGCGCTCGCGACCAGTTTCAGGCAATAGTCGCCTGACTGGTGGCCGTGGGTGTCATTGAAGGCCTTGAAGTGATCGAGGTCGATCATCATCAGCCCGATCAGATCGTGGGCGCGGCCATGCTCGCCCGGAGCCACTATCTCGGTTTCGAAATGGCGCTCAAAACAGCGGCGGTTGGCGATTCCGGTGAGCGGGTCGGTTTCCGACAGCAGCTGAAGCGAGTGATTGGCCTTGAGCAGTTCGCGGCTGAAGATGCGGGCGCGCAGGTTCAGCAGGAAATTGTGCTGCCGCAACCGTTCAAACCGTCCCGCCACCGGCAATGTGCCAGCAGCGGCGAGCGCGAAGACGACGACGGTATCGGCATAGAGCATCAGGAATTCGCTGCCGTGCAGCGCGATCACCCCGGTTGCGACGATGATCGCGGACGCGTCGAAAATCACGAGGCCGCGCAGGGAATAGGGCAGCATCATGTTGGCGATGCCCACCACCAGGATCGTTGCGAGCAGATATCGCGGCGCGAGATCGGGCGGCAATTGCAGGGCGAGGTGCACGATCACCGCGATAAAGGCGATCGGCGCGGCGCCCACGCAAAAGGCGAGCGCCTGTGTCCAGCCACGCGCTCCGGCGATCAGGCCAGCCAGCGTCAGCGGCGCCACCGCCACCACGCGCAGGATCGCACCTTCTTCCAGCATGTCGGGATTGACGATGAGGTCGACCGCAATCGTCGCCATGCACAGCAGCAGGCCGAGCAGGAACAGGAAATGCTCCTCGCGATACAGCCGGTCGATCACTTCCTGGCGATAGAGTTCGGCAACCGCGGCGGGCCAGCGGCGCAAGGGCAGGCGTTCCCGGTCGATCGACTCGACCATGTCCGAATCGATCCCGGCAGGCACGTCCATTTCTTCCTCGGGCAGAGGCAGGCTTTCGAACGCGCCATCGGGGACAAGGGATTGCATCACGCCCATGCGCACCCGGTTAACTGCAGTCCTTTAATTTGGGGTTAGTGCGGGTGCTGGTGCGGATGCGTTTTCGAACCTTTCCGTTCGACTCGGATTTTGCACGGTTTATCCCCGCCGAATCATACCCGCTTGCCTTCGATTCCGTAGTTTGTTTCCCTACATAGGATAGCCAACCCAAACCGAAGGACCACAAGATGTCGTTGCTCGAAGCCCGCAAGACCTACAAGCCGTTCGAATACCCGTGGGCATACGACTTCTGGAAACGCCAGCAGCAGATCCACTGGATGCCCGAGGAAGTGCCTCTGGGCGAGGATTGCCGCGACTGGGCGCAGAAAATCACCGAGCACGAGCGCAACCTGCTCACCCAGATCTTCCGTTTCTTCACGCAGGCCGATGTCGAGGTGCAGGATTGCTACCACGACAATTACGGCCGCGTGTTCAAGCCGACGGAAGTGAAGATGATGCTCACCGCTTTCTCCAACATGGAGACGGTGCACATCGCGGCATACTCGCACCTGCTCGACACCATCGGCATGCCCGAAAGCGAATACGCCGCTTTCCTCGAATATGAGGAAATGAAGGACAAGCACGATTACCTGCACCAGTTCGGCGTCGACACGGACGAAGACATCGCCCGCACGCTCGCCATGTTCGGCGGCTTCACCGAAGGGCTGCAGCTGTTCGCCTCCTTCGCCATGCTGATGAACTTCCCGCGCTTCAACAAGATGAAGGGCATGGGCCAGATCGTCAGCTGGTCGGTGCGCGACGAATCGCTTCACTGCGAAGGCATCATCAAGCTGTTCCACACCTTCTGCGAAGAGCGGCAGTGCCTGACCAAGGCGGTGAAGGAAGACATCATCGACATCTGCCAGAAGACCGTCCGGCTGGAGGACGCCTTCATCGATCTCGCGTTCGAAATGGGCCCGGTCAACGGGATGAGCCCCAAGGAAATCAAGAAGTACATCCGCTACATCGCCGACTGGCGGCTTGGCCAGCTGGGCCTGCAGCCGATCTACATGGTGGAAGAACACCCGCTGCCGTGGCTCGCGCCGCTGCTCAACGGGGTGGAGCACGCCAACTTCTTCGAAACCCGCGCCACCGAATATTCGAAGGGCGCAACCCGCGGCAACTGGAACGATGTGTGGTCAAGCTTCGACAAGCGCCAGAAGGCGAAGGCCGTCAACGAAGACTGCGAAGCTGACGGCGGCCCGGACATGTTTGGCTCGGTCGAGGCTGCGGAGTGATTTGATTTCCCACGCGTGCCGAAGTGAATTGGCACGCGTGGGCCCGAACTCCCCTCCCGCCTGCGGGAGGGGGTATTACCTGATTGTAGGGCACTGACTTGCAACGATTTTTCAAGCTTTAGCGCTATAAAACACGGGTGTGGATCAACTCACCGCCCTCATCAGCCCGGCTAATATTGCGACGGCTTTGATCGTCGTGAACTTCCTCGCATTTGCCGCATTCGGTATCGACAAGGCTCTGGCAGAAGCAGGCGAGCGGCGGATACCGGAGGCGACACTCCTCAATCTCGCCTTTTTTGGCGGCACGTTGGGAGCATATGCGGGACGGTCGCTGTTTCGACACAAGACGCGCAAACAACCGTTCAGCAATGAACTGCACGGGATAGCCGCATTGCAGCTTTGTGCAGGCGTGTTTGCCCTGATCTACTTCTGGTAATGTTCCAACCTACTCCCCTCCCGCGAGCGGGAGGAGAAACAGGCTTACCCCTACTCCCAACCCCACGCCGGTGGCGGCATCTCGGCCTCTTCGCTGAGATCGAATTCCACCCGGAACAGCCGGTCTTCCGGTGCGCCGCCTTCCACTGTGCGCTTGAGCTGGTAGGCGTAGGTGCCGCCTTCGGTTCCGGCGGGGTCGACTTCGACGGTCCATACGTTCGTTACCGATGCGGTCAGCCCTTCGCGTTCGAACATGGCCACGCTTTCCGCATCCACCGGGAAGCTTTGCACGCGCGCTGTGCCCATGTCGCCCGGTGCGGTGTCGCCGCCGTACATTGTCACAGCGTCGCTCTCGCCATCTTCGTGCCGGTGATCGTGCTTCAAACGCAGTCCGCCCGCGTCATTGCGTGTGATCAGCCAGGTGCGCGAACGATCCCATGTGCCGTCCGCCTGTCGGATGTGGAACGGCACCGCGATGCGATCAGCGCTGCATTCGGCCACCGCCATCACCATTTCTGCGCCTGCCATATCGGCATCGGCGGCGTCATCGCTGACGAGCGCGCCCGAATAGGCTTTGCCGCAATGGCTCGACAAGGCGGCCCAGAATTCGTCCTGCGGAGTGGCGTCGGCGGCTTCTCCCGCGCCATCCTCAACCGGGGCTTCACCCCCCGAACAGGCGGCGAGCGACAGGGCGACAAGGGCAGCACAAAGCGCCCGCGTATGTGTGAATGTCTTCATGAACCTGACGTAGCACAGCGCGCAGGCGTGGCAATCCGCCGGTATTCGGCAGCAGTCGGCCAGATTTGACGTGAGTCAATTCCCGCGCGGCGACTCCGGCCTAGGGTTGTCTCACAATCCAAAGGGAGAACGCCTCAAATGTCCCAGCACACCCCCAACGAACTGACCGAGATCTTCAAGCGCGATCGCGATCTGATCACCCAGTTGAAGCAGACCGATGCCCACTACGCCCGGCTGGCGGATGAATATCACGAAGTGAACCGCGAGGTGCACCGGATCGAGGCGGAGACGGAGGCGGCTTCGGATGAGCGGACCGAACAGCTCAAGAAGCACCGGCTGAGCCTGCTCGACGAAATCACGGTGATCGTGTCGCGGGCGCGCGCGGCGGCTGTCTGACGCTTTCCTACTCAATGCGGCGCGGGGTAAGAATGCGGGGTGATGCCCCCGGTTCTTGCCCCCGCCATTGTTCCTGCTGCGCCTGCGCCCTTGATGCAGCCCTTGATGCCGCCCCTGTGCCGGCCGCGATACGGCGGCGCGGGTGACAGTTTGCGCCCGCAAACGCGACAGTTTGATCTCGCGAAAAGTGACGCTTTTGCCTGCTTGGGTGACACTTTGCCGTCGGTGGGTGACACTTCGCGGCGAAAGGTGACAGCCTGTGCGGGAAAGGGTGACACAATCGCGATTTTTCTTCTGGACCGTGTTCCACCTGTTCCAGCCTGTAGGGAAAACGGGGCGGATGCGGGCCGATTGACGCACGTCAAAGACGGGTCTGATGCGCGGCTGCATGGTCGAATCAAGCCGATCAAGGAGACCGCGATGCACGCCGTTCAAACCGCAACACGCCGCCCGCAGGAACTGCACGAGGAATTCCCGCGCGATGCACGGGTGCTGACCTTGCTCAAGCTGGCCGATGTGCAGTTCTGCAATCTGGCGGAGCGGTATCACGCGCTGGGCCGGGCGATAGGGCGGCTCGAATGCGAGGCGGAAAGCGCGTCTGACCTGTATCTGGCGCGGCTGAAGAAGCAGCGGTTGGCGCTGCTCGATGAAATCGCCGTCGTGATCGAGGAAGCCGAAGTGCGGCTTGGTGCCGGGACTGCTCCGGTGCTGGACGCGGTTCCGGCGTAAGGAGAGACACAGATGAGACTGAAACGCCGATCGCCCCTTCCGCTTCCGCTGGCGGGTGTCGTCAGCCTGCACCGCTCACGGCGGCGCGGGCGGCGCAGGGTGGCCGCGCTGATCGGCGGCGCGCTGGCCGCGCGGCGGATCGTGAAAGCCTTTGCGAGGTAGCCCTATCCCGGATGCCTCGCCAATCCTTGAGAGTGACGTCAGAGGCGAGGCGTCACTCTCATCACGCTTCAGAACAGGAGCGTTTGCGGATCGGGCATGGGTTCCTGCTTCTGCGCCTTGAGCAGGCTCAGCACGCTGCGCACGCCAACCCAGATGGCGATGACCGGGAACAGCAGGAAGCCGATGAGGACGAACATCAGGGCGCTGGCGATGATGCTGGCGAGAAAGCCGATCCAGAATGTGCGGATGAGATAGGTGAAGTGCGACGCGGCCCAATTGTCGCGGTTCTCCCCCTGCCACACATGCGCCAGCACAATGCCGACAAGCCCGGACACGCCGGTGATGAAGCTGCCGAGGTACAGCAGCGAGATGATGGTCGGCTGGTTGAGGTCGAAACCGGAATTGGGAGTGGTAGGTTCGGTCATGGCGAGATCCCCTGTGATGCCTGACGGAGCAATCAGTCTACGCAAGGCGCGCCTCGGGGCAAGCTCTTACTCGCACCAGTCGGGCTCGTTGCTGCCCCAACCGGTCCCGCCAGCCAGCCCGCGATCGATCATAGTGTCGGCGAGGTAGTCTCGCGAACCGTCCGCCATCGTGCGCCGCACCGCGCGCAATTCGCGCCCGTACTGGTCGCGTGGGGGCGCGTCACCTCCGTCCCATTCGAATGGCCCTTCGCCTAGCCACTGGTGGAGCGCATCACGCGCCTCGATCGCGCGGCGGCTCTCTGCCGGGCAAGCTCCGTTCAGTTCGGGAGCATCGAAACCGGTCAGGCGAATACGCCGCTGCGCACTCCCGAAACCGAGGATGAGCGTATCGCCGTCCACCACACAGCCCGGCTGGCTGCTGCCCCGTGCGCCGCACAAGGCAAAGCTATCATTGACGGTCTGCCATTCCGCATCGTCAGACAACGGGCGAAATCCGAACCACCAGACCGCCATGACGATCAAGAGCAACACCGGCATTCGCCACACCAGCCACCAATTGCCCAGCGGGCTGCCCTTGCGCGGGCGATTGCGCCTGAGCCGGGATCGGAAACGCGGTGGAGCCATGAAGCGAGGACTAGCAGTCGCCGCCCTGCCGCTCCACTGCGGCGGCACTGTCATCGACACATATGACAAAGGCCGCCCGGATCGCTCCGGACGGCCCTGAAATCACGTGCGGCTGCTGATCAGACGTCGGCTGTTTCGCTAAGCGATCCGAAGCTGCCATCGGGGCGTTTAGTCGTTTCGCAGCTGCCTGCATCGACGTATTTCCAGGCGTTGCCCTGATAGTCGATAGTGCTGGTGCCGGCGCAGCTGGTGCCTGGCCCGGCGGCGCAATCGTTCTTGCCGGCGAGCGAGATGCCGTAGCACTTTTCCTTGGCAGCGGCTTCGGTGGCGGCGACTTCCGTTGCGCCTTCGGCATTTGTCGGGGCTTCGGCGCCGCCCGAACACGCGGCGGCAAGGCCGGCGAAGGTGGCGAGAGCGATCGATCCCTTGAAGCGAGTGGTGTTCATCGTGTTTCCTCCTAGACTAGATCGTGCGACGCTGCCCTGGGCCTGCGCGGCACACCCTTTGTTTCGCGCAGGCGAGTCGTTCGGTTACATGGATGGCGCGAAAAGTGTTGCGAGCCGTTTCCTCGTCACCGCTTCCCTCGCGCCCGCGAAGCGGCTAAGCGGCGCGCGACCATCAAAGAGCGGCTAGAAAGGCGCGCCGATAATGACTGCCCCTTCCACTCCTGCCGATCACTCGCTCGACCTGTCCAAGGCCGAGGTTCTGATCGAGGCCCTACCTTATTTCCAGCGTTACGCCGGGCGCACCTTTGTGGTGAAGTACGGCGGGCACGCGATGGGCAACAAACAGGCCGCGCGCGACTTTGCCGAGGATATCGTGCTGTTGAAGGCGGTGGGCATCAACCCGGTGGTGGTGCATGGCGGCGGTCCACAGATCGGCGAGATGCTGGCCAAGCTTGGTGTGCAAAGCACCTTTGTCGACGGATTGCGGGTTACCGACGAAGCGACCGCCAAGGTTGCCGAAATGGTGCTCTCGGGTGCGATCAACAAGGAACTGGTGGGCTGGCTGTCCAAGGCCGGTGGCAAGGCGCTGGGCCTGTCCGGCAAGGATGGCGGACTTGTCACCGCGCGCAAGGTGACGCGCACCACGAAGGATCCGGAAAGCCTGATCGAAAGCGTCGTTGATCTCGGCTTTGTCGGTGAACCCGCGATTGTGGACACGAGCGTGATCGACACCGCAGTTGCCGCCGGGATGATCCCCGTCATCGCTCCGATCGCGGGCGGCGAGGATGGCGAGACCTACAATATCAACGCCGACACCATGGCGGGCGCGATCGCCGCTGCACTGGGCGCGGCGCGACTGTTCCTGCTGACCGACGTTGCCGGTGTGCTCGACGGCGAAGGCAAGTTGCTGACCGATCTCGATCCGACGGCGATTGCCCGGCTCAAGGAAGAGGGCGTGATCAAGGGCGGCATGGTGCCAAAGCTTGAAACCTGCGTTTCGGCGGTCGAATCCGGCTGCGAGGCGGCAGTGGTTCTCGACGGACGGGTGCCGCACGCAATGCTGCTTGAATTCTTTACCGCGCGCGGTGCGGGAACTCTGGTGCGCAAGAACGCGTCTTGATAAGGGCGCGGCCTGAACCAGTCGGGTTGACGCACTGCCAAGGCGTATTAGGTTGATAATACGCTCTAGCCACGGGAACACACATGCAAGGCCTTTTTCTGATTTCCGACATCGTCAGCATGCTCACCAGCCTGCTGATCATGCTGATCATCATCCAGTTCGTCATCAGCCTGCTGTTCGCCTTCAACGTGGTGAGCCCGACCAACCAGTTCCTGATGGCGTTCTATGATTCGATCCGTAACCTGCTCGCGCCTGTCCTGCGACCGATCCAGCGGATCATGCCCGATACCGGCGCCATCGACTTTTCGCCGATCGTGCTGATTTTCGGCCTGCGCATTCTCGATGTCGCGATTTACCGCCTCGCGCTCAGCATTGCGTGAGGCCGGGATGAGCGCGACACGCATCGACGGAAAAGCCTTTGCCGCGCGCCTGCGTGAGCGCGTGGGCGAACGGGCGCTGGAATTTGCAGAGGCTGCCGGGCGCAAGCCGGGGCTGGCGGTGGTGCTGGTGGGCGATGATCCCGCCAGCCAGGTCTATGTCGGCAGCAAGGGCAAGGCGACCGTCGCCGCCCATATGAACAGCTACGAACATCGTCTGCCTGCCGATGCCAGCTCGGAAGAGCTTCTGGCGCTGGTGGAACAGCTCAACCGGGATGAAGCGGTGGACGGCATCCTTGTGCAGCTGCCGCTGCCCGGTCACCTCGACGAACAGAGCATCATCGCCGCGATCAGCCCGGACAAGGACGTGGACGGTTTCCACGTCATCAACGCCGGGCGGCTTAGCGTCGGTCAATCGGGGTTTGTTCCCTGCACGCCGCTGGGCTGCATGATGCTTCTGACGGATCGTCTGGGCGATCTGTCCGGACTAGAAGCCGTGGTGATCGGTCGCTCGAACATCGTTGGCAAGCCGATGGCGCAGTTGCTGCTCGACGCGAACGCCACCGTCACCATCGCTCACAGCCGCACCAAGGATCTGGCAGGGGTCGTTAAGCGTGCGGACATCGTGGTTGCGGCAGTCGGAAGGCCAGAGATGATCCGCAAGGACTGGCTTAAGGAAGGCGCGACCGTGATCGATGTGGGCATCAACCGTCTGGCCCCTGAACCGGGCAGCGAAAAGGGCCGCCTTGTCGGCGATGTCGCCTTTGACGAAGCGAGCGAGGTTGCAGGTGCGATCACCCCGGTACCGGGCGGGGTCGGGCCGATGACGATTGCGGTGCTGCTGCGCAACACGCTTGTCGCCGCTTATCGCAATGCAGGCCTCGCAGTGCCGGAGGGGCTGTGAGGAAAGCGCGGGCCGCAATCGCGCTTGCCGCTCTTGCCGGCGCCATTTCCGCTTGCGGCGGGCCGCGGGTGCAGGGCCCTTCCAACCAGATCATCAACCGCGTTCTGGCAAATGCTCCGGGCGAAGCTCAGCCGAGCACGATTGTCGCCGCTGAAGTCGCCTTTGCCCGTGCCGCGCGCGAGCAAGGACAATGGACCGCGTTCCAGCAGTTCGCTGCACCCGGCGCGGTGATCCACGGCACGAACGGAGTGATTGACGCAGGCACCTGGCTGCCAGCGCAGACTGATCCGGCGGAACCTGTGCAATGGGGTGCGCGCATTGTCGTGATGAGTTGCGACGGCGCAACCGCGGTCAGCCAAGGGCGCTTTGTCACGCCCGAAGGGATCGTCGGAAATTACGTGACTGTATGGGAGCGCCAGCCTGACGGGGCATACAAATGGGCCTATGACGTTGGTGGCCCGGACGTCCCGCAACCTCCGCCACGCGCCGAAGTTGCGGATGGCGACATTGTTGTCACCGCGATCGATTCGATTCAGGGCCTGGTCGCCACGTGCCCGCGCGCCGGGGTTCCGATCCCCCCGCCCCCTGCCATTCCCATTGGCGAAGACGGCGCGGCCAATGCGGTTCTGTCAAAGGACGGAACACTCCGCTGGCGCTGGGAACATCGCGAAGGTGGCACCAAATTCGTTGCAGCCGAATACTTCTACCAAGGCCAATGGCTCACCGCGATCGAAGAAAGTCTTGCATCGCCGGGCGAAGGGTGATCAGGGGCGGCGATGCTGCCTGAACTCTTCGTCTCTGCCCTCGTCACCCTGTTCGTCGTGATCGACCCGCCGGGTTGTGCGCCGATCTATGCCGGGTTGACGAAGAATGCGAGCACGGCGCAGGCGCGCAATATGGCGCTGCGCGCCACGGCAATCGCGGCGGTCATCCTGCTGATTTTCGCGTTCTTCGGCGAAACCTTGCTCAGCGCCCTGCATATCGAGCTCGACAGTTTCCGCATCGCGGGCGGTTTCATGCTGTTCTGGATTGCGTTTGAAATGGTGTTCGAAAAGCGCACGCAGCGCCGCACCGAGCGTGCCGACAAGGTCGCGCATGATCCAGAGATCGAAGACGTGTCGGTCTTTCCGATGGCCATGCCGATGCTGGCCGGACCGGGTGCGATTGCGGCCATCATGCTACTGATGAATGAAGCGGAATCGCCGGCTGAAACCGTCGAGGTGTTCGCCGCGCTCGGTCTCGTACTCGCGATTACGGCGATCGCTCTCGTTGCTGCGGGACCGCTGATTCGGCTGCTGGGTGACAAGGTCGAAGCGGTGATCACCCGCTTGCTCGGCGTGTTGCTGGCGGCGCTGGCCGCGCAATATGTGATTGACGGGCTAAAGGGCAGCTTTGGGCTGTAAAGCCGCCCTCTGATTATTGCAGCGTCATGATCTCTTCGCTGCCGTCGCCTCGCCCATAGAATTGCATCAACTGGACCAGCAATTCGCAGCGGGTGCTTAGCGTCGGTGCCTCAAGTAATGCCTGTTTCGAAGCTGCATCGAATGGGGCGATTTGCGAGACGCCGTTGATCAATGACTGGTCGTCAAGCCGCTGAACCGAATCCCAATCGACGCTGTAGCCCTGGCTTGCGGCGAATTCGCGTGCCTCGCGCTCGAACCCACCGCGCTGGGCATGGGTCAGCGTCTCATCCGGATCGTCTTGGATCAGTTCCGCTTCGATCTGGCGGAACGCGGTCGTCACATCGAGTTCTGCCAGCATGCGGAACCGCGACACGCCCTCAAGGATGAGATTGTAGCGACCGTCCTCCATTGCTTCGACCTCGCCGATGCGTCCGACGCACCCGATCGTGTAGAGGGGGGCGCCTTCAACCGGGCGTTGTGGCTGGATCATCGCGATCTTTCGATCACGCACCAGAGCATCGCCCACCAGCGCGCGATACCGCGGCTCGAAGATGTGGAGCGGCAGCTGCAGGCCCGGGAACAGCACGGCGCCCGTCAGAGGAAAGATGGAAAGTCGCGTGGCCATCAGGACGGGATCATCCGAACAGGATCTTTGACAGGCGGCGACGGGTTGCTACCACCCATTCGTCTTCAAGCCCGGTCGCCTCGAATATCTGAAGCAGTTTCGCGCGGGCGGCCCCATCGTTCCATTCGCGATCCTTTTCGATCATCGCCAGCAGCGTATTAGCCGCATCGTCGCGCGCGCCGCTTGCAAAGGCAGCCTCCGCGAAGGCGAATTGCGCCTCCATGTCATCTGGCGCGGCACCGGCTGCCTCGCGCAGTCGGGCAAGCTCGCCATCGTCAACCTGGGTGCCCGCAAGCTCGACAGCGCTCTTCGCCGCGGCCATTGCGGGGTCGCTGGCCAGCCTGGGATCGGTTTCCATCGCGGCGAGAACCTGCTTGGCCTCTTCAACCTGACCCATGGCGATCAGTGCGCGCACAAGCCCGGCATGGGCCGGTGCGTTGTCTCCGGCAAATTCCGTGACCTGAGCAAAAATGCTCGCCGCGCGCTGGGCATCGCCTTCGGTCAGGGCGGCCTCGCCCATCGCAACGAATTGCACTAGCTCTTCTGGCGAGGGACCCTGCGGTGCGCTTTCGTCGCCGGCTGCACCAGGCTGCACCGGCAGTTGCGAGAGCAATTGTTCAAGCATCTGCTTAAGCTGGCTTTCTGTGCGCGCGCTGCTGATGTCGGCTACCGGCTGCCCTTGGAACATCGCATAGACCGTCGGGATCGAGCGAACCTGAAACTGGCTGGCGATGAACTGCTCTTCGTCGACATTGATCTTGGCGAGCACCACGCCCTTGTCCGCATATTCGGCGGCGACCTTTTCGAGCACAGGGGTCAACTGCTTGCACGGGCCGCACCATTCGGCCCAGAAATCGAGTATCACCAGCTTCGTCTGCGACGGCTCGACGACATTCTTGCGGAACCGTTCGACTGCCTTCTGCTCTTCGATGTTCAGACCCATGCTGGCCAAGGGAAAACTCCTGCTGGTTGGTTCGGATTACGTGTCGGCCCCAATGTGGGGCCTTTTTTGCGCTTGTGAACCTTGCGTGGAGTGCTGGCTAGTGTCGGTTCGCGATGTTCGCGAAAATTCAGGTGCATTTTACTCTTGCAGGGCATGTGAGTCGCTGCTAATCGCGCCGCCTCCCCGGCAGAGACTTGCGTTTGACGCGGTCCTGTGTGGCGTCAGTGAGCGGGCGTAGCTCAGGGGTAGAGCACAACCTTGCCAAGGTTGGGGTCGGGCGTTCGAATCGCCTCGCCCGCTCCATTTTCTTTCGGAACCTGATCACGAAAACCGCCAATGCGGTGCTGCATCCGTTTGCGCGATCACCCCATGCGTGCGAAGTTGGCTACACCCGGCGCTGCAGTGCGCTTGGTTTCGGTTTTGCCGTCGGCAGGCGCAAGATTGTCAGGATCGAAACCTCCGACCAAGGCGCCCAGTTCCGCCAGACGCTGCTGGTTGCGGCTGTAGAATACCAGCTTCGCGCTCTTCCGCGTCTCTACCAGTCCGGCCCTCCTCAAGACCCCGAGTTGCTGGGAAAGAGCCGGTTGGCCGATGTCACAGCGCTGCTCGATCTCGCCAACGTTCAACTCGCCGGAATGCAAGGCTTCGAGGATTTGAAATCGTAGGGGATGGGCCAGCGCCTTCAGCGCTTCAATAAGTGCGTCGTCGGTCATGTCGCATCACCCTTTGCGGCGGGCTTCATGAACCAATCAGATGCATTGCCGGCGTTATAGACGTCGTCGATGTTCTGGCTGGGCGAGCTGAGCAGCGGATCGCCTGCCTGCCAATTTGCGGGGGCCAGCCCGTTCTGGTTGTCGATTGCCTGCAAGCCATCAATCATCCGCAGCATTTCGGGGATCGAGCGTCCGAGGTTCGCCGGATAGCAGGTCATTGCCCGGATCGTGCCCGACGGATCAATGAAGAAGGTGGTGCGCACCGTGGCGCTGTCATTGTCCTGCGGAGCGACCATGCCATAGGCGCGGCCGATCACCAGCGTCGGGTCTTCGACGATCGGAAACCGGACCTCCACGTCAAACCGGTCCCTAATTATGCGCAGCCATGCAAAATGGGCGAACAGGCTGTCGACAGATAGCGCCATGAGCGCGCAGTCGCGCTTCTCGAAATCGCTGGCGGCGCGGGCGAGCTCGACAAATTCGGTGGTGCAAACAGGCGTGAAATCGGCCGGATGGGAAAATAGTATCAGCCAGCGCCCGCTGAAGTCGGAAAGTCTTACCGGCCCCATGGTGCTGCGCGCCTCGAATTCGGGGGCAGTGTCACCAATGCGAAGGCCGGCGCAGGGCGGCTGAGCGGTTTCGTGTGTCATGATCTGCCTCTAGCGCTTGACAGCCTCAATTGCAATACATATACACACTTTATGTAAGTCAAGGAGAATGTCAGTGGATAAGAGCGATGGCACTCTGCTCGCTGCCGCCGCACAGGTGCAATCCGTGTTGAACGGCGATGCCTCACGGCCGGAAATCAAGGGCTTCTTTGATCCTGACACATTCACGGTAACCTATGTCGTCAGTGACCCCTCCACCGGAGAGGCGGCGATTATCGACTCGGTTCTGGATTTTGCGCCGAACTCCGGACGCACTTCCACCACCTCTGCCGACGCCGTTATCGATTTTGTCACTTCGAAAAAATTGCAAGTGAAATGGCTGCTTGAGACCCATGCGCACGCCGATCACCTGTCTGCGGCGCCTTACCTGCAGCAAAAGCTGGGCGGCAAGATCGCAATCGGGGAGCGCATCAAGGTTGTGCAGGGCGTGTTTGGAAAGCTCTTCAACGCTGGCACAGAATTTGAGCTGGACGGCTCGCAGTTCGACCACCTCTTTTCAGATGGCGACACCTTCAACATCGGCAATCTGCCGGTTGTTGTGCTGCACGTCCCCGGCCACACACCCGCATGCATCGCTTATGTGATTGGCGATGCCGTGTTCGTGGGAGATACGATGTTCATGCCTGACTATGGCACGGCGCGGGCTGATTTTCCTGGCGGTGACGCGCGGCAATTGTTCCGCTCGCTGCGCCGGGTGCTTGCGCTCCCGCCAGAAACTCGCCTGTTCATGTGCCATGACTACCTGCCCGCTGGCCGCGAGGAGTATGTCTGGGAGACCACGGTCGCCGCCGAACGCGCCGGCAACATCCATGCCCATGACGGCATTACCGAAGACGAATTTGTCGCCATGCGCGAAGCGCGCGACGCGACCCTCGACATGCCGCGCCTGATCCTGCCTTCGGTGCAGGTCAACATGCGGGCCGGCCACATGCCGCCCGCGGACGATAATGGGGTGACTTATCTCAAGCTGCCGGTGAACGCGGTATGATGCTGCCCGGCTTTCCAGACGCAGCGCCCTTGGCGGGGTTGGGTGGCGGGATCCTGATCGGTCTTGCCGCCGCACTGATGCTGTTGGGGGCAGGGCGGATTGCTGGCGTCTCCGGCATCGCTGCGCGCGCCGTTGGGCTGAGCGAAAGCAGTCTGCCCCGCATTTCGGCATGGCTGTTTGTTCTTGGCCTGCCAGTTGGCGCGCTGATTGTCAGCGCGCTTCAGGGCGGAATGAGCGCGAAGTTTGCATCGCCGATCTTCCTCGTGATTGCCGGGCTTGCAGTCGGCATAGGAACAAGGCTTGGCAGCGGTTGCACCAGCGGCCACGGCGTGTGCGGCATGAGCCGGTTTTCGCAACGCTCTATCGTCGCCACGCTCACTTTCATGGCGACGGGCTTTGCCACGGTGGCAGCCATGAATGCCCTCGGGCTGGAGGTCTTGCCATGATGAACCGTGTGATCGTGCCCGCGCTTTCGGGCATCGTATTCGGAGCGGGGCTTGCGTTGGGCGGAATGACCGATCCGGCCCGGGTGCGGGGTTTTCTCGACCTTTTCGGCGCGTGGGATCCGACGCTTGCCTTCGTCATGGGCGGAGCGGTGCTGGTGATGGTGGTCGCCTGGCAGGTGCAGTCGCGCATGATGCGCCCCCTCTTTGCCGAAGGGTTTTCGCTGCCTGATCGCAGCGACCTGACCCCGCGCCTGATCGGTGGTTCTGCACTGTTCGGCATTGGCTGGGGGATTGCGGGTCTGTGCCCCGGCCCGGGCTTTGCCGCACTGGTTATCGACCCGGCATCGGCGGCCATCTTCGTTGTCGCCATGTTCGCGGGAACGGCGATCGTTCGCCTAATCGAAGGGAAGGGCTGATGGAGGTCAAGCCGGTCTATTCAGGCTTCGCGGTGTCGGCGCAATTGCAGCCCGGCGACTGTGAAACAGCCGCTAAACAGGGTTTTGCCGCAATCATCTGTAATCGCCCTGATGGTGAGGAAGATAGCCAGCCCGCCGTCGCCGAAATGCGCGAGGCGGCGCAAGCTGCAGGGCTCGCGTTCCATCACATTCCGGTAAGCGGCGGCGCCTTTCCCCCTCCTGCAATAGCGGCCTTCGCCGCCATTCGAAAAGGCACCGATGGCCCTGTGCTCGCCTATTGCCGGACCGGGACACGTTCGATCACCCTCGAAATGCTCGCCAACCCTAATGACCTAGCAGTTTCCGAGCGGATCGAGCGAGCCGAGATAGCTGGCTACGATCTCGGCAACTTGCGCGAAACACTGAACTAGCAGCACGGGAATCAGAGGATGTCCATTTCACATAAGGTCGTCATTGTTGGTGGCGGCGCTGCGGGCATTGCTACCGCCGCATCATTGCTTGCGCGCCGGAAAGGGCTCGACATCGCGATCATCGAGCCAAGCGACACGCATGCCTATCAACCGGGCTGGACGATGGTGGGGGGAGGCATCTTTGACCCCAAGGTTACCGTTCGTCCCATGGCCAGCGTAATG
Source organism: Erythrobacter sp. Dej080120_24 (assembly GCF_036322605.1). GTDB lineage: Bacteria > Pseudomonadota > Alphaproteobacteria > Sphingomonadales > Sphingomonadaceae > Erythrobacter > Erythrobacter aurantius. Next base: position 727,402 of record NZ_AP027262.1, read on the forward strand.
CCCAAAGGTGTGACCTGGATCAGGCAGGGTGTCACAGCCTTCACGCCCGACAACAATGAAGTCACCCTGAGCGACGGATCGAAGCTGGGCTACGAAGTGCTAGTCGTCGCTCCGGGCATCCGGCTTGCTTGGGAGAAGATCGCGGGTCTGGAAGAAACGCTGGGCCGAAACGGGGTTACTTCGAACTATCGTTACGATCTCGCGCCTTACACATGGGAACTGGTCGAACGGATGCGGGCTGGCAAGGCGTTGTTCACGCAGCCACCCATGCCGATCAAGTGTGCGGGCGCCCCGCAAAAGGCGATGTATCTCGCCTGTGATCACTGGTTGCGACGCGGCGTGCTGGATCAGGTCGAAGTCGGGTTTTGCAACGCGGGCGGTGTCCTGTTCGGGGTTGCCGACTATGTGCCCGCGCTGATGAGCTACATCGAGAAATATGATATCGCTCTGAACCTCGGCAACGATCTGGTCGCAGTCGACGGTCCCGCGCAAAAGGCGGTTTTCAAAACGGCAGAGGGCGAAGTCGCTCGCGAGTTCGACATGCTCCATGTCGTCCCCCCGCAAGTCGCTCCGCAGTTTCTTGCCGACAGTCCGCTCGCGGCGGACACCGGCTTCACCGATGTCGATCACCATACCTTGCAGCATGTGCGCCACACCAATGTTTTCGGTCTGGGAGACGGAGCCAACACCCCTAATGCAAAGACCGCAGCGGCGGCGCGCAAGCAGGCGCCGGTGGTCGCGGTGAATGTGTTGCAGGAACTGGAAGGGCACAATCCGCGCGCAGGATATGACGGCTATGGCTCCTGCCCGCTAACGGTGGAGCGCGGCAAGATCGTGCTTGCCGAATTCGGCTATGGCGGCAAGCTTGCACCCAGCTTTCCGACCTGGCTGGTTGACGGCACCAAGCCGCAGCGGCTTTCATGGATGCTGAAGGCCGATGCGCTGCCGTGGATCTACTGGAACGGGATGCTGAAGGGCAGGGAGTGGCTGGCTGGTCCCGGGGGATTGATCGCGCAATAGGGCCGAGGCGCGTTAGGGTTCACACCCGATAATCGAGAAAGACATCGATTCATGCTCAAGCGCTATTTCCCGATCCTCGAATGGGGTCGCAGCTACAATCGGGATATTCTGACCAGCGATCTGATGGCGGCGGTGATCGTCACCATCATGCTCATCCCGCAAAGCCTGGCCTATGCCTTGCTGGCGGGATTGCCACCCGTGGTCGGGCTTTACGCCTCCATCCTGCCCCTGATGCTCTATGCCGTATTCGGCACATCGCGCACGCTGGCAGTCGGCCCGGTTGCGGTGATTTCGCTTATGACGGCGAGTGCGGCCGGGGCCGTGGCCGGGCAGGGTACTGCGGAATATCTCGAAGCAGCGATCACGCTCGCGTTCCTGTCTGGTGTGATGCTGGCGATACTCGGCCTGATGCGAGCCGGTTTCCTCGCGAACCTGCTGTCGCATCCGGTGATCAGCGGCTTCATAACGGCCAGCGGCATCCTGATCGCGACGAGCCAGATCAAGCATATCGTCGGGGTCAAGGCGGGGGGCGACAACTGGCCGGAAATGATCGGTGCGCTGGCGTCTGTCATCGGGGACATCAACTTGACTACTATTGCGATCGGGATTCCGGCGATGGCTTTCCTGTTCTGGGTCCGGAAAGGGGCAAAGCCGGCATTGCAGTCGCTGGGCATGCCTGTCCGGGCGGCGGAAATGACTGCCAAAGCAGGGCCGGTCGTGGCGGTAGCGCTTTCGATCATGGCGGTGATCTTCTTTGATCTGGAAGCGGCAGGTGTCGCCATCACCGGATCGATCCCTCAAGGGCTTCCGCCTTTTGCGCTGCCATCGACTGATCTTGCCTTGATAGAAAAATTGTGGGTTCCCGCCCTCCTGATTTCGATCATCGGCTTCGTTGAAAGCGTTTCGGTAGCGCAAACGTTGGCGGCGAAGCGGCGGCAGCGGATTTCGCCGGATCAGGAACTGATTGGCCTGGGCGCGTCGAACATCGCATCAGCCTTTTCGGGCGGTTATCCGGTTACCGGCGGGTTCGCCCGATCAGCAGTGAACTTCGATGCCGGAGCGCAAACCCCCGCCGCAGGTGCTTTCACGGCCGTCGGTATTGCTCTGGCGACGCTGTTCCTGACACCGCTGCTTTACAGCCTGCCGATCGCAACGCTGGCCGCGACTATCATTGTCGCCGTGCTGAGCCTTGTCGATCTGCGCACGCCGCAGCGATTGTGGCACTATTCCAAGGCCGATTTTGCAGCGCATGCCGCCACCATTGCGATCACCTTGCTGGCCGGAGTGGAACTGGGCGTGATCGCGGGTGTGATCGTGGGGCTGTTGCTCTATCTCTGGCGCGCCAGTCGTCCCCACGCTGCGATTGTCGGACGCGTGCCTGAAACCGAGCATTTCCGGAATGTCGATCGGCACAAGGTCTTTACCGTGCCGCATATCCTCTCGATCCGGATCGACGAGGCGCTGACCTATCTCAATGCACGCTGGCTTGAGGAATATGTTCTGGAACAGGTCGCGGACCGCCCGGCTGTACGGCACGTCATCCTGATGTGCAGCGCGGTGAACGAAGTGGACGCATCCGGCCTGGAAAGTCTGGAGGCAATCAATCACCGCCTGGGTGATGCAAAGGTTGGTCTGCACCTGTCGGAGGTAAAAGGGCCGGTGATGGACCGGCTTAAGCGCTCGCATTTCATCGACGAGCTCAACGGGCAGGTTTACCTCTCCCAGTCGAAGGCGTTCGACAGCCTAGTTGCAGACGATGGCACCCCGCCCGAACCGCACGACCAGTACCTAGCTCGCGGGCTGATCTGAGCGAATCTGCAGTTCAATATAAAATAATCTGTAACTGAAATCCTGAATTTCGCCTCTTTCAGGCCAAATTGCGCCATTTGCGTGTGACTTTATAAATTCGATTAATGTATGTGCGTAATTGAATTGGCTAAAGTGTGTGCCGGGGTCTAGGAACCGGGGCATCCAATCAAGGAGCAATCATCATGAGCTTGCATATCGGCGATATCGCCCCGAACTTCACCGTCGCCACCACCACCGGCGAGATCAATCTTCACGACTGGGCTGGTGACAGTTGGGTGTTCTTCTTCAGCCATCCGGCCGATTTCACCCCGGTCTGCACCACCGAAATGGGCATGACCGCCAAGCTTGCCGCCGAGTTCGAAAAGCGGAACGTCAAGCCGCTCGGCCTGTCGACCGATACCGTCGAAGAGCACCTCGAATGGGTCAAGGACGTGGACGAAACGCAGGGCGTCACGCTGTCCTTCCCGATTGTCGCCGACCCGGATCTGGAGATCGCCCGGCTTTACGGCATGATCCACCCGGACCAGTCGGAAACCGCCGCCGTGCGTTCGGTATTCATCATCGATCCGGCGAAGAAGATCCGGCTCGTGATGACCTATCCCATGAGTGTGGGGCGCAACTTCGACGAAATCCTGCGCGTCATCGACAGTCTCCAACTGAGCGATCGCTGCACCATCGCCACGCCTGCCAACTGGAAAGTCGGAGACGAGGTGATCATCCCGCCTTCGATCCCGGACGAAAAGGCCAGGGAAATGTTTCCGCAGGGCTTCAAGACGATCAAGCCCTACCTCCGAACGACAAAAGTCGCCTGAGGGTCGCGGGGGCGCGTCTGCTTGATCGCAGACGCGCCCATCCCGTATCTGCCATTCATCACGTCTGCACCCGCAATCGGGAAATGCCATGTTCGAACAACTCGACGCCCTGTTACTGGCCCGCATCCAGTTCGCCTTCACTGTCAGTTTCCACTTCTTCTTCCCGGCCTTTTCGATCGGGCTGGCCAGCTATCTCGCGGTGCTGGAGGGATTGTGGCTGAAGACCGGCAGGCAGGTTTACCTCGACCTGTTCAAATACTGGCTGAAGATCTTCGCCATCGCCTTTGCCATGGGAGTCGTGTCCGGAATCGTCATGTCCTACCAGTTCGGCACCAACTGGTCGGTTTTCTCGGATGTGGCAGGGCCGGTGATCGGGCCGTTGATGGCCTATGAAGTGCTTACCGCCTTTTTCCTCGAAGCCGGGTTCCTCGGCGTGATGCTGTTCGGGATGGAGAAAGTCGGCAAGAAACTGCACTTCACCGCCACTCTGATGGTGGCAATCGGCACTTTCATTTCGGCCTTCTGGATCCTTTCAGTCAACAGCTGGATGCAGACCCCTGTGGGGCATGTGATGGGCGAGAACGGCCAGTTCCTTCCCGGTGAAAGCTGGTGGGACATCATCTTCAACCCCAGCTTCCCCTATCGCCTCGTCCATACGGTGATGGCGGCCTATCTAACCACCGCTTTCGTTGTCGGAGGTGTCGGCGCGTATCACCTGCTCAAGGACCGCGCCAATGCCCACGCCAGCAAGATGTTTTCCATGGCGATGTGGATGGCTGCGCTGGTGACCCCGTTGCAGATTTTCGCCGGCGACCTGCACGGGCTCAACACGCTGGAGCATCAACCCGCCAAAGTCATGGCGATGGAAGGGCATTACCAGAGCCACCCGGATGGTGCGCCGCTGATCCTGTTCGGGATTCCCGATAGCGAAGCCAAGACGGTGCGTTATGCGATCGAGATTCCCAAGGCATCTTCGCTGATCCTCAAGCACGATCCGGATGCTCCTCTGGCCGGGCTCGATACCATTCCCGATGATGAAGAGCCTCCCGTCGGGATGGTTTTCTGGGCCTTTCGGATCATGGTCGGCATCGGATTTGCCATGCTCGGGATCGGCCTCTGGAGCCTCTATGCGCGTTTTCGCGGGCGGCTGTATGATGCGCCCTGTCTGCACCGTGCGGCGGTGCTGATGGCGCCCAGCGGTTTCATTGCGGTCCTCGCAGGATGGATCACTACCGAGGTCGGCCGTCAGCCCTATGTGATCAATGGCCTGCTGCGCACTGCCGATGCCGCCAGCCCGCTGGATGCGCCCGCCGTCGCCGCCTCGTTGCTGGCTTTCGTCATCGTCTATTTCACGGTCTTCGGGATCGGCGTGTGGTACATCCTGCAATTGATGGGCAAGGTGCCCCACGCCGGAGAGCTGGGTGCAAAGCGTGGCGACACCGGCCCTATCCGCACCGCCGGGATAACGCCCGGCCTTATGCAGGGGGCAAGCGGAGGCGCTCCGCTGCCCGCCACCAGCACCGATGCAAGGGAGACCAACTGATGGACCTGACAGTCATCTGGGCCTTCATCATAGCCTTCGCGGTCTTCGCCTATGTGGTGATGGACGGCTTCGATCTCGGTATCGGTATCCTGTTTCCGACCTTGCGCGTAGGGCAGGGGCGCAATCGCGCGATGAACTCCATCGCGCCGGTGTGGGACGGGAACGAGACCTGGCTGGTGTTGGGCGGGGGCGGCTTGTTCGCGGCATTTCCACTCGCCTACGCCGTGGTGCTTCCGGCAACCTATCCGCTGATAATCGCCATGCTTCTGGGCCTCGTCTTCCGAGGCGTTGCGTTCGAATACCGCTGGCGTGATCCAGCGCATCGCGCTTTCTGGGATGCCGCGTTTTTTGGCGGTTCGCTGGTTGCAGCCATGGCGCAAGGCATGACTTTGGGCGCTTTGCTGCAAGGTATCGAAGTTGTTGACCGCGCCTATGCCGGAAGCTGGTGGGACTGGCTTACCCCCTACACCATGCTCACCGGCCTCGGTACGGTCGCAGGCTATGCCTTGCTGGGAAGCACATGGCTGATCTGGAAGCTGGATGGCGGGGTTCAGAACCACGCGCGGTGGCTGGCTGTGCGCGCCGCTGTCGCAACGATCATGTTGATGGGGGCTGTCAGCCTCTACAACATCACCCTTAATGCCGAATACGCCGCCCGCTGGTTGACCGCCCCTGAAATCTATTTCGCCGCGCCAGTTCCGATCATCACCGCGATCGTCGCGATATCGCTGGTGCGATCGATCCTCAAGGAACGCAACAGCAAGCCGTTCTGGCTCGCCATCGCGCTGTTCTTCTTTGGCATGGCGGGTCTGGGCGTCACCATGTGGCCCTATGTGGTTCCGCCCGGACTCACCATTTGGGATGCCGCCGCGCCCGCGAAAAGCCAGGTCTTCATGCTGATCGGCGTCGCCCTGACCCTTCCGCTGATTGTCGGATACACCGCGTGGACCTATTGGGTGTTTCGCGGCAAGGTTGGTGAAGAGGGGTATCATTGATGTTGCAGCCGCCTGATCCTCCCCCGCCGCTGTGGCAGCGGCTTGCATGGATGGCGGGCATATGGCTTGCCAGCGTGGCTGTTCTCGGCATTGTCGCTATGATTATCCGGTTCTGGCTGGGAGTTTGACGGATAATGCTGAAAACCCGCGTGCCTCCACCTTTGGTTGCTCTTTGCTGTGCCGGCCTGATGTGGGGCGTGGCGGAGCTTTGGCCCGAGCTGCGGGTGAGCATCCCGCTGCAATGGATATGGGCGTTGCTCTTGATTGGCGCAGGCCTCGCGATTGATCTCGTCTCGGTCGCCGCCTTCCTAAAGGCCCGCACCACCGTCACTCCGCTTGCGCCGGAAAAGGCGTCGAGCCTTGTAACGGGCGGGTTTTATCGTTTCACCCGTAATCCCATGTATCTTGGCATGCTGCTGATCCTCACAGGGATCGCGCTGCTGTTGGCTTCGCCGATCAACATCGCGATCCTAGGCTTGTTCATCGCATACATCACCGCATTCCAGATCAAGCCAGAAGAGGCGCTGCTTGAGGCGAAATTCGGTGAAGAATACCGTGAGTACAAGCAAAGCGTGAGACGCTGGCTCTAGCGGCCACTCAATTCACTCACTGTTGCGGATTTGCCGCATAAGGTGTGTGATTGCCCTCAGCAGAGGGTGATTTGCCGCCCCCTTCAATTTTCCGGTTGCACTTTGAAGTCTGGACACTAGGTGCGTGATATCTTGTCTCATGTGATGTTATCACATGGCGACACCCCCCTTCTTGAGCATGATTGAGGATTTCGATGAAGCCGTTCAGTTCAACCCTCGCCCTCGCAACCGCACTGACCTTTGCCTTTGGTGCAGCCCCCGCCCTTGCTACCACTTCTTCGGAAGCTGCTGAGGCAAGCGAACAGGACGACCAGTCGCAAGCACGTGAAGCGTCAAATGAGGACCGCGAAGACGATCCGCACTACCGCGGTAACATCATCGTGGCAGCCGAAGGCTTGCGGGAACTCGATTTCATTGGCGGGCAGGATGTAATCGGCCTCGCTGAAATCCAGCGGGATCTCAGCGGCCAGCTCGGCGATCTCCTGATCAAGGTGCCCGGCGTATCGGCAACGAGCTTCTCTCCGGGTGCATCGCGTCCGATCCTGCGCGGCTTCGACGGGGAGCGTGTCCGCATCCTGATTGACGGTCTTGGTACCGCCGACGTGGGCAACACGTCGGCTGACCACGCGACCACGATTGATCCGCTGACTGTCGAGCGCATCGAAGTGCTGCGCGGACCGGGCGCTTTGCTGTTCGGTAGCCAAGCGATCGGCGGCGTTGTTAACGTGATCGACCGTCGCATTCCGATCGCAATTCCCGAAGACGGCATTCACGTCGAGGCGCTTACCGCCTTCGACACTGCATCGAACCTGCGCAGCGGCGGCGCCTCGATCGACGTTCCGCTGGGCGAAATCTTCGTGCTGCATGTCGACGGCAGCTTCCGTGAGACGGACAATGTCGAAATTCCGGGTTTCCAGCTCACCGACGATTTCCGGGCCGAACTGCTCGCCGAAGCCGCCGAGGAGGAAGCTGAGGGCGAGTTTGAAGAAGCCGAAGAATTCCGCGAGGCAGCAGATCAGCGCGGCTTCATCCCGAACAGCGGCACTCAGACATGGACTGCAAACGCCGGTCTTGGCGTGATCCTTGGCGAATCCAGCTTCGGTGCGTCGGTCGGGTATTACGAGACCGACTACGGCCTTGTCGGCCGCCCCGGCGCTGAACACCATCACGGTGAAGAAGGTGAGGAGGAAGATGAAGGTGCCGAGGAAGAGGGTGAGGAAATCGTCACCATCGGCCTTGAACAGCTGCGTATCGATCTTCGCGGTGACATCTATCTTGGCGAAGGCTTCTTCTCACGCCTGAAGCTGCGCGGGGGGTATTCGGATTACACCCACACCGAATTCGAAGGCCCTGAAGTCGGCACTGTGTTTGACACTGAAACCATCGAAGCGCGGGCCGAGCTGCTTCAGAGCAGTGGCGGCATCATCGGGGTGCAGTTCAAGAACCGCGAATTTTCCGCCGTGGGTGAAGAGGCTTTTGTTGCGCCCAATGAAACCACGCAGTTCTCGCTTTTCACCGCTCAGGAAGTCGATCTGGACGGGCTCCAGATCGAAGCTGCCGCGCGTTATGAAGCGGTCGATGTGGAATCGCAGCCGCTAGGTCTCGACCGCAACTTCGGCCTGTTATCCGGTGCCCTTTCCGCAGTTGTCGCCAGCGAAGGCGGAGTCCGGGCGGGTTTGACCCTTTCCCGTTCCGAGCGCGCACCCGCCGGCGAGGAACTGTTCGCCAACGGTCCGCACATCGCCACGCAGGCGTTCGAGATCGGCAATCCCGATCTGAACACCGAAAGCGCATGGGGTCTTGAGACCTTCGTGCGCGGGGACATTGGCGCAATCAGCTTTGGCGCCTCCGTCTACTACCAGTCGTTCGACGACTTCATCTATCTCAGCCCTACGGGCATGGAAGAGGACGAACTGCCGGTGTTCGTCTACCTCCAGAACGACGCCCAGTTCTTCGGCTTCGAAGCCGACGTCAAGCTGCCACTGATCGACAATGGCGACTGGTCGCTCGATGCGGACCTGCGCGCTTCCTATGTCGACGCCACGCTGTCCGACGACACCAACGTCCCGCGTATCCCGCCGCTCAGCCTGCTGGGCGCGCTGGAGGCGGAGTATGGCGACTTCGAACTGCGCGGCGAAGTGCAGTACTTCGGCGAACAGAACGACGTCGCCGAGTTCGAGACCGAGACCGACGCCTTCACCTTCGTCAACCTCTACCTGTCCTGGCGCCCGCTGCCGTCAAACCGCAACGTCGTGTTCCAGATCGCGGGCGAGAACCTGTTCGATCAGGAGGGGCGTCGCCACTCCAGCTTCACCAAGGACTTCGTCCCACTGCCGGGTCGCAACATCCGCGGCAGCGTCCGCATCAGCTTCTGACCCTCGGCGAGCCCCCGTCCTGATTGACAGGCGGGGGCTCGCCACATCGGTCAATCAGTCTTCCACCGCAAAGCTGATCTCGGCGTGTTCCTGCAAGCGTTCCACCAGCGCTTCGCCAAGGAACGAGCCCGGCGTCCCCACGCCGCCTTCCGCCTTTGACGCCAGCAGCGCGATGCCCGTTTCGCTCAGCATCCGGCTGGTCGAACCATAGCCCGGATCGTATTTGCCCTTCACCCCGAAGTGCAGCGTGTCTTCGCCGCCATCGGGCGCATGGGCGATGAACAGCACGTCGTAGAGCCCGGTTTCGCGCTCTTCCTTCGTCGGGCCTTCACCCGGCTTGGGCGGCTTTGCGCCGAACGGGTTCTTCATCATCTCGGCGGCGGCCTCGGCCATCTTCTTGCCTGCCTCGCCCGGACTGGTCAGCACCATCTCGTCATACTTGAAGTCGGTGCCATAGGGGTGGCCCAGCAGGAAGTTGGTGCGGTGCACGTTCTTCGTATTGATCGGCGCCATGACGAACGGCGCGGCCCATTTGTCGATGTCCTTCTCGTATTTGGGGATCATGCCGGATGGCTGGTCCGGCCCGTCAAAGCCCGGCGCCAGCGCAAAGGGATCGCGCAGCACATTGATGATCGAGGGGCTTTTCGCCGCCGCCCTCATCGTCGCGCCAAGGCTGGCTGCCGTCCCGCCGGAGAAGGTCCCCTTCATCGCGCGCACGCGGCCACGGATACGCGGCGACGGCTTGCCCCAGCGGGCCGCCGCAGCTTTCTGTGTCATCATCACACCCAGATCGAAGGGGATCGAATCGAATCCGCTGGAAAAGCAGATGCGCGCCCCGCTTGCCTTGGCGGCTTCGTGATGCTCGGCGATCTTGTCGGCCATCCACGCCGGTTCGCCGCACAGGTCGGCATAGTCGGTGCCGGTCTTGACGCAGGCCGCGACAAGGTTGTCGCCATACAGTTGGTACGGGCCAACTGTCGTCAAAACCACCTTGGTGCGCGCGCACATGGCTTCGAGATCGGCCGGATCATCGGCATTGGCCACCACCAGCGGCGTCGTTGCAGGGGCGCCGATTTCGTCGCGCACCGCCTCCAGCTTGGCAAGGCTGCGCCCCGCCATCGCCCATTTCGGCGCGTCGTCGCGGCCCGCGTAATGCTGGTCGAGATACTCTGCCACAAGCCGCCCGGTGTAGCCGGTGGCGCCATAGACGATGATGTCGAATTCGGTATCAGCCATTGTCCTATTCTCCTTTGCCAGCCGAGATGGGCGAGGGCAGTGCCGATGTCAAAGCCCCTGCCTCCGCGTTCTTGAGTTGCGCAGCATGGTTGCGCCCGCTGCGGGCGGGCAGTCGCCCTTGCGGTCGCTGCGCGACCGGCTGTTTGCCTACAGGGTGGAACAGGTGGAACACGGTCCAGAAGAAAAAACCCGCGATCTGTCACCTTTGGGGCCGAAACTGTCACTTTTCCCGCCAGACTGTCACCCGCCAGCGGCAAAGTGTAACCCTTTGCCCCAAGAGTGTCACTCTTCGGGGGCGCAAAGTGTCGCCTTTCACGCGCTTAAGTGTCACCCTGAAACGGGCAGGATGCGGGTCGGGAAGCGGTCATTGCCACAGATTAAGCCAGATTTCGGCGGAGTAGGAAAATACCCGCTCAATTCTGGAGATGCCATTCCACACCGGCTCCCCTACGGCTCGACATTGCGTTGATAGGTGTTCTGGAAATCGTCCTGCAGCACTTCGGTTTGCCCGCCCGATTCCAGCACCAGATCGGCTTCGAGAATGTCGATGCGGAATTCCCAGCCTTCGGGAAGTTCCAGCCTGTCGCCCAGACGATCGAGCTGGTCGATTGTCTGGCCGGGGTCGATCGCGCGGGTCGCGGATTGCATGGTGTAGACCTTTCCGTCTGGATCGATCAGCCGGTAAACCTTGGTTCCGGCAAGATAGGTGTAGATCGTATCGCGTGCGACCGTCGTCGGCCGATAGGGTTTGCGCGAAAGCAGATCCCACAGCGAAAGCTCCACCACCGCCGGGACCAGGAATTCATGCCCGCCCAGCTCTCTGCGCGGTGTCACCCGATAGCTTTCGATCCGGTCCAGCACCCAGTAACGCCTGCCGTTGGGAATGACGAAGGACGCGCCCGAAGCCTGTTTGATCGCATCCAGATCAAGCGCGTCAAATTCCTCATCCGACATCACGTCATTGAGATCGTTGTAGACGATCACCTTCACGCCGAACCACGAACGATAGCCCAGCAGCACTTCGTTATAAGGGATCGGCCTGCCGCTGTATCCGCCCAGCGTGTCGGACTGTTCGAACTCGGGATAGGGAATGCTTTCTTCCGGCACGCCGCGCAGCAGGTACAGCCCCCCGGCAAGCAGCGCGATCGCAATCAGGCCCAGAATGCCACGGCGGTTCATTTGCCCCACTCCCCATGCAGCGGCAGCGTGACAGGCCGCAAGCTTTCCCGGTGCATAGCGCGCAAGTGATCCTTGCGTAAGCGCTGGCGCGCCTAGCCGTCTTGCTTGCCGGTGCGGGCCATATGCGCGAGCGAAAACCAGAAGATCGTGAACAGCACCACGCTGAACCCGGCTGACCATGCGAGCTTTTCAAGGCCGGGGTTCTTCAGGTTGAAATAGGCCATCTGGAACAGGTTGAGCGCGACGATGGCGCGCAGCATCCATTCGACGTCCAGCCTGTGCAGGATGTAGCTGCCCAGCGGCGCCATCAGCAAAACCACCGGATAGGCGCAAAGCCATGTGGCGATCTGGTAATCGTTGATGCCGCCATCCCAGTAAAGGCGGTAGGCGTAACCAAGGATGCTCAATGCGGCCATCACCATGATGCTCATATGCGTCGCGATCTTCTCATCCATGCGAAACCGCGTCAGCAGCGCGGTGTAGAGCACGATGTCCGCGCCTGTTCCGAACAAGCTGGCGCACATTCCGCCAAGCACCAGAACGCAGCCCAGCATGGCCTTGTCCTTCATGCCCGATGCCATCAGGATTGGCCGATCACCCCGGTGCTGGCCGGAAACATAGGCCAGCGCAAAGGTCAGGATCAGGCTAAGGAACAGCGCCTGGATGATTGTGACAGGGATGGTCTGCAGCAGCGCCATGCCGATCACGAAGCCTGCAAAACCACAGGGTATGAACCACACCACCGGCGCATAGGCGGCGATGTTCCGGCCCTTGCGGGTCAAGATCCAGATGCTCGCGCTGGTCATCCCTATCGACTGGATCATCAGGCTGAAATCGCGGGCTGTTTCGCGCTTTATCTCAAGAAAGATGCTGAGCACCGGAAAGGCTACCGCGCCGCCCCCTTCGGGCGTCAATCCGGCCACGAAAGCGCCCAGCACCATGATCGCGGGGTAATGCCAGTGGTCCAGCAGGAAGGCGAAGGAGGCAAGCGATGCGAACAGCACGGCCCAGACGATCATCATCCCGCCGTACCAAAGGCGGAATGCCCGGCTTTCGAAGAACGGGCCGGATAGTTGGGGGGCAGCCATTGCGATTGCCGCCCTACAATCTGGGCAGAGTGACCCCGCGCTGGCCCATGTATTTGCCCGCGCGGTCCTTATAGCTGACCTCGCAGCGTTCGTTGCCCTTCAGGAACAGGAACTGGCAGGCGCCTTCGTTGGCGTAGATTTTGGCGGGCAGCGGCGTGGTGTTCGAGAATTCGAGCGTGACGTGGCCTTCCCAGCCCGGCTCCAGCGGGGTGACGTTCACGATGATGCCGCAGCGGGCATAGGTGCTCTTGCCAAGGCAGATCACCAGAACATCCTCGGGCACGCGGAAATATTCGACGGTTCGCGCCAGCGCGAAGGAATTGGGCGGGATCACGCAAACGTCGGTTTCGCGGTCGACAAAGCTGTTGGGATCGAACTGCTTGGGATCGACCACCGATGAATCGACATTGGTGAAAATCTTGAATTCGGGCGCGACGCGCGCGTCATAGCCATAGGATGACAGGCCGTAGGAGATCACCCCTTCGCGCCGCTGCGCCTCCACGAACGGCTCGATCATGCCGTGTTCCTGCGCCTGGGTGCGAATCCACTTGTCCGATAGAATAGCCATGGCGCGATTGATTCCCGATTGCGGGCAGGGCGGCAAGAAGCCTGCCGTTCTTATCCGGTGAAACTCTTCGCCCGCTTCGTCGCACATCTGTTGCAAAGGCTGTGACGGCTTGCCTACACGGTCGTTCCCGCGATGCCCCCCAATCCGAGAATGAGAGACGCAAATATGTCAGGCAATCAACTCGCCGCCGATGCCAAGCGCGGCTTCCGCCGCTCGATCACCCGGATACTCGGCCCGCGCGCGGTGTTCTTCTGGGGCTTCATCGAAGAGCCCGCGATGGTGGCCGCGGCATTCCCGTCGAGCAAGGGTCTGGTCAAGGCGATGCTGGAGCCGGTCGACTGGGACAATTGCAAGCTGTTTGTCGAATACGGTCCGGGTGTGGGCACGTTCTGTCCGCACATTCTCGAACGCTTGCCGGACGATGGCGAATTGCTGGTGATCGACACCAACCCGCTTTTCATCGACTATCTGAAAGAGACGATTGAGGATCCCCGATTCACTGCGGTGCTGGGTTCGGCTGAGGATGTCGAGAAGATCGTGCGGGCTCACGGGTTTGAGCGCGCCGATTTCGTCCTTTCGGGAATGCCGATTTCAACCATGCCGCCAGCTGTCACCGAAAACATCCTGAAGGCGACCTACAGGGTGTTGCGCGAAGGCGGCGCGTTCCTGACTTACCAGTATCGCGATGCCGCCTACCGCCTGACGACGCGCCATTTCGAACGGACGATCGAGGAAAAGACCTATCGCAACATCCCGCCGTGCATTCTCGCGTGGGGGTACAAGGAGCCGCGCGCAGACGGCTAGATCGGCCGTGCGCCCAGTTGCGGGTTGAGCGTGGTGATGTGGTTGAGCCACTTTTTCGGGCGACGCAGCATGTCGCCCGGAAATTCGACCCTCAGGCCCAGGATTTCCGCCATCCGCCCGACGAAATGGATGCAGTTGCGTTCATCGAGATTGTAACGCTTGCCCGGAGCCTGCCATGCGCGCACTTCCTGGATGATGCGGCGGTATTGCGTATCCGTCAGCGTGATGGAGAAATGGCGGTTGGTGTTGCGCACGTTCTTCTCGCTTTCCGCCAGCACCATGTGTTCGGCCCAGCCTGACGTGATCGCCGCAGCCGAACTGCGGGCGGAAAAGCCGTAATTCTCGTTCACCACCGTTCCGTCGGACAAAGTCCCGTCGAGCACGATGAAGGTGTGCGGGTAGCGTCCGAACAGGACCGAGCCGTTGAAGCTGTGAAAGTGGATCTGTACCTCAGCCATCGCCGCCCCGCTCCAGGCGAAGGCGATGATGGCGAAAAGGTGGGTGGCGAGACGGATCAGGCGCTGAATCATGGCGCCTGATCTATCGCGCACACCCGCCTTGTTTCAAGCCCGATCAAAGGCTTGCCAGCAGGCTCGCATTTCCTCCGGCTGCAGTGGTGTCGATGCACATCACCCGCTCTGTCGCGAACCGGGCGAGATAATGCGGACCGCCCGCCTTTGGCCCCGTCCCCGACAGCCCTTCGCCGCCGAACGGCTGGCTTTCGACGATCGCGCCGATCTGGTTGCGGTTGACGTAGAAATTGCCGACCCGCGCTCGCGCCGCGACAAACCGCCGGGTCTCCGCAATGCGGCTGTGCAGGCCCAGCGTCAGGCCGTAGCCGGTGGCGTTGATATCATCGACCACCTGTCCGAGCTGATCCGAACGGAACCGCGCGACGTGCAGCACCGGGCCGAAATTCTCGCGCTTGAGATCGAGGATCGAGCCGATTTCCATGATCGTCGGTGCGACGAAGCAGCCCTTGCTGGTGAATTCCGCCAGCTCGCGCCGCCAAACCGTGTGGCCCGAAGCCTCGCGCCGGGCGACATGGCGTTCGAGCGCGGCCTGCGCATCGGGATCGATCACCGGGCCGACATCGGTGGCGATATCGGCAGGGTCGCCCACATGCAGCGCCTCGAACCCGCCACGGATCATCGCCAGCATTTCATCGGCGACATCTTCCTGCAGGTACAGCACACGCAAGGCGGAACACCGCTGCCCCGCGCTCTGGAACGCGCTCGCCAGCACGTCGCGCACCACCTGTTCGGGCAGGGCGCTGGAATCGACGATCATCGTGTTCTGCCCGCCGGTTTCCGCGATCAGCGTCGCGATCGGGCCGTCGCGGCCTGCAAGCGTGCGGTTGATCGCCTGTGCCGTCTCGGTCGAACCGGTGAAAGCAACCCCGGCGAGACGCGGATCGCTGGTGATCATCTGCCCGACATCGCCAGCGCCCGGCAGCAGTTGCAGCGCCTCGGGCGGGATGCCGGCTTCGTGCATCAGCTTGACCGCGAGCGCGGCGATCAGCGGGGTCTGCTCAGCCGGCTTGGCGATCACCGCATTGCCCGCCGCCAGCGCGGCAGAGGCCATGCCGGTGAAGATCGCCAGCGGGAAATTCCACGGGGAAATCGTCGCGAACACGCCGCGCCCGTGCATGGTCAGGGTGTTTTCCTCTCCCGTCGGGCCGGGCAGATACACCGGCCGGGCAAACTGCCGCCGCGCTTCTGCCGCGTAATAGCGCAGGAAATCCACCGCCTCGCGCACTTCGGCGACGCCATCGAGCAGGGTCTTGCCCGCCTCGCGCTGACACAGGCTCAGGAATTCGTCGGTATGCGCCTCGAACAGGTCAGCCGCTTCTTCGAGCAGCAGCGCGCGCTTTTCGCCGCCCAACGCATCCCAGCCCGGCTGGATTGCGCAGGCGCGGTCAAAAGCGGCGTCAACCTCTTCCTGCGTCGCATCGCGGCGCGTGCCGACCGTTACGGTGAGTTCGTGCGGCATGGTGATCGGCGCCATTTCGCCGGGAGTTTCCGCCGGGAAAGTCGGCTCCGCACGCCAGTGCAGCTTGGCCAGTTCGGCCAGCCGCGCCTGCAACGGCTCGATCACCAGCGGATCGGACAGGTCGACGCCCGCGCTGTTCAGCCGCTGGCCCAGAATGTCCTTTGGCAGCGGGATTGCCGGATTGCGGCGCGGGCTCATCGCGGCCAGTTCCGCCACCGGATCGCCGACCAGTTCCTCAGCCGGAACCTCGGCATCGCCCATGCGGTTGACGAAGCTGGTGTTGGCCCCGTTTTCCAGCAGGCGGCGCACCAGATAGGCCAGCAGTTCCTTGTGCCCGCCAACCGGCGCATAGATGCGCACGGGAGTGGGCGCATTGCCCTCGATCCGGTGCAGCGCCTCGTAAACCTCTTCGCCCATGCCATGCAGGCGCTGAAACTCAAATGGCCGCCCGTCGGCCAATTCCTTCACCACCGCCACGGTGTAGGCGTTGTGCGTGGCAAAGGCGGGGTAGATCACGTCGTCATGCGAAAACAGCCGCCCTGCGCAGGCGAGGTAGGACACATCCGTGGCGATCTTGCGGGTGAAGACGGGGTAATCGTCATAGCCGCCAACCTGGCTGACCTTCACCTCGCTGTCCCAATAGGCGCCTTTCACCAGCCGCACGAACAGCTTGCGATTGTGCCTGCGGGCGAGCTTGGCGATCCAGTCGCACAGCGGCAGGCCGCGCTTCTGGTAAGCCTGTATCGCAAGGCCGAAACCTTCCCAGCGCGATCCGTCTCCGCGGGTGAACAATTCGTCATCGGCGACTAGCGTTTCGATGATGTCGAGGCTGACTTCGAGCCGCTCCGCCTCTTCGGCGTCGATGGTGAAATGGATGTTGGCATCGCGCGCTTTCACCGCCAGCGCGCGCACGATCGGCACTATGTCGGCACGCGCCTGTACCGCGTGAAAATGGGTGTATTTGGGATGCAGCGCAGACAGCTTCACCGAAATTCCGGGCGATGTCCCCACGCTTCCGGAAGTTTCGCGCGCCAGCCGCTCGATCGCGCCTTCATAGGCAAGCCGATAGCGTTCGGCATCGGCAAATGTCATTGCCGCTTCGCCCAGCATGTCGAAACTGTGAGTCAGTCCCTTCGCGCGCTCGGGCTTGGAGCGTTTGAGCGCCTCGTCAATGGTGCGCCCGAACACGAACTGCCCGCCCAGAATGCGCATCGCCTGCAGCGTCGCCTTGCGGATCACGGGTTCGCCCAGCCGGTTCATCGTGCTTTTCAGGACGCGCCCCATGCCGCGCTGGTGCGCTTCGGGCGGGTCGAGCACTTCGCCCGTCAGCATCAGCGAAAATGTCGCCGCGTTGACGAAGGTGGACGAGCTTTCGCCCAGATGTTCGCCCCAGTCGATTTCGCCGATCTTGTCGCGGATCAGCAGATCGGCGGTTTCATCGTCCGGCACGCGCAGCAGGGCTTCGGCAAGGCACATCAGCGCGATGCCTTCTTCGGTGTCGAGCCCGTATTGCTGAAGGAACGCGTCAATCCCCGAAGCCTTGTGGCTGCGGGCCCCTTCGATCAGGTCGATCGCCAGACCCGCCGCGCTCGCGCTGACCCGGCTGGCGGGGGCGGCCTGTTCCAGCCGCTCTGCCACGCACGCCTCCTCTTCGGCGCGATAGGCACGGCGCAGCTGCGCACGGTCAAGGAAATGGGCGCTGTTGGCGGGCAAGGTCGGCGTGGTCACTGGGTTGTTTCGTCCTGTCATCATTGAGTCGCGGGGGTTGCCCACGCGATGTGGACCCGCGCGGGTTCTTGTTCAAGCGAAGTCGCACTTGCTTGATCAGAGGGCGCGCTGTGTTATCTCGCAACGCAACGCGCACACCGTGAGGGAGCCAGGGCCATGCCGCTTTACTGTTTCTATTGCCGCGACGGCGAACAGAACGAACAGCTGCGGCAACGCCATCTTGCCGCGCAGCGCGAATGGATGGCCGAACACGCCGAAAACTATCGCGTCGCCGGGCCGCTGACGAATGCGAAGGGCGAATTCGTCGGATCATTGCTGATCATCGAAGCCGAAGACGAAGCCGAAGCCCGTGCGACGGTGAACGAGGATCCCTATTTGGTGGGCGGCGTATGGCAATCCATCCGCGTCGACCGGTTCGAACCCGTCAAGGGTCGGTGGAAGTGAGCGATCTGGAGACGGTCTGACGCAGGCCTGCTCCGTCACCCGATTTCGGCGAATTTCTTTTCCACCCCGCGCCACAGTTTGTCGAGCGCGTCGGCGCCCTTTGAACCGTGGGCGAACGCGTTGATCGGGGTCTGCTTGAAGGCGATCCGCTCAATATCGTTCGACCATGGAATCACCGGAAAGCCCGACAGGATCGTCTCACGCGCGAGCTGGTGACTCTTGCGGCGCGTATCGAACATCGAAAACACCGGCAGCAACGGCATGGAGGCGCGGCCGATGCGTTTCTGTTCCTTCTTCACCTTGTCGAGCGCGCGCAGGGCCAATGGCGAAGCGGGCAGCGGAGTGATCATCAGATCGGCCGCCCGGATCACCTGTTCGCTCAATTCGTCGCGCACCGGCGGGCAATCAAGCACGATGCGATCGAAAGTGCCGCTCAGGTTCCTTACCAGCTCCTCGATCCGCTTTTTCGGGCCGATGCGCGAAAGATAGAAGGAAATGGCGCGCACGTTCTCGCCAAAGCCGAGGAAAAACAGATTGTCGTAATGGGTCAGGTTGATCGCCTGCCGCACTTCATAGGGTTTCTGCAGCAGGTAGGGATCGTCGATCAGATGCGTCGGATCGATCTGGCACAGGAAGGCCGAGCCGCCTTCGGGATCGAGATCCCACAGCAAGGTCTTGTGATGGCCGATCGTCGCGCTGCGCCATGCAAGGTCGAAAGCAAGCGTCGTCTTGCCCACGCCGCCCTTGGGCGAATAGACCGCCACGACGCCCATCAGCAGCGCGGTTCCCGATAAAGGCCGCACGCGCAGATCACGAAGCCGCAACGGGCGGTGAGTGAACACACCATGCTGGCACAACCCTCTTGTCTTATGTGCAGCCGGAAGCCAGCCCGGCAGCAGGTTAGTTTGCTGCGGCTAACACGTTTGCGCCCGCTTTCGAACGGGTTACGTGGTGAATGCCCCAATCAGAGACGTTTGCAGCCCGAAAATGGACGCAAGCTGGGGCTTATCCCTTTTTCAGGATGCGCCCTGCCACAGCGTCGAGTTTCGCCATCAGCGCCGGATCGCGTTCGTCAGGCGCGGTGATGACAGCCGTGTCGAGGCAGGTGTCGATGGGTGAGGCTTTGCGCGTCTTGGGCAGGTTTTCGATGAATTTCAGCACAGCGGCGCGTGCGAGTGCGCCGTTCGCCTTCATCTGCTCCAGCACCTCGGCGACATCGACAGCCTCACCATCGCGCCAGCAATCGTAATCGGTGCTCATCCCGATCAGCGCGTAGGGTAGCTCCGCCTCGCGGGCGAGCTTGGCTTCGGGCATCGCTGTCATCCCGATCACGTCGGCGCCCCATGCGCGGTACATCCGGCTTTCGGCGCGGGTCGAGAATTGCGGCCCTTCCATCGCCAGATAGGTCGCGCCGGTCGCGACCTTGCCCTTGCATTCCGAAATCGCCTTGGCCGCCATTTCCGACAGGCGCGGGCACACTGGATCGGCCATCGAGACATGGGTGACGAAACCGCTGGTGTAGAAGGTGCTGGCGCGGTGGCGGGTGTTGTCGATGAACTGTTCGACAATCGCAAACCGCCCAGGCTCGATCTCCTCGCGCAGCGATCCGACGGCGGAAATGGCGAGAATATCGGTGCATCCGGCGCGTTTGAGCGCGTCGATATTGGCGCGCGAATTCAGCTCGGTCGGCGAAATCGGGTGTCCGCGTCCGTGGCGCGGCAGGAAGCGCACTTTTACATCGCCGATCCGGCCGCACAGGATTTCATCGGAGGGGTCGCCCCAAGGGGTGTCGATCATCAGCCACTGCTGACCCTCGATCCCCTCGATATCGTAGAGGCCCGAGCCCCCGATAATTCCGATGCACCAGTCCTTGGCCATGCTCGCCCGTGCGATTCCCTTTGTTGGTATGCCCCGCCCCTTAGGTCAGGTCGAAGCGCTCGGGCAAGGCCTTGCGGATGAAGCGGTCAGCCTTGTCGTAGGGACCGGCAATCGAAGGACGCGCGCGCATCCGTTCGTAATGCGCGGCGAGCGCCGGGTAGGCATCAAGCGGCATATGGGCGACCAGCGCGATCTGCATCAGCACGCAGGCGACGGTGATGTCGGCAATCGACAGCGCATCCCCGGCGTAGAATTCCGCATCGCCCAGCGCGCTGTCGAGCCAGGCGAGGATCGGCGGCATGGTGTTGGCCCAAGTGTCTCGCGCCTTGGCGACATCGGGTTCCTCGCCCTTTTTCACCGCGAAGAAAATCGGGCGGAAAATCCCCAGCCCTCCGGCCATCGCCAGCGTGGTGTCGGCATATTCCTCGATCATCAACGCGCGCCCGTGGGCATAGGCATCGCTGCAATAGAGCGAGGGCGAGGGGTGCTTGCGCTCGATATAGCCGCAGATGGCGGAGCTGTCGGCGATGGTGCCGTCCGGCCCCTCTTCCGCGATTGAGCGGTCGCGCAGCACCGGGATGCGCTTCATCGGCGAGATTTCGCGGAACCATTCGGGCGGGTCGAAGACGTTGACCGCCTCGATCTCGAACGCTGCGCCCTTTTCTATCGCCACCGCGGCGACTTTGCGGACGAAGGGCGAAACGGGGCTGCCATAGATGACGAGATCGGCGGGGGTGTCAGTCATGTCGGGGGTCTCTCCTCTTTCGCCTGCGTTGATAGAGCGCCAGTTTTGCTTTGCAACGGATATGGTGCAACTGATAGGCGATGCGCCTTGCCGCAATGCTTATGATGGCAACGGCAATCGCGATTGATTTTTGCGGCGGATGGTCCACCTTCATTCGGGTGAGACGATTCCCCACCCTGCTGATGCGGGACAACGGATTAGAGAGAGGACAACCATGGTCACCCAGTACAAGAACCTGATCAACGGCGAGATGATCGACACCGGCGAATGGCTCGATGTGGTCAACCCGGCCAATGAACAAGTCATCGGCCAGGTCCCGGCCTGCGGCAAGGACGAGCTGGACAAGGCCGTCGCCGCCGCGCGCGCCGCTTTCAAGACCTGGAAGAAGACCAGCTTTGAAGAGCGTCAGGCCGCCTGCATGGCGATTTCCGGCGCGATCAAGGAAAATGCCGAGGAACTGTACCGCCTGCTGACCAGCGAACAGGGCAAGCCGCATGAACAGGCCAAGGGCGAGATTTACGGCGCGGCCGGCATGTCGGCGGCGCAATCGACGCTGAAGCTCGAAGATGTCGTCAACGAAGACAGCGACGCCCGCCTTTCGCGCACCCGCCGCGTTCCCGTGGGCGTGGTCGGCGGCATCGTGCCGTGGAACTTCCCAGTGATGATGGCGGTGCAGAAGATCGTGCCTGCCCTGATGAGTGGTTGCACCATCGTGCTGAAGCCTTCGCCCTTCACCCCGCTGACGACGCTGCGCATCGCGGAGCTGATCGCGGACAAGGTGCCCGCCGGCACGGTCAACATCATCACCGGCGAAGACAGCCTCGGCCCGCTCATCACCGGCCACCCGGATATCGACAAGATCACCTTCACCGGTTCGACCGCGACCGGCAAGAAGATCATGGAAGGCGCGAGCGCCGATCTTAAGCGCATCACGCTGGAACTGGGCGGCAACGATGCCTCGATCGTGCTGCCCGATGCCGATCCGAAGAAGGTTGCCGAACAATTGTTCTGGGCCAGCTTCTCCAACGCCGGGCAAATCTGCGTCGCGGCCAAGCGCGTCTATATCCACGAGGATATCTATGACGAACTGTCCGCTGCCATCGCCGAATACGCCAAGACCGTCGTCGTCGGCGACGGCGCGCAGCAGGGCACGGGCGTCGGCCCGATCCAGAACAAGAAGCAGTACGACCGCGTGCTCGAACTGATCCAGGACGCGAAGGACAACGGCTACAAGTTCCTGACCGGCGGCAACGTGGACCCGAGCGGCACCGGCTATTACGTGCCGATCACCATCCTCGACAATCCGCCCGAAGACGCGCGGATCGTGGCCGAGGAACAGTTCGGCCCGGTCATGCCGCTGATGAAATTCTCGAGTGAAGAGGAAGTGATCCAGCGCGCCAACAATTCCGAATACGGGCTTGCTGGTGCGGTGTGGACCGCGAACCCGGAAAAGGGTGTCGAGATCGCCGAACAGCTCGAGACCGGCACGGTGTGGGTCAATGAATATCTCCACCTGTCGCCCTTCGCTCCGTTCGGCGGGCACAAGCAGTCGGGCTTTGGCGCGGAATACGGGCTCGATGGGCTCAAGGAGTTCACCTATCCGCAGGTGATCACCGTCAAGAAGGACAACGTCCCCGCCTGATAGATGGGCGACGCTACTCCTGACCAACTGATCGAAGGGCTGGCGCGGGTGTGTTCCCGTGCCGGCCTTTCTTCGCCCGAAGGACTCACGCGCCTGACGGGCGGCGCGACGATGGAAAGCTGGCGGTTTGCCGCCGGAGACAGCACCTTCGTCCTGCGCCGTGCGCCTTCGCTCGCCTTCATGGAAGGGCGGCCTTATGGCCACGATGTCGAAGCTGCGGTGATCGAAGCCGCCCGCGCGCGCGGTGTGACCGCGCCGGAAGTCGTCGCGGTATTGGTGCCAGAGGACGGCATTGGTTCTGGCTTCGTCATGCGGGCCTTGCCGGGTACGCCGAACCCCAAGGAAATCCTTGAATTCGAAGAACCGGTCGCGCTGCTCAAACAGGCGGCGCGCGATCTGGCGCGGATACATTCGATCAGGCCGGGTGATGTGCCTGAGGCTGTGTCGGTCATGGACTACCGCACAGCTATCGCGGATTTGCGCCAGCAGTTCGAGGAAGCGGGCGGCGACCGTCCGATTATCGCGCTGGGCCTCAAATGGATGGAGGACAATTGTCCCGACCCATGTGAGCCCGTGCTGATCCACGGCGATTATCGCATGGGGAACTTGCTGGCCGAGGGACCGGGCAGGTTGACGGGCGTGCTCGACTGGGAACTGGCGCACTTCGGCGACCGGCACGAGGACCTCGCCTTCGGCTGCATGGCAGTGTGGCGCTTCCACCGATACGACCGCCACGCGCTGGGGCTGGGAAGCCTTGAGGACTACTTCGCCGCTTACGAGGCCGAGGCGGGGGTAAGCGTCGACCGCGAGCGCTTCCGCTATTGGCTGATCCACCGCACCGTCTGGTGGGCGCTCGGCTGCCTCAAGATGGCGAAAATCTGGCGCAGCGGCGAGGACCGGATGCTCGAACGCGTGGTGATCTCGCGTCGGACAAGCGAGCAGGAACTCGATCTGCTGCTGCTGCTGGAAAGCGATGCACCGCGCGCAAGGCGGCGGGGGTGGGTGCCGGCTAGCCTGACCGATCAACTTTTCGAACCAAAGGGGGAAGCTACCTCCGCTGAAATCGTGGTCGCGGTGTCCGAATGGCTCGCAACGCTAAAGGACAAGCTGTCCGGCCATGATCGCTTCCAGCTTGCGGTCGCTCGCAACGCACTTGGTATTGTTGAACGGGTATCCCGTTCTGCTTACGTCGAACTGCTGCCCGATGATGGTGATGAGTTATCCCGGCAAATTCTGTCTGGCGAGAAGACGCTGGCGGACACGTATCTGCTTCAGGATCTCAGATTTTCGGTGCTGGAATGCGTGCGGGCCGATTCCCCCAAATACCCCGCACTCGCGGTCGCCAGAAAAAAATGGCTAGGAGAGGAATAACCCATGGACTTCGCCATCCCCGCCGATCTGCAAGCCTATCTCGACGAACTCGACGCCTTTATCGCCGCCGAGATCAAGCCGCTGGAGCAGCAGGACGACAACATCCGCTTCTTTGACCACCGCCGCGAATATGCGCGCACGGACTTCGAGGCGGGCGGATTGCCCCGGCACGAGTGGGAGGAATTGCTGAAGGAAGCCACCCGCCGCGCCGACGCGGCAGGCCATTGGCGCTTCTCCGCGCCCAAGCGTTACGGCGGAAAGGACGGCAGCAACCTCTGGATGGCGGTGATCCGCGAGCATTTTGCGCGGATGGGCCTCGGCCTCCACAATGACTTGCAGAACGAACACTCGATCGTCGGCAACTTCCCCTTCGTTGCCATGTTCGATCAGTGGGGCACCGAGGAGCAGAAACAGGAATTCATCCTCGGCGGGTTCGAGCGCACCCGGCGCGTCGCTTTTGGCCTCACCGAACCGCACCACGGATCCGACGCGACGCATATGGAAACCCGCGCGGTGCGCGAAACCCGCGATGGCATCGACGGCTGGCTGATCAATGGCGAGAAGATGTGGATCACCGGCATGCACGTCGCCACCCACTGCGCTATGTTCTGCCGAACCAGCGGCGAAGCAGGGGATGCGTCAGGGATCACCTGCCTGCTTGTCCCTAATCCCACACCGGGCCTTGAAATCGAGGAGTGGATGTGGACCTTCAACATGCCCACCGACCACCCGCGCCTGTCGGTGAAAGACGTGTGGGTGCCTGAAAGCGCGATGCTGGGCGTCGAGGGGCGCGGGCTCGCTCTGGCGCAAAGCTTCGTCCATCAAAACCGTATCCGGCAGGCGGCCTCAAGCTGCGGCGCGGCGATGTTCTGCATCGACGAGAGCGTGAAATACGCTCGCGAGCGCAAGCCTTTCGGCGAGGAATTGGCGCGCAATCAAGGCATCCAGTTCCCGCTGGTGGAGCTGGCGACGCAGGCGGAAATGCTGCGGCTCCTCATCTTCAAGACCGCGTGGGAAATGGACAATATGCCGCACGAGCAGATTGAGCGCACGATCTCCGACAAGGTCAGCATGTGCAATTACTGGGCGAACCGGTTGGTGTGCGAGGCGGCGGACCGCGCGATGCAGGTCCACGGCGGCATCGGCTATTCGCGCCACAAGCCGTTCGAGCACATCTACCGCCACCACCGCCGCTATCGCATCACCGAAGGCGCGGAGGAAATCCAGATGCGGAAGGTGGGGGCGTATCTGTTCGGGTATCTGGGGCCGAAGCGGGGAATGTACGGTTAGCCTCTGCGCCACCACCCGGCCAGCAGGCTGCCGATCACCACGTGCCACACCGCCGAAATCGCCGCCGGAACCGGGGCGAGCGCTGCTTGTGTGATGTCGGCGAATTGCGCGGCGAAGGCGGGGGTCTTGGCGAGGCCTGAGCCGAGGCCGGAATTCTGCATTCCGACCTCGATGCTGATCGTGCGAGCCTCGGTAACGCCCAGCCCCAGCATCCGCGCCAGCACAAACCCAAGCGCGAAACCGACCGCGTGCAGCAGGAAAGTCGCCAGCAACAGCACGCCTGCGTGCTCCGCGATCTGCGCCTTGGCCCCGCCGACAATCCCGCCCACGATCAGAATTACCAGGACGATGGCCATCAGCGGCAGCAAGCCGCTCACCGCACCCGCCGCGCGCGGGAACAGGCGGTTGAGCAGCGTCCCCAGCACCACCGGCACCAGAACGATGGCGACCATGTTGATCAGCAGGTTCCAGCGATCAATCTCGACATAGGCGCCGGCCAAAGCGCCTGTCAGCAGCGGGGTCAGCGCGACAGCGGCCAAAGTCGATGCCATCGTCATCGCCACCGACAGCGCGACATTGCCGCGCGCGAGATAGGCGACGATGTTCGACGCCGTGCCTCCCGGACAGCAGGCGACGAGGATCAGGCCGACGGCCAGCCCCTGCTCCAGCCCCATGCCTTTCGCGATGGCATATCCGGCCAGCGGCATGACCGCGAATTGCAGCGCCACCCCGGCAGCGAGCGCGCGCGGCAGTTTCGTGAGATTGCGATAATCCTCAAACGTCAGCGTCAGCCCCATCGCCAGCATGATCAGCCCCAGCGCGACCGACAGCAGCGGCTGGCCCGCGATGCGGATGCTGCCGTCCGTCATCCAGGTGAAGGCGGGCGGAAAAACCCACGCCAGCGCCACGCCCAGCACGGTAAGCACGGCGAAATTGTTGGTTATGGTGCGCAGCAATTTGAGTCCTCAACCCCCCAGACACTTCGACGAACGGCTCTAGCAATATTATGTCGCGCCGCTAGTCTCCCGCGCCAACAGAGGGAGATACCAGACATGCGCCGTTTCACCGCAACCCTGCTTGCCTGCACCATGCTTGCCGCGCCTTCGCTGGCGCTGGCAGCGGATGACAAGGAAGACGGCTGGGACGTCAACGCGCCGCGCGGGGCCAAGATCGAACAGGTGCCGATCCAGACGGACGAAGCGACCTGGATGGACATTGATGTCTCGCCCGACGGCCAGACCATCGCTTTCACCGTGCTGGGCGATATCTACACCATGCCGATCACCGGCGGGACGCCCAAACGGATTGCCGAAGGGCTGGCGTGGGAAGTGCAGCCGCGTTTCTCCCCCGATGGCGCGCGCATCGCCTTTACCTCTGACCGGGGCGGCGGCGACAATGTGTGGGTGATGAATGTCGATGGCAGCGACAAGCGGCAGGTGACCAACGAAAGCTTCCGCCTGCTGAACCAGCCCGATTGGTCGCCCGACGGGCGCTTTATCATCGCCAAGAAGCATTTCACCACTCAACGCAGCGCGGGCACCGGCGAAATCTGGATGTATCACGTATCGGGCGGTGGCGGCGTCGCGATTGTCGAGCGCGCGAACGAGCAGTTGCAGAAAGAACTGGGCGAACCCGCCTTCACCCCTGATGGCAGCGCGATCTATTACACCCGCAACACCACGCCGGGTAACACCTTCATCTACGCGCAGGACAGCCAGACCGGCATCTTCGCGATCGAGCGGCACGATCTGGAAACCGGCGAAGTCACCACCGCCGTCGATGGCTATGGCGGCGCGGTGCGCGCCACGCCTTCGCCCGACGGAGCCGAAATCGCCTTTGTCCGGCGTGACAAGGACACATCGCAGTTGTGGGTGAAGAACATCGCCAGCGGGCGCGAGCGGATGATCTACGGCGCGCTTGATCTCGACCTGCAGGAAACCTGGGCGGTCTATGGCGTCTATCCCAACATGGCGTGGACGCCCGACAGCCGTTCGATCCTGTTCTGGGCCGGGGGCAAGCTGAACCGGATCGACCGGGACGGATCGAACAAGGCCGAAATCCCGTTCCGCATCAACGACACGCGCGGGGTGGCCGATGCGCCGCATCCGGTGATCGATGTCGCGCCCGAGCGGTTCACCACCAGCATGTCGCGCTTCGGCCAATTGTCGCCGGACGGCACGCGCGTGGTGTTTGAAACCCTCGGTCGGCTTCACACAAAGAGCGCGCGCGGGCGCGATGCGCCGCGTCCGCTGACGGGCGCGAGCGATGTCGTGGAGGCTTTCCCAGCCTTCAGCCGCGACGGCAGCCAGATCGCCTATGTCGAATGGACCGATGAAAATCTGGGCCGCATCATCGTCGCCAATGCCGATGGCGAAAATCCGCGCGTCATCACCAGCGAGCCGGGGCATTACGCCAGCCTCGCATGGTCACCCGATGGCAGGCATATCGCCTATGAGAAACGTTCGGGCGGGTATCTGACTTCCTCCGACTATTCCGAGAATTCGGGCATCTACATGATCTCGACCGCTGGCGGCGCGCCGATGATGGTCAGCCGATCCGGATCGGATCCGCAATTCGGCGCGGACAGCAACCGCATTTTCATGACCATGAACGAGGGCGGGAACCTTGCGCTGGTTTCGACCGATCTTGATGGCGAGGACAAGCGCACCATCGTCAAAGGCGATCTTGCAAATGATTTCCGCGTGTCGCCCGATGGCCGCACGGTGGCGTTCCGTCAGAATTACGAAGTGTTCGCCATGCCGCTGATCCCCGGCGGGCAGGCTGTCAGCGTCTCCGAAAACGGCGGATCGCTGCCGATCACCAAGGTTTCGACCGGCGGTGCGGACTACATCGGCTGGGCCAATGGCGGGGAGACGGTGTTCTGGTCAATCGGGCCGGAGCTGCAGCAGGCGAAGGTATCCGACTTCTTCCGCAATGCGCCCAAGGGCGAAGGCGAGGACAAGGGGACGGGCTACACCCCGCCTGAAACCGGCATTTCGATGGCCGTTACCGTCAATGCCGACAAGCCGACCGGCACGGTCGCAATCACGGGCGCGCGTATCCTGACGATGGCGGCTGGGCTTGATGCGACCGATGCCGGCGCGATCGAAAACGGCGTGATCGTGATCGAGGGTGATCGGATCAAGGCCGTGGGCGCGGCGGGCGAAGTGGCGGTTCCGGCAGGTGCCACGGTTGTCGATGCCAGCGGCCACACGATCATGCCCGGCCTTGTCGATGCGCATGCGCACGGGCCGCAAGGTGTGGGCGATTTCATCCCGCAGCAGAACTGGCGCATGATGCAGGATCTCGCCACCGGGGTGACGACGATCCACGATCCGTCGAACGATGCGAGCCAGATCTTTGCCGCGGCAGAACGCCAGCAGGCAGGCTTGCTGCTGGCCCCGCGCATCTTTTCGACCGGGGAAATCATCTATGGGGCCAAGGCGCCATCGGTCTATGCCCGGATCGACAGCTATGACGATGCGCTGGCGCATGTCCGCCGCATCCGTGCGCAGGGCGGGATTTCGGTAAAGAACTACAATCAGCCCCGGCGCGAACAGCGCCAGATGGTCGCGCGCGCCGCGGCCGAGGAAAACATGCTGGTGGTGGCCGAAGGCGGTTCGCTGTTCGGTATGGACATGAACCTGATCGCCGACGGCAATTCCACCATTGAACACAATGTCCCCGGCGACGTGTTCTACGAAGACGTGCTGCAGTTCTTCAGCCAGTCGAACTCCAACTACACCCCCACGCTCAACGTCACCTATGGCGGTCTGGCGGGTGATCCGTACTGGCGGCAGGCAATGAACGTGTGGGAGCATCCGTTGATGATCCACACTCCGCCCAAGCTGCTGCTGGCAGAAACCGGACGGCGCACCACCGCGCCCGACTGGGCCTTTGTCGACGACAATGCCGCGCGTGAGGCGCACAAGCTGGCCCAGCGCGGGGTTCGCGTGTCGATCGGCGCGCACGGGCAGCAGGCCGGGCTGGATCACCATTGGGAGCTGTGGAGCTTCGTGCGCGGGGGCATGACCCCGGTCGAGGCGCTGCGGGCAGGCACCATCGCCCCGGCGCAATCGCTGGGAATGGATCGCGACATCGGCAGCATCGAGGCGGGCAAGCTCGCTGACCTCGTGATCCTGAGCGCCGATCCCAGCGCCGACATCATGAATTCGGACAAGATCGAACGCGTGATGCTCGGCGGGCGGCTGTATGATGCGAAAACGCTGAACGAGGTCGAGACCGGCAATCGCCAGCGCCGCGCCTATTGGTGGGAATCCACCGGTGCGGGCGGATCGGAGGAAGCGACCCACGCCGCAGCTGCGCACCAGGACGCGGGCTAGGCCTCGTCCTCGCGCTCCATCAGCCCGCGCAGGTCTTTCAGGGCCTTGGCGCGGAGCTGGTGGACGCGCGGCACGCTGACTTCGAGCACTTCGGCGATTTCGGTGAGGTTCAGTTCCTCGACATAGAACAGCTGCAACACCAGCTTCAGCCGGTCGGGCAATTGGTGCATCGCCGCCACCAGCCGTTCGCGGTCTTCCTGTCCGGCGATGATTTCGAACGGGTCGGGATCGTCGCTGGCGAAGGCGGTGTTGCTTTCGTCATATTCATCGCTGATCGATGAGACGGTGATGGCCGATGCCTCGATCTCCAGCAATTCGACATCGCTGATGCCCATTGCGCGTGCGATTTCGAGGCGGCTGGGGGTCTGACCCGTCTGCCAGCGCAATTCCTCGACTGTTTCGTTGTAGCGCGCCCGCTTCTTTCGCGCGGTGCGGGTGTCATGCATCAGCTTGCGGATGCAATCGAACATCGCTCCGCGAACGCGGATCTTGGCATAGGCGGCAAAACCGTCCTCTGTCGGGCCGCTGTGGCGCTGCGCGCATTCGGCCAGCGCGAGAATGCCCGACTGGATCAGGTCTTCGATTTCCAGCCCTTCGCGGCCCGAGCCATAGATATGCCAGGCGGCGCGGTGGACCATCGGCAGGAAACGGCGGACGCGGTCTTCGACCTCGGCCCGCGATGCGGCGTAAGGGTTGGTTTCGGCAAATCCGGAATGATCGTGCTTCATGCGGCCTGAACCTCCTCAGTCGGAGCGGGAAGCTGATGCGCGGGATTGTCGGCGCCAATCACGCCGACCACTTCGACAGGCTGGCGCGCGGGCAATTCGTTGATCGACAGCACAAGGCAGCGGCTGGCGCGCTGGCGCAGCAGAGCGGCGAGCGCGCGGCGTGCCGGAGGCTGGACGATCAGCGCCACCGGCCCCTTTGCCTCGTCGATATGCCGGTTCACCCGTTCGGCAATCATGCTGCCGCAATCGGGCTCGATCAGCGGTTGACCCGTGCCGGGGTCCACCATCCCGCCAAGGATCGCCCCTTCGAGCGCGGCGTCGAGCGTGACGACCTTCAACCGTTCGCCGGGCTCGCAAATGCGCGCGATCAGCCGTGCGCCCATGTCGGCGCGCACCGCATCGATGACGCTGTCAAAATCCTGCGTCTTCTGCAGCGCCAGCGCGAGACTGGTGAGCAGCGGCTGCGGATGGGCAAGCGCGATGCCATCAGCAATCAGAGCACGGAAAATCCGGGTCAGCGCGGCAAGTCCCAGCGGATCGGGATGGATCGCCTCGATCAACGCCGGTGCGCGTTCCTTCAGATCGTCTACCAGTGCGCGCACTTCCTCCGGCCCCAGCAATTGATCGCTGTTGCGCAGCAGCTCCTGATTGGCGTGGGTGGCGATGACGGTGCTGGGATCGACCGTCAGAAACCCTTCGGACACGGCGTGATCGCGTGCCGCCGGATCGATCCACAGGGCCGGGCAGTCGAAACTGGGGTCGCGCGTTGCCTCCCCCGTCAGGCCGTGGCCGGGGCGCACCTCGCCGGTGTCGATGGCGAGCAGGCGCGAAGGCTTGGCCGTGCCATGCGCGATTGCGAGGCCACCGAGCAGCACCCGGTATTCATTGGCGCCAACATCGAGCGAATCCCGGATGCGGAACTGCGGCAGGACAAAGCCGAGATCGCGCGACAATTGCTTGCGAATGCCGGTGATCCGCGTGAGCAGCGGCGCGCCCTTGTCCTTGTCGACAAGGTGAACAAGGCCATAGCCAAGCTCTACCGTCACCAGCGTCTGATCGGAAACGTCGGCGATGTCGATCCGGTCGGGGGAAACCTCTTCCACAGGCTGTTCGACCGGCGCGGGTCGCGCGGCGCGTTGTCGCAGGGTCCACCACAATGCGCCTGCGATCGCGGCGGCGGGGAAGAAGATGAGCTGCGGCATCGCCGGGACCATGCCGATCGCGGCGAGGATCAGCGCGACGGGCAACCACCCACGCGGATCGGCGAACTGGCCGCCGATCTGGCCCGAAAGGTCGCGCGCATCGGCCACGCGGGTGACGATGGCGGCGGCGGCAATCGACAGCAGCAGCGCGGGCACCTGCGCCACCAGTGCGTCACCCACGGCAAGGGTGATGTACAATTCCCCCGCCTCGCCGGCGGAAAGGCCGTGGCTGATCATGCCGAGCGCGAAACCGGCGATGATGTTGACACCCAGGATCAGCAGCGCGGCGATCGCATCGCCCTTCACGAATTTGGAGGCACCATCCATCGAACCGTAGAAGTCCGCCTCGATAGTGACTTCGCGGCGGCGGGTGCGGGCTTCGTCGGCGGTGATGAGGCCTGCGGCAATATCGGCGTCGATCGCCATCTGCTTGCCCGGCAAGGCATCGAGCACGAACCGCGCGGAAACTTCGGACACGCGTCCTGCGCCCTTGGTGATGACGATCATGTTGATGATCAGCAGGATGCAGAACACGAACAGCCCGACCGCGAAATTGCCGCCGACAAGGAACTGGCCAAAGCTTTCGATGATCTCACCCGCGGCATTGCCCCCTTCGTGCCCGTTGACCAGCACGATACGGGTGGAAGCGACGTTCAAGGCCAGCCGCAGCAAGGTCGCGAACAGCAACACGCTGGGGAAGGAGGAGAAGTCGAGCGGCTGGCGCGCGTTCAGCGCCACCATCAGCACCGCCACCGAAATGGCGATGTTCAGAACGAAGAAGATGTCGAGCAGCAGCGGCGGTATAGGCAGCACCATCAACACGAACAGCGCGAAAATGCCGACCGGCAAAGCCATCGCTGCGGGCGCGGCGCGCAGCCGGTCGAGCCAGGAAATCGGGTTGGAAACAGTCGTGTTCACAGGCCAAGTGCTTTCAATTGTTCATAGGCATTGCGCACCTGCCGCGCCGAACGCTCG
The DNA here is from genome assembly GCF_036322605.1 of Erythrobacter sp. Dej080120_24. GTDB lineage: Bacteria > Pseudomonadota > Alphaproteobacteria > Sphingomonadales > Sphingomonadaceae > Erythrobacter > Erythrobacter aurantius. The sequence goes on from NZ_AP027262.1 coordinate 759,759, forward strand.
CTCATGCCCGCGCTGCCATCGGCAAAGGCGGTTTTGAGCAGGCTCGACATCGGCGCGCGCGAGACGGGCGGGGCGGGGTTCGAAAGGGGAGGGGCAGCGATGGAACGTTGCCCGTAAACCGCAGGCTTCGGCGAATAGGCAGGAGCGGCTGCGCCTGCCTCAAGCGATGCGACGCGGAAGGCTGCACCGCCTGCCTCCGGTGTCCCCCCGTGAGCGCGATCGAGTTTGTTCGACAAATGCTCCATCACGCCCGCAAGACTGCGAGGCGAACCGTCGGGATTGTAGAACACCGGGCGATTGGCGGCAGCGGGTGCGCGGAACAGGCTGGCGGCTGGTTGATCGGGGTTCTGCTCCATCGCCGACAGAAACCGGCCCGCGCCGCCCGCGCCGAGGAAATGTGCAAGGTAAAGCTCGCTGTGATCGGGCTCGCGGCCAAGGATCGGGGCGAGATGCGCGCGGTTGTCCTGCGCCAGCCCTGCGGCCATCAGCGATGCGATCTGCGGATCATTGCGCAGCGCGAGGATTTCGGCCCGCTGCACAGGGTCCGCGACATAGGCCGCGCCGTTGCCGTCAAGGCTGATCCGAGCGGCGAAATCGCCAAGGCCGAAACGTTCGCCATGGCGCTGCATCGTGCCCAGCCAGGTGCTATCGATGAACTGGTAGAGCCCCGTCGCGCTGGATGTGCGTGCGCGCGCCGTTGGGTTCATCGAGGATTCGACCTGCGCCTGCTTTACGAGGAAATCGAAATCGACCCCGGTTTGACGTGCGGCATCGGCGATTGCGGCTTCGACAGGAGTGGCGGGATTGGTGGCCGCCGAAAGCACGCGCTGCTCGCCAATGCGTGCCGGGGTAGGGGATCGCATGGCCTGATGCGCAGAAGCCGCGCGGTCAAACGCGGCCCTGATCCCGGCGACAGGTATGGAATTCTGGCTCACTGTTGCTTGCTGCCTTCCTTGCCCCGCGCGTATCCGCGCAATTACGGGGAGGTTTGAGCAAGCAGCGTGCCAGTCTGCGTGTTCTAAGTAATCTTACGAGGTGTCATGCGCCAGTGGCGGCGGTGGCGGAATAGGTGTGCTGGCTTGCTCCCAGCGCCTCAAGCCGTGCAGTCACATTCGCTGCCAGCAGGTTGCGCACGCGGCGGTTCACGTCGTTGAGCGTCTGCGCCGTCAGCGCCAGATCACGCGCTTCGTCATCCAGTGCATCAGCGCCGAAGGGGTGCAGCAGCTCGCACAGTTCCTGTTTACGATGCGAAGCCTCGAACAGGGCATCGGCATCCAGCGTGGCAAGCGCTTGCCGCTCTTGCTCAAGAACGGCAATCATCTGCAGCAGATTGCCGGTAAGGTCGTGGCTCATCTTTTGATCTCGAAACTGTATTGGGCGGCGATGATGGCATCGGCGATCTTGGCGGGTACCAGCGGATAGCTGCCGTCGCGCAGCGCTTGGCGAATTTCTGCAACGCGGTCGACATCGACAGGTGGCTTTGCCGCGCTGACACTTGAGTCGACTTCAAGGCTCACTCCGACATTTCCGCGGGAAGCGGCTCCGGGCACGATGTCGCGTGCCACACCGGTTTCTCCGGATGCGGCGCGATCACTGCCGGACAGGCCTTTGGGTCCCGTCACCGCTTGCAGCTTGCTGATTTCAATAGAGGGCATGATGCGTCTCCGGTTTGATCCTGTGCTAGGTAGAACGACCTGTGCCAGCCTAGTTTAAGAGCTTGGTCACACTTTTTTGCGGTCAGGCCTTCACGAGGCCGGAATTACGGCGAGTCCGGGGCGCTCGATGCGGGCGCGAACCGGGGTCGCATCGCGTGCGGTGCGGATCGCGATCCAGTCGCCTTGCGCACCGTCCTCCATCGCTTCGCCGGTCTGCTGCACGCTGAACCCGCGCCCGCGCACCACGACGGTAACGGGATCGCCGCGGCTCACCATCTTTGCCGCCGCTTCGGCCTGCGCAGCTGGACGGGTGGCGATGAAGATTCGCCATGGATCGGGGCCGGGGCAGGCGACCTGCACAGTCGATTGCCGGGTGCCGTGCCACGATAGGTCAAGCGGACCCTGGCATGCCGCCAGCCGCAACCGCCGGTCTGCAGGAACGCGTGCGCCGCCTACCTCCCCTATCGGAACTCCTGTGAATTCGGCCACGGCGCGGTCGATTTCGGCCGGGTCGGTGATGGCGCGCCCGGCGCCGTTCTGGGCCGATGCTGCCGCCGCAAACAGAGGCAGGCTGACGATCAGCATGGCGGTGGCGAGCAGCCGCAATTCGAGGCGGCGTGAGGATTGATGTGTGATCATTGCGAGTGACTCCCTTGTGATCTGGTCACCCGCCACCGAGCAAGCTTTGTGCCAAGGGGCCTCGGTATGCATCGAGCTAGGTGTTTCCCCCAAGCTCGCAAAACAAACGATTTAACCATGGCGGATTAACAAGGCTGCGATCCAGACCATCAGTCTTCGGGAATAGAAACCATGAGAGTCGCAACTCAAAGCCCGCTACAAAACACTTTCGATGTCTCCGCCAACCCCACCCAGGCGCAGTTGGCCCGGCGTGATCTGCTCGATCGGATTGCGGATTTCATCGAGCGCCACGACCTCAATATCACTGGCGCCAATCTGGCCGCGGTCACCACCGCGCTTTCCGGAGCCAATGCCAAATTGGCCGAAGCCTTCGCCGCGCGCGAGATTTCGGGCGAGCCGATCGATCAACGCTGGCTCGACACCGTGGTTCGGCTTGATCCGGAAACCGGCGCGAGGATGACCGAGCTGGAAAAGCTCATGGACAAGCTGGAATATTCGCTGATGCGCTTTGCCCAGACGGCCAAGTCGGCGCATGACGAAACCAGCGAGCATCGGGGTGCGATCGATGCCCAGATCCAGGAAATGGCGAAAGGCTCCAACGACAATTCATCCGCCGGCGAAATGGACCGGGTGATCGAATTGTCGCGCGCCATGCTGGAACGGATCAGCCAAGTCGAGGACGCGATGGAGCGCAGCCAGGCCGAAACCGATCATTTGCGCGAAAGCCTCGCCAAGGCACGGACCGAGGCCGATGTCGACCATTTGACGCGGCTGCCCAATCGCCGCGCGTTCGAACGCCGGCTGTCTTCTGCCGCGCAATCCGCACAGCAATCGGGCCAGCCGCTTTGCGTCGCCTTTTGCGATGTCGATCATTTCAAGTCGATCAATGACACCCACGGCCATGACGCGGGCGACCGCGTTCTGGTGGCGATTGCGAGCACGCTCAACAGCAATGCCAGCGACACCTGCTTTGTCGCGCGTCACGGGGGCGAGGAATTCGTCGTCCTGTTCTACGGCCTCGACAAGGACGAGGCATGGCGCAAGCTCGACGGGATCCGCCGCGCACAGGCGATGAAGCAGATGGTAAACCGCGATACGGGCAAGCCGTTCGGCAAGGTGACCTTTTCCGGAGGCATTGCCGAAGTGACCGGGGTGGACGAGACCCGCGAAGCCCTCGCCCGGGCGGATGAGGCGCTGTATCAGGCCAAGGCCGAAGGTCGCAACCGGATCGTCGCGGTCTAGTTCAATTCGTCATAGGCGAGGCTGGCGTAGAGATCGCTGACCTCGCCTTCACCAATCACCACTCTTACCCTGAAACCACGCCCGCGCGCTTGCCGGGCCATGGCCTCTGCGCGATCCCAGATCATCGCGTCATCAGCCCCGGTGTGCTGTCCGAGAATGGTGAGCGTGGCGCGCGGATCAGCCGGGCGTTGATCGAGCCACTGGGCAAGCCTCGGGCCGCCTTCGACTTCGCGATAAAGGGCCTGCGATGCGGCAATCTCGGGCTTGGCGATCCTTGAGCGATCGTCACCTTCGGGGCCCGCCGCCAGCGCGGCCAGTGTCACCAGAAACAGGATCAGCGCGAGATCGGCCAGCACCACCTGCCAACCGGACGAATGGCCGTTCGGGCGCTGCGCATCCGCAGGGAAACGTGGATGCGCGATCATGCGGCGTCCTTCAATCGCGACAGCGCACCTCGCGGCGGCTCGCGGGAAAGCTCGTGTTCGAACCACTCGATCAGAGCCAGGCGATCTTCCTCTTCGCGCAAGCCGCGCCGCTCAATCGCTCCGGCCAGAGGGATATAGACGATATGCGCGGTCAGCACCCCATAGAGCGACGACAGGACTGCTGTTGCCAGCGCCTGCATGGTGTTTTCGGCAAGGCTCAATTGCCCTGTTGGCGCGAGCTGCGAAATGGCGAAGAGCGTGCCGACCAGTCCGAACACGGGCGCGATTTCTCCCGCGTATTCGAGCACGCGCACGGCCCTGTCGCGTCCGGTTTCGCGGGCGGTCTGGTGCTTTATCGCGGCTTCGTGCAGCGCTTCGATCGAACCGCTGACGAGATAGCCCGAGACAAGGCTCGCAAAGGCCTTGTCTGGCGGCAGCGGCACGTCCGAGCACAAATGCCCCTTGGCGCGCACGGCCGCTATGGTGCGGGCAAGCGCGGCGCGATTGGCATCGGAATCAATTGATGCGATGCGGAGCCGGGCGAGCGCGAACAGCGCCGCTCGCAGGTTGCGCCAGCCGCTTCGGGCAGCGGTGGCGATCACCGTTCCGGCAATCACGACAAGCAGCGCTCCGACATCAAAAAGGGCTGCTGCGCTCTCCAGCATTTGTTCCTGCACTCCCGACGGGCCTGGTGATCACAACCAGAACGGTCGGCCATGTCGAGGTTTAAGGGGCATTGTCTTGCCGCCGTCCGGCAATCGCTTGCCGGAAAAGCCTCGAAAACCCGCAAATTCGTGGTGTGAGCGGCTGCAAACGCGGTTTGGCACGCATGGTGCAAAGCCTTTGGCGCATGAATCTCAACCCTGACGGGAGCAAGCCATGAACGAGCAGATTTTCGGCATCCACGGCGCCGCGCTTGAATTGCGTTCACAGCGCATGGGTGTGATCGCGGCCAATATCGCCAATGCCGCAACCCCCGGCTTCAAGGCACGCGATATCGATTTCAACGCCGCGCTCGATGCCCGCCTGTCCGAAGTACGCGGCGAACCGGCACGCTTTGGCGAACCCGAAATGCTCTTTCGCCGCCCCACCATGCCAAGCCTTGACGGGAACACGGTGGAACTGGGGCGCGAACAGGTCGCCTTTGCCGAAAACGCGATGGCCTATTCCGCCACGCTCAGCTTCGTCCAGGGCAAGGTCAACACCATCACCCGTGCGTTGAAGGGGGAATAAGCCATGCCTGACGGTAATCGCATGACGCTGTTTTCCATGACCGAGCGCGCCATGTCCGCGCAGCTAGTGCGGATGAACGCGGCGACGTCGAACCTCGCCAACGCCGGCTCCGTCGCCAGCAGCGAAGCCGAAGCCTATCGCCCGATCCGCGCGGTATTCGCGACCGAGCTGGACCGCGCCACCGGGATTTCCAGCGTGCGCAGTGACGGGCTGGTGCGATCCGAAACCGCGCCGACCAAGCGTTACGATCCCGGCCACCCGCTCGCCGATGAAACCGGCCACATCTGGGAAGCTCCTGTCGATGAAAGCGCCGAGATGATCGAGATCATGGAGAGCGCGCGCCAGTACCAGAACATGGTCCAGGCGCTCCAGACAGCCAAGCAATTGATGCTCGAAACCCTGAGGAGCAATTAAGCCATGCAAATCAATTCGAACGTTCTCGACCAGCTGAACGCGCCCGGCACGATCCGCCGCGAAAGCGCGGCTGCCTCGCTGGGAGCTGCGGACTTCCTGCGGCTGATGACGGCGCAACTCGCCAATCAGGATCCGCTTGAGCCGCAAAGCAACGAACAGATGCTCGCGCAGCTCGCGCAGTTTTCGACGCTGGAGAACGGCACTGCCTCGCGCGCCACGCTCGAAGACATTTCGGCCAAGCTCGATGCTCTGATCGCGGCGCAGGAAAAGGCACTCGCGGCAGCCGAGGCGAACGCCGCCACCATCTCCGAAATCTCCTGAATCCACTTCCCTTCAGTACAAAGGAACCCGATCCATGTCGTTCTACACCTCACTTAGCGGGATGCGTAACGCCGAAACCGATCTGCGCGTCATCTCCAACAACATCGCCAATGCCGAAACCGCCGGTTTCAAGAAGTCCAACGCACAGTTCACCGATCTCGTCGCCACCGGCGGCAGCACCGATTCGCGCGTGACGCCGGGCATCGGCGCTGCGGTTTCCGGGATTACGCAGGACTTCGGCCTTGGCCAGATCGAACAGACCGGGCGCGTGCTTGACGTGGCGATCACCGGCGACGGCTTCCTTGCCGTGGCCAACCCGATTTCGGGCGACGTTACCTTTACCCGCAACGGCAATCTCGAACTGGTTGCGACCGGTGAGTTGCAGACCAAGAGCGGCGATCGGGTGCAGGCTTTCCCGGTTGACGCGAATGGCAATGCCACGTCCAATGTGCCCGCTAATGTCGTCGTGCCGACGGTCAACGCCGCCGGTTCGGCCCTGTCGAGCATTTCCATCGATGCGCGCGGCATTGTCGGCGCGAACTATTCCGACGGTTCGAGCGAGCCGGTGGCGATGGTTGCGCTGGCTTCTTTCCCGGCCACTGGTGGCCTGCGGCCGATCGGCCAGACCAAATGGGAAGCGACTGCGGATTCCGGTCTGCCCCAGTACGGCGAGCCCGGTGTCGGCAATCTCGGCCAGTTGATGAGCGGGGCGTTGGAGCGCTCGAACGTCGACCTGGCCGAAGAGATGGTCTCGCTGCTGACGGCTCAGCGCAATTTCCAGGCTAATGCCCGTGCGATCGACACCGCCACGGCGATTTCGCAGACCGTACTCAACCTGCAACGCTAAGCGATAGGCAGGGAACAGCGCCATGGACCGCCTGATCTACACCGCCCTGACCGGCATGGACGCGGCGATGAACCGCCAGCGTGCGGTGGCGAACAATCTCGCCAACGCCAACACGCCGGGTTTCCGTCAGGAGATTTTCGCGATCACGCCCGCCACCTTGAAAGACCAGTCGATCGAGGTGCGGGCGCTGGCGCGCGGCATGGTGCGTGGGGCAGACATGGCGCAGGCGCGGGTGAAACCGACCGGCCAGCCGCTCGACCTTGCGGTAAAGGGTTCGGGGCTGATCGCCTATCAGGCACCCGGTGGCGGCGAAGTCTATTCGCGGCGCGGCGATCTGCGGGTTGCGGCCAGCGGCGTGCTCGAAAACGGCGAAGGCCTGCCAGTCCTTGGACAGGGCGGTGCGCCGATCACCGTTCCTGGCGGGTTCTCGGTAAGGATCGCGGAGGATGGTTCGGTACTGGGTTCCGATCCCGCCGCCCCAGATGCGCCCGCCCAAGTCATTGACCGGATCAAGCTGGTTTCAGCCGAAGGCAGCCAGTTGGTGAAGGGCATCGACAGTTTCCTGACGGTGCCGGGCGGCGGCGTCCTGCCCGAAGACCCGACCGCACAGGTCACCCCCGGCGCGCTGGAGGAATCAAACGTCCAGACCGCAGAAACGCTGGTGCAGATGATCGAGGCACAACGCGCCTTCGAACAGCGCGCCAAGATCATCGAAACCGCCGGACAGCTCGACGAGGCATCGGCCCGGCTGATGGGCATGGGCTGATAGCCCGCCCGCCACGCCGCACGCGAAATTCAGAGAAAAGGAACACACGCAATGCCCACTTCCGCCCTCCACGTCGCCCGCACCGGGCTTGAGGCACAGGATGCGCGGATGCGCGTCATCGCCAACAACCTCGCCAATATCGGCACCACCGGGTTCAAGCGCGACCGCGCCGATTTCGCGACGCTTGCCTATCAGGAACAGCGGGTGGCGGGGCAGCAATCGACCAACGAAACCGCCTATGCCGTGGGGCTCAACCTAGGCACGGGGGTGCAGGTGTTGGGTACGACCAGCATCCAGTCGCAGGGCACGCTCAACCAGACGGGCAATTCGCTCGACATGGCGCTGGATGGCAATGGCTATTTTCAGGTTGAACTTCCCGGTGGCCAGATCGCCTTCACCCGCGCGGGCAATTTCACCCTTTCGGCGCAGGGCAATCTTGTCACTTCGCAAGGCTATGCCGTGACCCCGCCGATCCAGGTGCCGCAGGGCGCGCAGAGCATCGCGGTTGCCCCCGATGGCACGGTGAGCGCGGTGCAGCCGGGACAGGCAGCGCCTGTGCAGCTCGGGCAATTGCAGGTCGCCAGCTTCGTCAATCCCGCCGGTCTTCGCCAGATCGGGGACAATTTCCTTGTCGAAACCGCCGCCAGCGGCCCGGTCGAACTCGGCGTCGCGGGGCAATTCGGGCGCGGACAGATCCGTCAGGGGATGCTCGAGGCTTCCAACGTGAACGTGGTCGAGGAGCTGGTCGAAATGATCGAGGCCCAGCGCGCCTACGAAATCAATTCCAAGATGGTGAGCGCGGTCGACGAAATGCTGCGCAACGCCAACCAGACATTGTGAGGGGCATGATGAAAAAGACGATTTTGCCAATCGCCGCCGCGCTCTCGCTTTCGGCCTGTATGGGTTCGGGCGCGCAGCGCGAGTTTGGTTTTGCAGCGCCTCCGCCGCCTCCCGCTCCGGCAGTCGTCGCGGGCGGCAACGGGGCCAGTCAGGGCGCTATTTTTCAGGTGAGCCAGGGCTATTCCGGCCTCGTCACCGGAACCCGCGCCCGCGCACTGGGCGATATGGTAACGATCCGGCTGGTGGAAAACACCACCACATCCAAGAGCACCAGCAGCCAGACACAACGTTCCGGCAGCTTCGGAATTACGCCTCCCACCGCCGGGCCGCTCGATTTCCTGAACCCCAATGCCCTTAATGCCAGCGGCGAAGGGTCGTTCAATGGAGGGGGGACCGCTGCGCAGCAAAGCCAATTGAGCGGTACCGTCGCGGTGACGATCGCGGCGATCTACCCCAACGGAACCGCCGAAGTGGTCGGAGAAAAGCAGATGTCGCTGAGCCAAGGGGACGAATGGGTCCAGTTCGCAGGACGCATCCGGCTGGTCGATATTGATGCCGACAACACCCTGCCGTCCTCTCGCGTGGCCAATGCGCGGGTGATCTACACCGGCAAGGGGCAAGTCCAGCAGGCAAGCCGTCCGGGCTGGCTGTCGCGCTTCTTCAATGCAGTGAGTCCGTTCTGATGCCGCGTTTTCACACATTCATCGCGCTGATTGCGCTGTTCATCGCGCTGGTGCCTTCGATGGCGTCGGCAGAGCGCATCCGTGATCTCGGCCAGTTCGAGGGGCTGCGTGCCAACCAATTGACGGGATATGGCGTTGTTGTCGGCCTGCAAGGGACCGGTGACGACAATCTCGAATATGTGACAGAGGCGATGCGGGGCGTATCTGGCCGGCTCGGGCTGCAATTGCCGCCCGGTGTCAGCCCCAATCTGCGCAACGCCGCCGCCGTCATTATCACCGCCGAATTGCCGCCCTTTGCCAAGCCGGGACAGCGGATCGACATCACCGTGTCGACGTTGGGCCAGGCCCGATCCTTGCGTGGGGGGGCGCTGGTGCTCGCCCCGCTGTATGGCGCGGACGGGCAGATCTATGCGATGGCGCAGGGCAATGTCGCGGTCGGCGGGCTGGGCGTATCGGGCCGCGACGGATCGCAATTGACCGTCAATGTGGCGACCGTGGGCCGGATCGCCGACGGAGCGACCGTCGAACGCGCTGTCGCAACCGGGTTCGATCAGCAAAGCTCGCTGCGCTTCAACCTGCATCAGGCCGATTTTCTTACCGCCGCACGGGTGCGCGACGCGATCAACGCGCGCTATCCCGGCACGGCGCAGATCGCTGACGGGGTGAGCATCGAGCTGGTTCTGCCATTCGGCAGCAATCAGCGCGCCGCCATGTTGGCCGACATCGAAATGCTCGACGTGATGCCTGCCCCGGTCGCAGCGCGAGTGATCGTCAACAGCCGCACCGGTACGGTGGTGATCAATCAGGCGGTGCGGCTTGCGCCGGCCGCAATCAGTCACGGCAAGCTGGTGATCCGGATCGAGGAATCGCCCGCCGTGATCCAACCCGATCCCTTCAGCCGGGGTGTGACTGCGGTTGAGGAATCCTCCGAAATCACCGTTTCCGAACGAAGTGATCGCATCGCTTTGATGCCGGGGGCTGCCAATCTTTCCGAGATCGTCGACGCGCTCAATCTGCTGGGCGTGGGCGCGGCTGATCTGGTGGTGATCCTCGAAAGCCTGAAGCAGGCAGGCGCCTTGCAGGCGGAAATGGTGGTGCTGTGATGATTGCGCCGCGTCTTTCCGCTGTCGATCCTGCAACCCCTGCGCTCTCGCCCGAGCGGCAGGAACTGCGCGCGGCGGCGGAAGGGTTCGAGGCGATCATGATCCGGCGGATGTTGGAAAGCGCGCGCGCATCGAGCTTTGCCGAGGACGCGCCGCTTACCGGAGGCGGCCTCAAACAGTTTCAGAAAATGCGCGACGAACACTTCGCCGAAGTGGCTTCGCAAAGCGGGGCCTTCGGGTTTGCACGGAGTATCGAGGAACAGCTTGCTCAATTTGTTGATGGCAAGGGTTAGAGGCCATGGCTACCAGTCTCATCACCATCGGCCGCACCGGATTGGCGGCATCGCGCGCAGCTTTGGAGCTGACGGCGCAGAATATCGCCAATGCCTCCAACGCCGATTACACGCGGCGGCGGATCGACCAGAGCGAGCTGGTGACGACAGGCCGGATAGACCGACTCCAGCGCAGCACACTGAACGGAGTGACGATCGGCAATGTCGATCGGCTGGGAAATGAGTTCACTCAGCGGCAGGTGCGTGCGAGCACTTCCGATCTTGCCCGCATAGAGGCGGAGATCGCGGGATTGCGCGGCGCTGAAAGCGCGCTGGAGCAATCGGGCCTTTACGAAAGCCTCGTCGATTTCGAAGCTGCGCTGACGCTGCTCGAAAGCGATCCGACCGATTCCGCCTTGCGCACGGCGGCGGTCGAAAGCGCGCGGCAGATGGCAGAGACATTCCAGTTCGCCGACTTTGCTCTTGGCAATGCCCGCAACCTTGCCGAAGCCGAACTGGGAGCCGGGATCGATAAGATCAACGGAACCGCCAGCGCGCTGGCCCGGATCAACCTTGATCTTGTCGGTGCGCGCGAAGGCACGGCGGGCCGCGCCGCGCTGCTTGATGCGCGCGATGCGGCTCTGCGTGATCTGTCGCAGGAAATCGGTATCGAAGTCAGCTTCGACCAGTTCGGAGCCGCCGAAGTGCGACTGGCCGCTCCGGGCAGTCCGGTGCTCGTCAGCGCTGCCACCGCCAGCACCATGAGCGCCGACATCACTCCGGGCGGGCCGGTGGAAATCCGGATCGACGGAGCAGCGGTATCACCTGCGGGCGGGAATGTTGCCGGACGCGTCGCGGCGCTGGCCGATTACACCCAGCGCCAGAGCGAACTTGATGCCGCAGCCGCAGCCACGATTGCACGCGCCAATACCGCGCAGGCCGCCGGGGCCGCGCTGGACGGATCGCCGGGGCAACCGCTTTTCTCAGGCACGCAGGCCAGCGACATCACCATGGTCCTGAGCGGTGGTGCGGGTCTGGCTGTTGCTCCTGCCGGATCGCCTGCGGGCGGCCGCGACACCGGCAATCTCGCCAATCTGATCGCCGCATTCGGTGCCGATGACGGGCCGATTGCCGGGATCGACCGCACGCTGCTTTCGCTGTCCAGCCGGATTGCCGGACTTGATACGACCCGCGACGGGCTGGCGATGATCCGCGAAAGCGCGGTCGCCACCATGCTGGCCGAAAGCGGGGTCGATCTCGAAACCGAAGCTGCCAATCTGGTGCGGCTGCAACAGGCGTTCGATGCCAATAGCCGCGTGATCCAGGTCGCCACCGAACTGTTCGACACCATTCTGGGGCTGGGATGATGACCGGCATCAGCAATTCCACCAGCGCCTTCTTCGATCGCTCTCTGGGTCAGATGAATGACCTCAGGGCATCGCTCGAACGGTTTCAGACCCAGATTGCCACCGGCGTGCGGATCGAGCGCGGATCAGACGATCCGGTTGCCGCCGCGCGCCTGCGTGCGCTCACCCGGCTCGAACGGCGCGGAGAGACCGAGGCCGAGAACGCAGCCCGGCTGGGCCAGGACCTGACGCAGGCTTCGAACGAAATCGAAGGCGTGGTCGCGATCCTCCAGCGGGTGCGTGAACTCGCTGTGGCCGCAGGCAGCGACACTGCGGGGGCCAGCGGGCGCGAGGCTATCGCGCTGGAAATCGAACAATTGGGCGAGGAGCTCTTCGCCCGGTCAAACGCCCGTTCCATCACTGGCGCGCCATTGTTCGCGGGCACTGCCGGAGCGCCCGCATTCGTGCGCGATGCTGCCGGCAATGTCACCTACAACGGCAACAGCCAGAATGGCACCGTTCCGGTTGCTCCGGGAACCCAGATCGAACGCGGGGTGACGGGTGATCAGCTGTTCGAATTCGACGTCAACGGCACGCCCGACAGCGCCTTCAACGTGCTGTCCGGCCTTGCGCTGGCCCTGCGGGGAGGCGCGGCCGATCCGGCACAGGCGGCGCAGGATGCACTCGCCGGGATCGACGCCGCGCTCGACAGCGCGACCCGCAGCCAGACGATCATCGGCACCCGGCTCGACTGGGTCAACGCGATCCAGCAGGATCAGGAAACCCGCGCGCTCGACGTGGCGGCGCAGCGATCGCAGATCGGCGACACTGATGTCACCGATGCGATCGTGCGCCTGCAGCAGGTGCTGACCGCGCTCGAAGCGAGCCAGGCCAGCTTCACCCGCATTTCTTCGCTTTCACTCTTCAACGCCCTTTAACCCCGGAAGGTCTGCCGCTGTGTTTGCCGCCATTGGTATCATCGTCCTTATTGTCATGGTCTTTGGCGGCTTCACCATTGCCGGTGGTTCTTTGGGTCCTGTCCTTGCCGCTCTGCCGCTTGAATTCATGATGATTGGCGGAGCGGCGCTGGGTGCGACGCTGATCGGCAATTCGATGCACGAACTGAAGCTGCTGGGCGGCGGCGTGGCCAAGGTGTTCAAGGGGCCGAAATACACCGATCAGGATCACCTCGACGCGATCGCCCTTTCGAGCAAGCTGATGAAGGTGCTGCGATCCGAAGGCGCGGTGGCGCTGGAAAGCCATGTGACCGAGCCGGAAAACTCCGCGCTGTTCAGCGAATACCCGCGCCTTCAGAAAGACCCTGTGGTCGTCAACATGATCTGCGATCCCTTGACGCTGATGGTGGTGTCTTCGGGCACGCTCGATACCCACGCGGTGGAGGATGTGATCGACAATGCGATCAAGACCCAGCTGCATGAAATGCAGGAGCCCGAACACGCGATCCAGTCTTTGGCGGATGCGTTCCCCGCGCTTGGCATCGTTGCTGCAGTGCTGGGCGTGATCAAGACCATGGGCGCGATCAGCGAACCGCCCGAAATCCTCGGCAAGATGATCGGCGGCGCATTGGTGGGAACATTCCTGGGGGTGCTGCTGGCCTATGGTTTTGCCGGGCCGATGGCGAGCCGTCTCAAGCAGGTGAACGCCCATGACAGCCAGATTTATCACTCGATCAAGCAGGTGATCATCGCCAGCCTGCACGGCTATCCGCAGCCATTGGTGCTCGAAGCGGCGCGTTCGGGCCTGCCGCCGGCACACCGGCCCAAGCTGACCGAACTGCTCGACCTGATGCGGGGCAAGTGACATGGCTTCGCGGGCATCAGTCGCCGATCCGACGCAGTCGGGTGAAGGCGGTGTCGGCGCCATCCCCGCGCCGATCATCGTCAAGAAAGTCGTCGTCACGGGCGGCGACGTCCGCCACGGTGGTCAGTGGAAAGTGGCCTATGCCGATTTCGTGACCGCGATGATGGCGTTCTTCCTGCTGCTGTGGCTGCTGGGCGCGACGGAGGAAGTCCAGCGCAAGGGGATCGCCGACTATTTCTCGCCCACTCTGGTAAAGACCCGGCAGGAAAGCTCGGGCTCTGATGGCCTGCTGGGCGGATCGTCGCTGACCGACGTTGACAACTATCCGCATGCAATGGGGCAGACCGGCACTCAGTCAATCACCATCCCGCGCGGCGCGCAGGGCGGCCCGGTTGAAGGTGGTGGAGAGGGCGATGCTACCAATCGCCTTCGCAAGTCGATCGAGGAGCAGTTGTCCGAAAAGCGCGAGATTTCGCGGCTGGTGCGTCAGGTGCGGGTGATGCGCGCGCCTGACGGTGTGCGGATCGATCTTGTCGACGATGCCGATTTTTCGATGTTCGCGCTTGGCACCACGGTCTTGACCGAGGATGCGCGCGCATTGCTTGAAGTGATCGGCGATACTCTCGCCCAAGAGCGCAACCCGCTGATCCTGCGTGGCCATACCGATTCCCTGCCATGGCGTTCGGGCGTGCAGGTCAACAACTGGTCGCTTTCCGCAGGACGAGCCGAGGCAACCCGCCAGCAACTGATCCTGAGCGGTCTGCCCGCCGCTCGTTTTGCCAGGATCGAGGGCGTGGCTGACACCGAGCCCCTGATCGCAAGCGACAGGACAGATCCCCGGAACCGGCGGATATCGCTGCTGCTGCTGAACCAGCAAACCAGGCCGGTGAGAAGCGCCGCGCGTGCCGAGCGACGATGACACCCTGGGTACGCGAAGATTGAGCCTCGGTGACGATAGCCAGATCAGGTTCGGGGTGGTGCGAACCAAGCAAAAACCTGCGGGGTCACGCAAATGTTGCCGAGGGAGACTTGCACCCCGGCAACATCGCGCAACCCTCAGGTGAGAACCATTGTTGTCCTCTTCCTCAGACCGTATTCAGAGGTAGTTTCAAAGGGGATTCGAGGCGAGTGAAAGAAATTTCATATTGAGATTTATTGTTCTCAATCGAAGCCGGTCGAACCCGCCGGAATTCGCGCCAATTTCATTCCTGGATGGCTGATAGATATCCGACCATCGCGTTGAAGGACTCTTCCTCGAGTTCCAGCATTACTCGCCGATTGTCTTCGGGGTCCTTCCATCTGCGCACCAGACCCGAAGCGACGAGATTGCCGACGTGCCGGAATGCCGTTGAAAATGGCACCTGAGTGGCCGCGCAGGCGCTTGATACCGGAATCGGTGTGCCTTGCAGTTTCGCCAGGGTCAGTTCGAGCATGATGTCCCACATCGGGTCCGAAAAGAGCTCGGCGTCAAGGAAATCCATTCTGCGGCGCCGCAGCTTGATGATATTGCGCACAAAATCCGTCATGGTCTGGCCGCGGGTCGAAGGCGAGACTGCCGGATTTTTCTTCTTGTTAGCGGCTTCTCGCAGTGTGGCGAGCTGCCACGAGCCCAGCATCTGTGCCCGCCGCATCGAGGCGCGGCGGAGAGCCGATGCCAGATCGCCTCTACCGACGGGTTTTGCCAGAAAATCAACGGCGTTGTGACGCATCGCCTCGACCGCGGTATCCAAAGAACCGAAGCCGGTGATCATCAGGGCAGCGATCGGCCGGGAAGACGAATAACGGGCGGCCAATTCGGATAACAGGCCCAGGCCGTCCATTTCCGGCATCTGGAAATCGGTAATGATAATCCCGATTGACTGATCTTCCCCGATAATTTTCAGTGCGTCGGTAGCGTTTCCGGCTGCGTGAAACGAATAACCGAGGTGATCGATCATTTCGCAGTATTCTTGAAGGCAAGCGGGATCGTCATCGATGACAAGAACCGTGCTTGTCATGATGGCCAGATCCATCGATTCAGCCCCCCGTTGCTGAAAGTCATCCATCCCGATTTGTGTTCCTACGACATTTATCGCCGAAAAGCGCGCCTATCCTAGCCATATCGATGCGCTTGGGCATCGACAGGGAATATACTTTCAAAATGAGAATGAGTCGATTTTGCATTGGCAAGTTCGTGGTTGATATCCCATTACCCTGATCTTTCAGGAACTTTTTGCGGGCTTTCGGCTTTGGAGCTTGGCGTTGTTTGAGGCATTGTTTGATGATTGAAAACAATCGGCGGTTGCACGATTTGAGACAGCCATTGAATGTCATCAGACTGGCAGCCGGGAACATGAGCATCCGTATCCAGCGCGAGGCAGATTTGCCAAGCCGGGAATACTACGCGTCGAAGCTGGACCTGATCGAAGCCCAGGTGGAAATGCTGGCCGCATTGCTGGACGAAATTGCAGGCAGCGACGCAAACGACCGATGATTTGGTGCTGATTTATGTTTAGGGATCCGTGGCGATGTACGGGATGATCCATTGCGCTGTGCGCGAAATGTTTGTCGAGCAGCTCGGCGCTACCGAATGGGCGGCGCTTGAACGCGCTGCGAAGATTACCGCTGCCGATCAAATCAGCTTCAACGTTTACGATGATGCTCTGACGATGCGGATACTGGAGGAAGCGGCCGCTCGCCTCGGCCTCGACATGCAGGATTGTCTGGAGGAGTTCGGCCGATACTGGATCGTTTTCGCCGGGAAGGGGTCGTTCAAGTCGATGATGGAATTCACCGGCGATGACATCGTGACTTTCATGTCGAACCTCGATCAGATGCACAGATCGGTGGTTCGCACCCTCACGAAAGCGCAAATGCCGTCGTTTCAGGTGCTGGAAAAAGGCGAAGGCTATTTCACGGTTCTCTACCTCTCGGAACGCAACGGCTTGGGCGCATTTGTGACCGGATTGATGAAAGGTCTGCTGGATTACTTCAATCAGGTTGGGGACGTGAAGCTGATCAAGGATGGCCCGGTTGGGCTTGAATACAAGATCTGGCACCGGGACGGACCGTAAATCATGCGGTTCGCGTTGGATTCCGAAGATCTAGGACGGTTGTTTCCAAGTCATATCCTTGTCGACAAGCACCTGAATATAATAGACTTTGGAGCGTCCATCGGGAAGAGGCTGCCGGATCTGACCAAAGGTGATCATCTTGAAGATCACTTCATCGTTTCCAACCCTGAACTCTTGAATGCCCTACCGGTCATATCGGCCAATATGCCAAGCATTCAATTGCGATCCAGATCACGCCCCCTCACGATGACCGGAGTCATCATCGAATCCGATGGAACATATCTGCTGGCGCTGAATCCCAGACCCATTCCGGACCCGACAGAACTGACCGGCCTGCGCATGTCGGATCTATCTCCGACCGATCCTTCGCTCGACAACATCCTGCTGATCAAGATGCAGGATGCCATGATCGCCGAAGCGAAGGAAATGGCCGCCAAATTGACCGCCGAGCGGCAGAAAAGCGATGCGTTGCTGCAGCAAGTCAGCAGAATATCGGGGTGCCTGGCTCATGACTTCAACAACCATCTGTCCATCATCAAGCTCAACGCACAAAGGCTTGCACAGGAAGCCAGCAACAACCGCCAAATTGCCACAATTGTGGAAATTCTGATGGAGACCACCACCAGAAGTTCGGCAATCGCATCCTCGCTGGTCACCCTGTCCTCCTCGCAGAACGACAAGCGGCGCGAATTCGTGGCGGACGAAATTCTGCATGCCTCGTTGCCTTACCTCAAGTCTTTGACGAGCGACGGGATTGAGCTGATCCTTGACCTCGATGCGTCGGGAGTGAAGGTGAAGCTTGGCCAGGCCGGTTTTCTCAACTGCCTGACCAATCTCATCCTCAATTCATGTGACGCGATCCTGCGTGAAGGTCGGATCGAAATTTCGACCTATCAATCGGTGAACTGGCTGGTGGTCGAAGTGTCAGACAATGGGATGGGATTGGGTGAAGCCGCGATGGCGCAGGCATTCGAACCCTATTTCTCGACCAAGGAGAAAGGAACCGGCCTGGGACTTGCTTCTGTTCAGGACTTCATGACCAACCATGGCGGGACGGTCGAGCTGTTACCAAACCCGGTATCGGGAGCGCTGGCGCGCCTGAAGTTCCCGATCATCCAAGATCTCGAAAGCGTCGCAGATATGTCGCCGCTTGCCCAGGCAGGATTGCCTATCGGGCCTTCAGACCAACCTCGAATCCTTGTCGTTGACGACGAGCAATACGCGCTTGAAGCTCTGGTCGAACTGCTTGAGCAGGAAGGCTACCATGTCGCCGGCGCATCCAGCCCGCGCGAAGGCATAGGTCTTGTTCAAGAATACAATGAAGCCAATTGTCCGTTCGACGCATTGCTGACCGACGTGATCATGCCCAAAGGCAATGGCATCATACTGGCCCACGCAGCCCGGGCGATGTCTCCGGATATCAAAGTCATAGTGATGAGCGGAATGCGTCCAGAAGAGGCAATGCCTGACTGGCCATTCCTGCAAAAGCCGCTCAGACTGGAACTCGTAACCGAAACCCTCAGCAGAGTATTGGGGCCTCGATAGACGCTAGGCCGCAATCCCCGCGGCAACCGCGAGTCTGACCGCTTCCGGCGAGCTCGAAACACCCAGTTTCGAAATCATGATCTTGCGGTGCAGTTCGACGGTTCGGGGGCTGATGCCGAATTCCTGCGCGATCTGCTTGTTCGACATGCCATGCGACACGCATTTGAGAACCTGCACCTGCCGGAAACTGAGTTCGCGCACCAGACGCTTGGCTCGCGCCGACCGGCTCAATTCGTGCCCGGACTGCGCGATGATGCTTTCCAATTGGACAAGACGCCCCGCCACCGAATCTTTCTCTCCCGGGAACGCAAAGCAATCGAGTGCACCATTCCGCACCGCATTAACGACCTGAAGCGTCAGAAACTCCTCAGAATACACCGCGAACGGGAACCATTCACCAATGTCTTCGAGCCGACGCGCGAATTCCGGAACAATGTCTCCCTTGTCATGTATCAAGACAATACTTGGAGAGTAACAGTAGGAGAAAAAGTCGTCCAACGACTCAATTGGCTCGGAGTAGTATCCAAGTGAAGCCAGGAACCGATACATCTCCGTGCGCGTAGAGGCGTCGGGATCGATGAGAAGGATTTTGCTTTTCGTGTCCATGCATGTTGGATAACCCAGTATTTCTCCCTACCAAAGCGCGTCAGCTTCCAAAATGAAAGCGTTCCGAGACATTGCGGAATCTAGCCAGGTGCCCCGGTCCGGGCCCCTCATAGGGGAAAATCCACCCTAGTATTTGCCGTTAGTCCGATAAGTCCGATCATTCCCAAAATGGGAGCGAATGCGAAGACGCAATCCATGCCATCGGCAAATTTCAAAGGCATTTGGGCTGCAAGCCTGGGTGGCGCGGGGCCATGATGCCGTTCTGAAGCGGCTATCGGATGCACGAAGAAAACAAACAAAAAGCCCGGAGCGCGAGGCTCCGGGCTTCTGCTGAACCCGGCGGAGGCCGGGCCGGGAGGCGAGGTTTAGCGCAGCAGCGACAGGACGTTCTGCTGCGACTGGTTGGCCTGGGCGAGCATCGCGGTCGATGCCTGGCCGAGGATCTGAGCCTTGGCGAGCGCGGTCGTCTCGGCCGAATAGTCGGCATCTTCGATCCGCGAGCGAGCGTCGGCAAGGTTGGTCGAAGTCGTGGTCAGGTTGTTGATCGCCGCGTCGAGGCGGTTCTGGCCCGCACCCAGCGACGAACGCGCAGTGTTCACATCCGAAAGCGCGGCATCGACGTTGGTGATCGCGGTTGCGGCGTTGGCAACCGAGGAAACATCGAGAGCGGCTGCATCAATATTGGTGCCGTCGATCGCGGTGCTGGTCAGGGTAACACTGCGGCCCGCGTCGATCTGGATGTCGACCGTCACATCGGTGCCGGCAGTGGTGCTGAACAGCGTCACACCGTTGAAGGTGGTGTTGCTGAGGATGTCGTCGATCTGAGCGGCAAGCTCGGTAACTTCGGTATCGAGGAAACCGCGGTCTTCCGCATCGAGTGTACCGTTCTGCGATTGCACGGCAATTTCACGGACACGCTGAAGCATGTTGGTGACTTCCTGCAGCGCGCCTTCAGCGGTCTGGGCCAGCGCGATGCCGTCGCTGGCGTTACGCACACCCTGATTCAGCGCACGGATGTCGCTGGTGAAGCCGGTGGCGATCGAAAGGCCGGCGGCATCGTCGGCGGCGCTGTTGATGCGGCTGCCGGTGGAAAGGCGCTCCATAGCGGCGCCGAGCATTTCATTGGCACGCGAGCTTGCATTGGCAGCGCGCAAAGCGGAGATATTGGTGTTAATCACGGACATAGGTCTAACTCCCGTAGGTCTTGAGCAAGTGGTCAACAGAAGCGACCAGAGCCGCACCTGCTGACCCTAAGAGCGACCATCCGCCGGGATGTTTAAGGCCCAAGGCAGGACCGCATCCCTCGCCATCGCGTCACATACGCACAAACCCTAAGTGAAAGTGCGGGTACTTAAATTTGCCATATCTTGTCCGCACGGACGGCAATTTCTTTCCACCAGGAAACAACAGGTGGATCATGAGGGCAGCAGGGACCGCAAAAAATTTCTCGCAGGACGAAGGCAAACCGAACCAGCGAGGTCTGACTGGCGCGCGAAAATCGCATTCCGCGCTGCTTGATCCGACATTGCCGCTGCTGGCGCAAAGCTGGCAACAGAACCGGCTGGAGCTGGGCGATCACGGCAATTTCGCGCCGCGCGAGGGGGATCTGGCAGCAGACAGCGTCGCGCTGAACCTTGTTCACGCCGAAAATCCAGCCATCACCCAGACTGGTGCTGCGCGTTTGACGCTGGCCTATTCGATGCCGTCGCTCAATCAGGCGCGGGCTGCTCTGATTGCTTGTGCAGCAAAAGAAGGTGCGCCGATTGCGGCTGATCGCCACAGCCTTGCTTTGTTGACACTGGCGGAGCGGATTGCCGCGAGCAACATTCCTGTCCTGCTCGAAGGGCCGACCGGCACCGGCAAGGAAGTTATCGCCCGCTTCGTCCATTCCATGAGCGCGCGCCGCAACGGGCCGTTTGTCGCGGTCAATTGCGCGGCCATGCCGGAAGCCATGCTGGAGGCATTGCTATTCGGCCATCGCAAGGGCGCCTTCACTGGCGCGGGCGAAGCGAGCGAAGGCCTGTTCCGCAGTGCGCATCGGGGGACGTTGCTGCTCGACGAGATCGGCGAGCTGCCGCTTTCCCTCCAAGCCAAATTGCTGCGCACCCTGCAAGAAGGCGAGGTGTTGCCACTTGGGGCTACCAGCCCGGTGAAGGTCGACGTGCGGATCATCGCCGCGACCAACCGCACGCTCGCGCGCGAAGTCGAAGCGGGGAGGTTCCGCGAGGACCTGATGTACCGCCTCAACGTCTTTCCCATGGCGCTTTCCGCCCTACGCGAACGGCGCGGGGATATCGCCCCGCTCGCTTTCGGAATGCTGCTGCGACATGCCGCCAAGCCGGGAATGCCGTGCTGGATTTCGGGGCAGGCGATCGCTCTGCTCGAAACGCACGCTTGGCCGGGCAATGTGCGCGAACTCGAAAATGTAATCCGCCGGGCAATCCTGCTGGCGGGCAAGGAACATTGCATCGGCTCGGAACACATCGTGTTCGATCAACCGGTTCGCTCGCTGGATGCAGAGCCGCGTTACACTACCACTCCGACACCTGCCGGGGCAGCGTCGGGATCGCTTTCTGACGTGGCGTTCCAGTCCGAGGCACAGGCGATCCTGTCGGCGCTCGATGCCAATGACGGGCACCGTGGGCGGACCGCGCGCAGCCTCGGTATTTCCGAACGCACGCTGCGGTATCGCCTCGCCTCTATGCGGGAATGCGGGCTGATGGCTGCAGGGGCTGAGGTATGAACACGATCGGTCCCATGCGCGGCATTCACGAAGTGATGGCGCTGCGTCACGAAGTCCTCTCCAAAAGCAGGGCGCTGCAGGAAGTGCGCGCCACCGGCGATGCGCCCGAAGCCAAGGGCACCCGCCCCGCAGCGGGTTTTGCCGATGCGCTCACCGGCGCCTTGCAGAATGTCAGCGCGGTGCAGCAGCGGTCCTCAGACATGCAGGCCGCCTATGAGCGCGGCGAAGTAACCGACATCGCGCAAGTGATGCTCGCCCGTCAGGAAGCCGGAGTGGCGTTCGAGGCGACGCTGCAAGTGCGCAACAAATTGCTGTCCGCCTACCAGGACATCATGCGGATGGGGAGCTGATAGGTGGCTGAAGCAGACGCAAATATGCCGGTGCCCACGGGCACTGCGGTGCCGATAGGTTCCTTTCCGGCTCAGGGTGACTGGCGAGGGCGGGTAGCGGATTTCACCGCCCAACCCGCGTTTCGTCGCGCGCTCCCCGCGCTTGTCGGTGTCGGGACGGTCGCGCTGGTTGCTGCGCTTTATCTCTCGATCGCGCAGGGGCCGCAGCGCACTCTTTATGCGAGCCTGAACGATAGCGAGCGAGCGAAGGTGGTTGAGGCGCTGGAACGCGGCAACATCTCTTACGCGATCGACAACGGCACCGGCGCGGTGACTGTCGCAGAAGACGATGTCTATCGCGCGCGGATGCTGGTTGCCAGCGATGCGGGTCTAGCCGCTCCGCAGGGCGCGAGCGAGATGCTCGACGCGATCCCGTTGGGTTCCAGCCGCACGCTGGAAGGCGAGAGGCTGCGGCTGGCGCGCGAACGCGAACTGATGCTGACGATCCGCGAGATCGATGGGATCGAAAGCGTGCGCGTCCATCTGGCGACGCCCGAACGTTCGGTTTTCGTGCGCCAGAACAGCGCGCCCAGCGCCAGCGTGATGGTGCGGCTCGTCAGCGGACGCAGCCTGAGCCAGCAACAGGTCGAGGCGATCGTCAATCTGGTGTCGGGATCGGTACCCGGAATGACGCCGGACGCTGTCCGCGTGGTCGACCAGAACGGGCGGCTGCTGTCGGCGGAAGCGGACAACACGCTCGACGCGCTGACGTTGCAGCGCGAATTCGAAGCGAAGCTGCGCGAACAGCTCACCACCTTGCTCATGCCATTGCTGGGGGAAGGCAATTTCTCCAGCGAGGTGCAAGTCGTGCTTGACCAGGCCGAAGTGACATCGGCGCGCGAAAGCTATGATCAGGAAGGCGTCGTGCGCAGCGAAAGCGAGCGTTTGGCAACCCGGCTTGCCGCTGGCGGAACGGGCGGCATTCCGGGCGTCACGGCCAATACGCCGCCTGCCGATGCGCAGCTTGTCGATGGCGCACCCGATCCGCAGGCGCAAGCGGCGGGCGAGGGCGGGCAGCCGACCGACAGTGAAAGCGCGGTGCAGCGCAATTACGAACTCGGCCGCGAAGTCGCGGTGACCAGCACAAGAGCGGGCGGCCTTGTCAAACTCTCGGTCGCTGTCGCCGTCAGCGATGCCGCGCTCGAAGCGGCCAAGCCGCTGACCGCCGAGGAACTGGAAAACCTTGTCAGCGCCGCAGTTGGCGCGGATCCTGCGCGCGGCGATCAGGTGCAGGTTGTCGTCAGCGCATTCGAAAGCCGCGAACTTCCCGAACTGGCGTTCTACGAGCAAGGCTGGTTCGCCACCGCTCTGCGCTATGCCACGGCCTTGCTGGCGGTCCTGCTGGTACTGCTGCTGGCGGTCCGCCCGTTGATAAAGCGGATGCGCGATCCCGCGGCCAAGCCTGACGAGGATGCTTCGGAGGCAAATTCACTTGCGTCAGGCCAGATTCGGACCGGCATCGCGGCCGATATTGCCGAGGATGCACAGGCAGCGGACTTCCCCAAGAAGATCGAACTCGCCCGGCAACTTGCCGCGACCCAGCCCGATCGCGCGGTGGAGGCGCTCCAGCGCATGCTTGAAACTCCGCAGGAGGCGAAATCGCAATGACGAGCATGGATCAGATCGAAGTTGGCGATGGCGAAGACTCCGGCTCGGCAGCGCCCAGGCCGTTGCTGAGCCGGATCGACCGCGCGGCGGTGTTCCTGATGTTGCTGAGCGACGATGAAGCCGCAGCCCTGCTTTCGCGGATGGACCCCACCGAAGTCGAGATGATCGGCACGGCGATGTGTGAGCTCGGCGAAATCGACCGCGCGGCCATGACCGAGGCGCTGGAGGATTTCGTCGCCGAAAGCACGCGCGAGGTGCTGGCCCGGCAGGATCGCGGTGCTCAGGTGCGCGCCTTGCTTGAACGCTCGATCGGCCCGGCCAAGACAAAAAGCATGATGCTGCGGATCGAGCCGGAGCCCAAGGTGCGCGGGATTGAAATTGCCCGCTGGCTTGCTCCGCCGGTGCTGCTCAAGCTGGTGGAGGAAGAACACCCGCAGGTGATCGCCGCGCTGCTGCTGATGCTGGAGCCCGAACCCGCAGCCGAAGTGCTGTCTGGCTTGCCGACCAGTGTTCAGCCGCTGGTGGTCGAACGCATCGCCCGGATCGGGCCGGTTTCCCAGCAGGCAATCGACATGATCGAAAGCCTGTTGTCGCAGAAGATCGGCGCGAGCTTCGGCATCAGCACGCTCACAATCGGCGGCCCGCGCGAGGCGGCGAACCTTATCAACCTGGCCTCAGGGGACATGCGCGGGACCGTTTTGCCCGCGATTGCCCAGCGCGACGGCGCACTGGCCGAACGCATCGAAGAAGAAATGTTCACTTTCGAAATGCTGTTCGATCTCGATCGTCAGGCGATGGAGCGGCTGCTGCGCGATGTCGAAACGGAAAATCTGGTCGATGCGCTCAAGGGGCTCAAGGAGCCCGAACGCGCGCCGTTCTTCGCTGCCATGTCGAGCCGTGCGGCCGATGGCATTCGCGACGAGATCGACCTGCGCGGACGTCTTGCCCGCAGCGAAGTGCTCGCGGCACAGCGCAAGATCGTCGAGGTCGCGCGTGCACTGGCCGATCAGGGCGAAATCATAATGGGGGCGGACGATGGCGAGTTCGTCTGATTGGATGTCCGCGCTTGCCGAAATGGAACCTGTCGCCGGGCCGGCTGCGCCGAACTGGATCGAAGCGTTGGGAGCAGGACACAGCTTCGTTGCCGGATTTCCGGCCAGGGACAAGCCGAAAGAGCCGAGACGGCCCGATGCCCAAGTGCCTGCGCCTGCACCAGCACCCGATGCACCCGACCCTGTGGCGGAAGCCTTCGCCCGGGGTGAGGCTGGCGGACGCGCTGCGGCGGCGGCTGAATATCGCGCGGAGCAGGAGAAGCAGCGCGGCCTAAGGCTGAATTTCAGGGCGCTTGATCAGGCTGCGATGGACAGTCTTGCCTCCGAGTTATCGAACACCGTGATCGCGCTGTGCGAAGCGGCCATTGCCGGGTTCACTCCCGATCCTCAGAGCCTTTCGCAGCGGTGCCATGAAGCGGCGCGGCGCATCGGCAGCGCGGCTGCGGAATGCGCGCTCCATTTGCATCCCCAAGACATCGAACTGCTTGCCCCTGAAACGCGGGAACACTGGCGCATCGTGCCTGACCCTGCCGTTGAACGCGGTGGCCTGCGGTTCGAAGGCGACGAGGGCGCGATCAGCGACGGTCCGGCAGATTGGCGCCGTGCCATTGCCGCGGCGATCCGGGGCTGAGTGGCGGCAATGCTGGCGGAGCTCCAGATTGAGCTGGCGCGGATGCGCAGTGCGGCGGTGGCCACTGGTCCCGTCCCAAGCGGGCGCGTGGTCGCCTGCGAAGGCGGGTTGATCGAGGTATCGGGCCTTGCCTTGCCGATCGGGTCGCTTGGCGCGATCGAGGATGAGACAGGGCATGAGGCGCTGGCCGAAGTCATCGGCTTTCGCAGCGGCCATTCGCTGATGATGCTGTTGGGCGACACGCAATTGCTGCGCCCGCGCGCCAAGGTGCGCGCAGTCGGCTCGCCCGGTTCCGTCCGGGTGGGCGCAGCGCTGCTGGGGCGGGCAGTCGATGGCTTGGGCAATCCGATCGACGGCGGCCCGCCGCTCGACCTTGCTCAACGCTGGCCGCTGGGCGGTTCGCGCGAAGGGGCGCTGGAACGCGCGCCAGTGCGCGAGCCGTTCGATTGCGGTGTACGCGCGATCAATGCGCTGGCGACGATGGGTATCGGACAAAGGCTGGGCGTAATCGCCGGATCGGGCGTCGGCAAATCGGTGTTGATCGACACGATTGCAGGCCATGCGGTCGCTGATGTGACCGTGGTGGCGCTGATCGGGGAACGCGCTCGCGAGGTGTCCGATTTTGTTGCCCGCCACATGGTCGGCGCGAGGCGCGGGCGGATGGTGGTGGTCGCCGTGCCGGCCGATCATGCCCCCAATCTGCGGCTGCGCGCCGCGCAATATGCCTGCGCTATTTCCGAACATTTCCGCAGCCAAGGGAAGCGCGTTTTGCTGATCCTCGACAGCCTGACCCGCGTTGCCCATGCCGCGCGCGAGCTGGCATTGCTGCTCGGCGAACCGGGCGCGGCGCGGGGGTATCCGCCGTCCGCGCTCGCCGCGGTCACCCGGCTGGTGGAGCGGGCGGGCAATTCCACGCGTTCGGGCGGAGCGGTGACAGGGCTCTACACTGTGCTGGCCGATGGCGACGACACCTCCGATCCCGTTGTCGACACCGCGCGCGCAATCCTTGACGGGCATATCGTCCTCTCGCGCGATCTGGCGCAGCGGGGGCACTATCCCGCGATTGACATACCCGCCTCGCTAAGCCGGGTGATGACCGATGTCACCGGCGCGGAAATTGGCGAGGCGGCCCGCCGCTTGCGGGCGCTGATTGCCGCGCGCGAAGACAATCGCGACCTTGTGATGATGGGTGCCTATCGCACCGGCACTGACAAGGTGCTCGACACGGCGCTGGCGCACTCCGGGCAGATCGACGGCTTCCTGCAACAGCCACGCGGTGAATCGGTGAGCTTGGCCGAAAGCTATGCGCAATTGGCTGCTCTAAGCGCCGGTCTAGGAGCGTCCTCATGACAAAGGTGCAACGCCGCGTGGCGCTTGCCCGTCGTCAGGTGACCCTTGCCAGGGTGCGCCGCCGTGAAGCGCTCGCTTCGCTGGCGGATGCTCTGAGCGAGGAGAACCGCAGCGCCGCACTCGCCCGCAAGAGCGGGGAGCTGCTCGATGCCTATGCCCGCCGCAATCAGGCAATGACGGGCGACGCCCTGCGGCTCGATGCCAGCTTTGCGCGATCGCTCCATGACATCGCGCAACAGGCAGAGGCCGCACGTACCGATGCCAGCCAACAGGCGCAATGGCAGCTCGATGCGCTGGCTGCAGCCGAGACGCGTCTCAACCGGACCGAGGAGCGGCTCGATCTGGCGCGCAAGGATGCGGAGGCGGTGCGCCAGTCGCGCGAGCAACACGCCGCGCTCTTGGCACACAAGCTGCAAAGCAAATCGCGCAAGCCCGCCGGTTCGTGACCGGCCCGAAATCCGAGGAAGAGAGAATTGCTGCCGATCCTGCCTGAAATTTCGCTTCGTTCCACCCCAGTCACGCCCGATACGGAACGTGCGAACCCTTCTGTTGCAGGCGGATTTTCCAATATTTTACAAGGATTTGATGGGTCGGACTTGCCTGCTTTGGAATGCGGGCAGCCAGCGGTGTCACTCCAAGCGACCTTCGACATCTCCTCGCCCGCGAACGGGCCGTTTCATTTCTCGCGGCCTCTGGATTTGCAAGTAAGCGGCAGTGTCTTGCCGCCCACCGACGCTGCCGTGCCGGACGATGGCAATGTTTTGCCGTTGGCGGGGCCTCCGCCCATGACGCAGGCGGTCGTCTCTGCTAATCATGCCGATCAGACTGCCGATCCTGATACCCACCCCTCGGAAGAGGACGAAAACCCGCTCGGGCAGGGACGGGAAGATGTTGAGGTGCGGGCAACCATTCTGGCGCTCGGCGAACAGGTCCCGATCGCGGCCAAGGCCTTCGATCCTGCTCATGCGGTCCCCGCAATGGCTGCAAGAGTTGCTCCACTCAAATTGCCAAGCGGCTTGAGAATGGTTGGCCCCGAGCCGGTCCGTGAGGCGATGCTGGTGCCCGTCGGGCAGGAGCGCGAGCCTCAGCGCGTTAACCCGGTTCAAGCGAACTCCGAATGGCCGATCACCTCGCTTGGATCAGTATTGCAGACGGTTTCCCCCGGCTCGAATGAAGCGGTTGAAGCGGGCCTTTCTTCCAGCGCGAGTAGCGCGCTAGTCGCCTCGATTTCTCCATCGGCTAACCAATCGACGACCGCCATACCCGCTGGGTTTGCCGAGCCTGCAGCAGCGCTTGCCCTCAACCATTCTCCCGCCGCTCCCTCGGCTGCGCCCCCTGTTCAGGGCAGTATGGCCGAGCCGCGCGCGATTGCCGCGCTCGAAACCGCCATCGAACATCTGGCGGAGGCACGCGAAGCCGGCCGCGCCGCACGTTCGCAAGTAACGCTCAGCCATCAGGAGTTCGGCGCCATCTCGCTCAGGATCGACGCCAGCGGCAATGATCTGCGCGCCACACTGGCGAGCCGCGACCCCGGTTTCGTCCCCGCGATCCAGGCTGCACTGGCCGAACGTGGCATCAATGCCAGCAGCGAAGCGGCCTCCACGCAATCGCAACGCGGGAGCGATCAGTCGCCTGGCCATCAGGGCAATCAGGGCCAATCGCAACAGGGCAATACCAACTCGGGCGGAATGGCCGACCTTCGATACGCGTTTTCCTCAGGGTCGGGCAACGCATCGAATTTACCATACCGGGACCAAAACGGGGCCAGCAAAGAGGAACAGTCTGATCCGGCCGGGTTGCGCGCAGGCGACGATCCGGAAAGCGAAAGTGCGCAGGGCGGGCTTTTCGCCTGAACGCGAGAGGGCCGAACAGGAGTTTGAACGATCATGGCCAAGAAGGCTGACACCACTGAACCAGCGGAAAAGCCCAAGGGTGGCATGCTGAAGCTGGTGCTCGGCGCTGTGCTGCTGCTGGGGGCAGGTGCAGGCGGCGCCTATGGCGCCTTTGCCGCCGGCCTGATCGGCGGACATGAGGAAAGCGGCCCTGACGAACCCGAACTGGTGCGCAAGGGTGAGGCCGATCCTTTTGCCCCACCATCCAAGGGCAAGGATGGCGAAGGCGAAGTCGTCTATGGCGACGGCGGCAGCGAATATCGCACCGCTTACTACAGCTTCGAAGACACATTCACTTCCAACCTCGCGGATTCTCCGGCGCTGATCCAGGTCGACTTGGCCGTTTCCACCCGCCGCGACGGGCGGGTGCTGGCTTGGGTCAAGAACCACGAACTGGCAATCCGATCCGCGATTCTGGTGGAGCTTGCCGCTACGCCCGAAGCCGATGTCTATGACGTCGAAGGCAAGGAAGCGCTGTCCGGCCGACTGACCAAGGCGATCAACGAAGTCCTCGAAGAAAACGAAGGGTTCGGCGGGATCGACGCGGTCCACTTCAAGGGTTTCCTCGTCCAATGAACATGGCCGGCGCCTTTCCCCAAAGCTTTGCCGGTGCGCGGCCGGTGGCCCAGCATTGTGCCGAACTGATCCGCACCGCCCAGCCGGATGCGAAGGACCGCATGGACGAGGTTGCGCCCTGGTGCCGCGATCTCGGACTGGAGCTGACGCAGGAACTTTCCCAGATGTTTTCGGGCGGAAAGCTGCGTGTCAGCGTTGCCGGTCCGGAACTTGTCTCCGGCGGTGCATGTTTCGATCGGATCGGGCCCATCGCCGCCAACAGCCTGCTGCGATGCAGTCTGGCGGGCGAGAAGGTGCTGCTGTCGATTGATTTTGCGACGGCGCTGGCTTTGACCGACTGTTCCTTTGGCGGGGATGGACAACTGGGCGACGATATTCCGGCTCAACTTCCTGCCTCTGCCGAAATCATGGTGCGCCAGCTTGGCGGCATGATCGCACAGGCCATTGCGCTTACCAATGGATCGGCGGAGCAGTCACCGGGCGACGTCCTGGTGCGCAGCGATACCGCCTCCCGGCTCAAACCTTTCGCCGCCGAGACTCAGGTCGCGATTTTCACGATTTCGATTGTCATGAACGCCGGGAACCCATGGGAGCTTTCGCTGGCGTTCGCATTGGACGATCTGCCCGGCCTGCTGCCCGGCAGTACCACTGTCCGTCCGGTCGTGCGCCCGGCCTCCGGGGCCAAGGGAAAGATCAACGGCGCATTTGTCGATTTGCCGCTGCCGGTCGAAGCGGTGCTGAGTGAAATCGACCTTTCGCTGAGCCGCCTTGGACGGCTGAGCCCCGGAGACGAAATTCCGCTCTCGATCGCGCATGAACTTGCCCTGCGTGTCGGTGACGATGTGCTTGCCTATGGCCGCATCGGCACTGCGGGCAACCGCATGGCGTTGCAACTGACACGGATCGAAGGGCGTTCGCACGCTGAAGCTGGTCGCCAAACCACGAAAGAGAAATCCAGATGAACATTATGAGCCCTGCCTTTCATCGCTTGGGTGATGTCACAGTGCGGCTTTCGGTCGAACTGGGACGCACGGACATGCCGCTCAAGGACGTTCTTGCCCTTGGCGAAGGTAGCGTCGTGCCGCTCAATCGGCTGACGGACGAATTGCTTGATGTGACCGCCAATGGCCGTGTTGTCGCGCGGGGTGAAGTCGTGGCGCAGAACGGACGGTTTGCCTTGCGCATCGTCAGTCTGAATGGGGCCGAAGAAGACGATGGAATGATGGCTGGTTCGCCATCGGAGTTGCAGCCATGATGGTTGAATATTTCCTGCGGCTGGCACTGCTGTTGCCGCTGCTGGCTCTGCTGATCTGGGGCAGCCTGAAACTGACGCGCTATCTCCAGACCCGGATTGTCGGTGCGCAAGTGCGTTCGGGCGCGCTCGAACTGGTCGAAACCAGCCTGCTCGCGCCGGGCCTTAAGCTGGCAGTCGTGCGGTTTCACGATCGCGAGATCCTGCTGGGCTGTTCGCGCAACGGTTTCGTGCGGCTGGGTGAGACCGATAGCCGCACCCGTCTCGCAGATATCGAGCCGGCCTGATGAAACGGTTCTTCACTATTTGCGCCGCAATCTCGCTGGCTGCGTTAACCATGTTTGCACTGGCGGAGCCCGCCTATGCCGCCGCACCCGATGCGCCGGGCATCGGCTCTGCCATCGAGCGTGCGCTGGGCGATGACGGCGCAGGCGAAGGTGCACCGCTGAGCTTCTCGATCCAGCTGCTGCTGGTGATGAGCCTGCTGACGATCCTGCCCGCGATCGTCCTTATGATGACCAGTTTCCTGCGCATCCTGGTGGTGCTGTCGATCCTGCGCCAAGCGCTGGGATTGCAGGGTTCGCCGCCGACACAGGTTCTGGTCGGCCTGTCGCTGTTCCTGTCGCTGTTCGTCATGGCACCGACGCTCGACGCGGTGAATGCGGTGGCGATAGAGCCATACTCTGCGGGAACGCTCAGCGCCGATGGTGCGATTGCGGCGGCCGGGCAGGCGTTCCACACCTTCATGATCGGCCAGACACGCGAAGCGAACCTGATCATGTTTGCCGATATCGCCGAAGTCGGCGGGTTCGATGATCCGGCCGACATCCCGTTCTCGATCCTGCTGCCCGCCTTTGTGACGAGCGAACTCGAAACCGCGTTCCAGATCGGCTTCATGTTGTTCCTGCCGTTTCTGGTGATCGATCTGGTGGTGGCGAGCGTGCTGATGAGCCTTGGCATGATGATGCTGTCGCCGACCATCATATCGCTGCCGTTCAAGCTGCTGCTGTTCGTGCTGGTCGATGGCTGGGCGCTCTTGATGGGCAGCCTCGCGATGAGCTTTGGCTAGGGGAGCGGGGACCATGCAGGAAGATGCGCAACTCCTCGCGCTGGCTGACCAGACCCTCTGGGTGACGGCATTGATCGTCGGCCCCGTGCTGATCGCGGCGCTGGTGGTGGGCCTGATCGTCGGGATCATCCAGGCGGCGACGTCGGTAAACGAACAGACGCTGACCTTCGTACCGAAGCTGGCGATCACCGCATTGGTTTTCGTGGTGCTGGGCGGCACGATGATGGCGCTGTTAGGCGATTTCATGCGCGAGATATTCGCCCAGATCGCGGGCATCGCGGTCTAGCGGCATGAACTTCCTCGATCCCGGCTTTGGCACCCTGGAGCAGCAATTGTGGCAGGTGTTGTTCCTGTCGATCCGTTGCGGGGCTGCGTTGCTGGCTGCACCTATGGTGGGTGGCATGGCGATCCCGCCGCAATTGCGCGCGCTGCTGGCTTTCGTGTTCGCGGTGTTCGTCGGGACGTGGATGCCACTGCCCGATGTGCCCGAAATGATGAGCTTCGCCGCCATCCTTGCTGTGGGGCAGGAAGTGGTGATCGGTATGGCGCTGGGCTTCATGCTCCAGATCGCCTTTGCGGTGCCGCTGATCGCAGCCGAGCAGATCGCAGGCACCATGGGTCTTGCCATTGCCACATCGATTGACCCGGCCAGCGGCGCGCAATCGGGCGCGCTCGGCACATATTTCGGCCTGATCCTGACGCTGCTGTTCTATGCCATCGGCGGGCACCTGCTGTGGTTTGAACTACTGCTTGAAAGCTATCGCATCCTCCCCGCCGGAGCCTTTGCCGCAGGCGAATTGCGCGTGATGGATATCGTCACCTTTGCGGGATACGGCATCGCCACGGCGGCGGCGATTGCGCTGCCGGTGGTGCTGGTGCTGTTGCTGGTGCAGATCGTCACCGGCACGATTTCGCGTTCCGCCCCCGCGCTCAACCTGTTCGCGCTGGGCCTGCCTGCCGGGGTGCTGGCAGGCATCGCCGCGCTGATTATCGTCATGCCGATCGTGGTCGAGCAATTCGTGTCGCTGCTTGAAACGACAATCGAGCAGTCCGCTGCACTGATCGAACCGGCGGGTGCCGCATGAGCGAGGAGACAAGCGGCGAAAAGCGGTTTGACCCGACACCCAAGCGAAAACGCGACGCGGCGTTAAAAGGGGATACGCTGCGTTCCAAGGAGGTGGCGACCGCATCAGCCATGGCAGCCGGCGCGGCCATGATCGCGATGGTGGGGCCGTGGCTGTTCGATGAGATCGCGTCCGTCGCGCGTTCCAGTTTCCGCTTCGACAAGGGCGATCTTGGCAATTTCACTCCCGGCGCGCTGTTTCTTGAAACGGCAGGCGCACTGCTACCGCCGATCTTCGTGATCGGTATCGGGGTGATGGTGATGGCGCTCACTTCGCAACTCTTGCTCGGCGAAGGGCGTTTCGTCCCGCAAAACCTCGCGTTCAAGGGCTCGCGGATCAATCCGCTATCGGGCCTCAAGCGCATTTTCGGCATTCAGGGTGTGATCGAACTGAGCAAGTCGATCCTGAAGCTCGCGCTGCTTGGCAGCATTGCCGCATGGTGGGTTTCATCCAACCTCGCGTCCCTGCTCGGCCTCGGGCGCGGATCGCTGGAGGCGCAGCTTGGATTTGCACTCGATTCCGCCGGGACCTTGATGGCGATGCTGGTGGGCGGGTTGCTGGCAATCGCCATGATTGATTACCCGTTGCAACTGTTCCAGCGCAACAAACGGTTAAAGATGAGCCTGCAAGACCTGCGCGACGAGAACAAGCAGACCGAAGGCTCCCCCGAGGTGAAGATGGCCCGCCGCCAGCGCCAGCGCGATCTCGCGCGGGGCAGCGTCGGCAAGGCGATGAAAGAGGCGCAATTCGTGGTTGTAAACCCGATGCATTTCGCCGTCGCCTTGAAATACGATCCCGCGCTGGCTCCGGCCCCGGTGGTACTCGCCAAAGGTCGCGGCGAAACCGCGCTGGCGATGCGCGAACTGGCGAACGAAAGCGCGCTTCCGGTGCTGCAATATCCGCAGCTTGCCCGTGCGATCTACTTCACCACCCGCCCCAACCAGATGGTGCGCGAGGAATTGTATGTCGCCATCGCCGCGCTGGTTGCTTTCGTGCTGTCGCTGAAGCGCGGAGAGAAGCCGCGCCTGCCGCAGATCGAGGTGCCGCGCGAATTGCGCTTCGATGCCGATGGAAAGCTAGAGAAACCGGCTTAAGCATTTGCGTTGGCGACCGTTCTGGGAGGCATGGAAAACCCAGGCTCATCCATCATCTCCGCGCTTGGCGCCGGTAGCGGCGTCAATTTCATCCAGCTGGCCGACGATCTGTCCGAAGCGACATTTTCGTTCCAGCGCAGCACGCTGCAATCGCGCAATGAAGCGCTGGAGGCGCGCATTTCCTCGGCATCGCTGCTGCGCAACACCATGTCGAGCCTTGCCAGCGCGCTGGGCGACCGGATCCGCAATGGCGATCTCGCCCCGCGCTCCACAATCGGAAACGCATCGGTCGCGCGAGTTTCAACCACACCCGGGATGAGCCCGCGCGGCAGCTATTCGCTTGAAGTGTCGCAGCTGGCAGACAGCCAAACGCTGGTAACCAACAGCTATGCCGGAGCCGGCGATCCAGTCGGCGAAGGCACGCTGCGCATCAGCTTCGGCACGGTCGCGGGTGCGACCTTCACCGAGGACGCAGAGCAGACCGCGCTCGAGATCACCGTGGATGCAAGCGACACATTGCAGACCCTCGCCAGCAAGATCACCTCGCAAAGCGGCGGCGCGCTCAGCGCCTATGTCGCCAATGGCACGGGCGGGGCGCAGCTGGTGATCAAGGGTCAGGAAGGCGCAAACAGCGGCTTTGTGCTCGAAGGGATCAGCGCCGCGGCATCGCCCAGCGCGGTTCCAGGCGATCTGTCCTACCTTTCCTGGCAACCCGCCACCGATACGGATCAATTGCGCGCAACCGCGCAGGATGCACTGTTCGCGCTCGATACGGTGCAGTTGAGCAGCGCGAGCAACACCGTCACGGGGCTGCCCGAAGGCATGACGCTCAACCTCACCGGCACCAATCCGGGCGCGCCGACGACGATTTCGTTCGACAATGACACCGGAGCCATCACCAGCGTGATGACTGATTTCGTCGCCGCGCTGAACGATCTCGTCACCCTGTTGAACGAAGAGGCGGCGGCGTTTGGCGGAACGCTCGCCAATGATCCGGGTGCGCGCGAATTACGTCGCGATCTGGGCGCTTTGACAAGCCGGGTGGTGATGCCGGGTGCAGCCGGAGGCGAGCCTTCGACCCTCGCTGATCTGGGCCTTTCGATCACTCGCGACGGCAATTTCCAGCTCGACAGTGCCCGGCTGAACGCGACATTGGCCGACGCACCCGACGCGGCGGCTGCGATGTTCACCACCGGCGCCTCTGGCGTGTTCGCGACGATGGACAAGCTGGCGCGGGAAAACACGCTGCGCAGCCTGCCCGGATCGCTGGGCGGCTCGCTTGAGCGGTACGAAGACCAGATCGAGCGCAATGATGAACGGCTCGCGAAAATTGCCGAGCAGCAGGAAAGCCTGCGCACCCGGCTGACACGCGATCTGGTGGCGGCGGAGCGCCGGATTTCGGCGTCGCAATCGACCATCACTTTCCTGCAGCAGCAGATTGACGCCTGGAACGGATCGGATCGATGAATGCACTCTTCGCCAATCCCGCAAAGGCTTATCGCAAGATCGAGCTGGACGCCCGGATCGAGGCGTCATCGGGCGTCGGCCTGACTGTCATCTGCCTTGAGGAAGCGATTGCCGATCTCGGCCTTGCTCTGCGGGCGCTTGAGCGCGATCGGATCATGCCCCCGGTCGAGCCGCTGGCGCGTGCGCACGGGATCGCACTTTACCTTGCGCGCACGGTCGATCCGGCCAGCCCAATTGGGGATGCTATGGTGCAATTCTATGGCGGGTTGGCGGCGACAATCGCCAGCAACATGCGCAGCGCCTCGACCGGAGAGATAGCACGAGTGCGCGACGATTTTGCCGACATTCTGGCAGCCGCGAAGGCGGGCGGGGCGTCCTAGCCGACCTCGAATTCGGCGATGATCCGCGCCGCGTCTTCCGGGTCTTCGAACGGATGGAAATGGGTGCGGTCGGGCCGGTACAGGTCAACCCCCTTGGGCATGATCCCGGCCAGTTCGGGCCATGTCGGAGAGCTCTTGAAATCGGTGAGATCGGTCTGCTTGGCGCGGACGACCAGCGTGGGAACCTCCACCTTTGCGGCGGCATCGTGGATTCCCGCATTGCTGCGGCTGGAGCCATAGACGCTGGCTTCCATTTCGGGCGAACAGGACAGGGTGTAGCTGCCATCATCGAGCCGGGTCAGGCCGTGGCGGCAGTAATCCTCGAACACGCGCGGATCGAACAGGCAATAGGGATCGCGCGGGGCAAATCGTTCGATCATGGCTTCGGGTGAGGCAAAATCGCGCTTGCGCCGGATTGCGGGATGCGGCCGGTCGGCGGTGAACATCGGCTCGGCAAGCTCGTAATATTCGGGCGCGAGTATCACCGGATCGAACAGCACGAGGCGGCTGAAGGCACCGGGCCGCTCCGCCGCGCATTGCACCAGCGTATGCGCTCCCATCGAATGGCCTATGCCGATTGCGCCGCGGATTTCGAGCTGATCGAGAAGCGCGATCACATCGTCCGATACAATGCGCCAGTTGTCGATCGGCTCGCCTTCGCTGCCGCCGTGGCCGCGAAGGTCAAGCGACAGGATCTGGCGGCCCGCGAAGTGTTCGGCGATCGCATCAAAGGTGCGGCCATGAAAGCCGGTAGCATGTGCAAATACCATGGTCGGCGCGTCGTTGCCGGGGGCTGCGGCCCATTCGTGATAAGACAGGGCAATGCCGTTCACGTTGATGCTGCGCGTGACGGGGCCTGCCACTGGCTTGGCTGGATGGTTCATGATCGGGCCCTTGGCGTTCGTTATTCGGCCGGAGTGGCCTCTCTCTGGTCCTCGGCCACCTCATCAGGCAGCGCGGACTTGATCATGAAGTATCCGGCAAAGGCCGCCACTAGCGAACCTGACAGCACGCCCAGCTTGACCGCATCGACCTGCGTCGGATTGGCAAAGGCAAGGTTGCCGATGAACAGGCTCATGGTGAAACCAATAGCCGCGAGCATCGAAAGCCCGTGGATCTTGCGCCAGCCCACGCCGTCGGGAAGCTTCGCAAACCCGGACTTCACCGCGATCCATGCAAATCCGACGATGCCCAATTGCTTGCCGATCAACAGGCCCAGCGCGATGCCCAGCGGCAGCGGAGCGAGCAGGTCTGCGGGTGACAGGCCGATCAGCGTCACGCCCGCATTGGCAAAGCCGAAAATCGGAATGATCACGAATGCCACCCATTTGTGAAGTGCGTGCTCCATGTGTTCGAGCAGGTGGGTTCCGTCGCGCGCGACCATCGGGACCATCATCGCGGCGGTCACCCCGGCCAGCGTTGCGTGCACACCCGATTTGAGCACGAAAACCCACATCACCACCGTCAGCAGGACATAGGGAATGGTGGAGGAAATCCGCGCCCGCCCGAGTGCGAACAGCAGCGCCAGAACCACGCCGCCGCCGATCAGCATGTCGGTCTTGATTTCGCCGGTGTAGAATAGCGCGATCACGGTGATTGCGCCGATATCGTCGATCACCGCGATGGCCAGCAGCAGCGCCTTCATCGCAACCGGCACCCGCGGGCCCAGCAGCGACAGTATACCCAGCGCGAAGGCGATATCGGTTGCCGCCGGGATCGCCCATCCGCCGATGCTTTCAGGCGAATTGCTGTTGAAGGCGACGAAGATAAGCGCCGGCAGCGCCATCCCGCCGATAGCCGCAGCCAGAGGCAGCGAAGCCTTGTCCCAACTCGACAATTGGCCGTCGATGATCTCGCGCTTCACTTCGAGTCCGATCAGGAAGAAGAAGATCGCCATCAGCCCGTCGTTGATCCAAAGCAGCAGCGCCTTGTCGATGGCGAAGTCGCCAAACGACACATTGAGCTTTGTCTCGAGAGTGCCGAAATAGGCCGGTGCAAGCGGGCTGTTGGCTATCAGCAAAGCCAGCGCGGCAGAGGCGATCAGCACTATGCCCCCTGCGCTTTCCTGCTTGAGGAAATCCTTCAAAGCTTCGCTTACACGATCAATCATGGTTCCAGATCCCAGCCAGATTTGCGCATCGGTTCTGGTTTGAACGCGCAAGCTGGGCATAGGTGCCGGAGTCTGTTGCAATTTTTGCCGTCAGAGTTCTCCCCCTTCCTCGCCCGATTGACAATTACCGGGGGCTGGTTGAACGCTTGCAATTGAATACGGGCGCGCAAGGCCCACCTTGGTCGCCATTCAGGCAACACTTTCGGAGCAGTCATTGAGTCAGGTTCAGCACGCAAACACGCCCGGCATCACAGCCGAACGTGCTGAGTTTCGTCGGCTGATGGGGCTATTCACGACAGGGGTTTGCGTCGTGTCCGTTGCGAGGCCGGGTGGCGCCATCGCGGCTATGACGGTCAATTCCTTCGTCTCTGTCTCGCTTGATCCGATGCTGGTCTGCTGGAGCCTCCAGAACGGATCGAGCCAGTTCGACATTTATGCCGGTGCGGATCGGTTTGCCGTCAGCATCCTTTCCGAGGGTCAGGGTGATCTCGCGCGGCGCTATGCCGCTCGCGGTGACAGCCAGTTGCGACACGATGATTTCGAATGGAGCGCGGATGGGCTCCCGGTAATCCGCTCTGCGCTCGGGCACATCGAATGCTCGCGCTGGTCACAATACCCGGCGGGCGATCACGTGATGATCCTTGGCGAAGTCACAGGCCTTGCCCCCGCTCATGGCTTCGATGCGGTTCCTGCGCCACTGGGCTTCTTCAATGGTCAATTTTGTTCTATTGATTTGAAATGACCCCCGAAACCCTCCCCGTCGATTCCGACGATACCCGTGAACGCCTTATCGCCGCGGCCACCCGGCAGTTTGCCGAACGCGGCTTTTTTGGCGCCAGCATTGCCCAGATCGCGGGTGAAGTGGGCCTGACCAAACAGGCGCTGCTGTATCACTTCAAGCGCAAGGACGAGCTTTACAGCGAGGTAATCCGGCGCATCGCCCAGCGACTGCAAGCGGCCATGGCGGAGCGCGCCAGCGCATCCCATTCGCCCGAACAGCGGTTCGAGGATATGTTGATGGGCTTCTATGAGACGGCGCAGGCCAACCCGCTTGATGCCCGCATCCTGATGCGTGAATTGCTGGACGATCAGCGCCGCGATGCCCCCGAAAAGGAATGGCATATCCGGGCGACGCTGAACCGGATCGTCGACACCCTCAACGAAATTCCCGGGATGGAGCGACTATCATTTGCGCAGAAATTCGCTCGGATATTCACCGCAGTGTCCGCAGTCGAATATTTCACCGGCTCGCAGACGGCTCTGCGCCGTTTCTACGGTGAAGACGGTCTTGCGGAGATTACGGATGCGTATCCGGACGAACTTCGCCGTCAGCTACGCCGGATCGTGACCGAGCATTGATGATCAAAAGATCACGACGCTGCGGATCGATTCCCCGGCGTGCATCAGATCGAAGCCCTTGTTGATCTCCTCCAGTGTCAGCGTGTGAGTGATCATCGGATCGATCGCGATCTTTCCGTTCATGTACCAGTCGACAATCTTGGGCACGTCGGTGCGACCCTTGGCTCCGCCGAATGCGGTGCCGCGCCAGTTGCGTCCCGTCACCAGCTGGAACGGCCGGGTTGAAATTTCGCGTCCGGCCTCGGCCACGCCGATGATGATCGAGGTGCCCCAGCCCTTGTGGCAGCATTCCAGCGCATCGCGCATCACTTGGGTATTGCCTGTACAGTCGAAGGAATAATCCGCGCCGCCATCGAGCATCTCGACCAGATGCCCGACGATGTCAGCGGTTTCCTTGGGATTGACGAAATCGGTCATGCCGAATTTCTCCCCCCACTCGCGCTTGGCCGGGTTGATGTCGACGCCCACGATACGGTCCGCGCCGGCCATTTTCGCGCCCTGGATCACGTTCAATCCGATGCCGCCCAGGCCGAACACCACGACATTGTCGCCCGGCTGAACCTTGGCGGTGTTGACCACTGCGCCGACCCCGGTGGTGACACCGCAGCCGACATAGCAGGCGCTCTGGAACGGGGCATCCGTGCGGATCTTCGCCACGGCGATTTCGGGCAGGACGATGAAGTTCGAAAAGGTCGAACAGCCCATGTAGTGATAGATCGTCTGTCCCTTGTAGCTCATCCGCGATGTGCCATCGGGCATCAGTCCCTTGCCCTGCGTCGCACGGATTGCGCTGCACAAATTGGTCTTGCCAGAAAGGCACATTTTGCACTGTCGACATTCGGGAGTGTAGAGCGGGATGACGTGATCGTCCGGTGCAACGCTGGTGACGCCTGCGCCCACTTCGCGCACGATCCCGGCGCCTTCGTGGCCCAGCACGCTGGGAAAGATCCCTTCGCTGTCCAGCCCGTCGAGCGTGTAGGCATCGGTGTGGCAGATGCCGGTCGCCATGATTTCCACCAGCACTTCACCGGGCTTCGGGCCTTCGAGATCAAGCTCGACGATCTCGAGCGGCTTCTTCGCTTCAAAGGCAACGGCGGCGCGGGTTTTCATGGAACGGCTCCGGATTGAAAGGGATTTCGCACGCCGCCTAGCACAGCCGCCAGACACTCCAAAGGCGCGAATGCACTATTGTCCGGCGGCAAGGTTCCACGCGTCCCGAGCGGCTCTTGCCCCGCCGTATTCAGCCATGCAGCGCATGTAACGCGGGTGGAATTCGTAAGGAGAAAACTCGCGTTTGTCGGCTTCCAGCGCCGCCGCGCAAGTCGTCCCGCCGTCATAGACAAAGCCTGTTAGAGGGTCGTCCTGGAATATCTGCAAACGGTTCTTCGAGATGAAGGCCATCCGCAGATTTCCGTTGTCCCGCGCCCATCGCAGCACCCGGTCGACCGAGAGCTGGTACACCTGATTTTGCAGGATATCGACCGATCGCAGGCCGACATTGTAGATGCTCCACTTCTCGAACGGCTCACCCTTGTCATTGGTCCAGGGCTTTTCGAAAATCGCGCTGTTGACGACCACGTCGACCTGCAATTCCTCGTCCAGCTTGGCCACGTCGATAACACTGTCGATGAAAACCCCGTAGCGCGCGCCGCCATCGATAAACATTTCCGGTTCGCGGATCAGGTTGCGTCCTTCCCCAAGCTTGTCGATCACCTCCAGCTTGAGCGTCACCGGAGGGACACCCGGAGGCACGGTGGAGGAGGCAAGCAGCGTTTCGACGTAGCAATCGCGCTTCGCTTCGGGGCTCAGGCGAGGGTCGGCGGCGAGCCGCGTCATGTCGACCGCGTAAGCCTTGCCGTCGTCGAGATTGGCCACCCCGACCAGCAATCTGCGAGTGGGCTTCCCGTCGCTGCGTTCGGCCTGCCCTTCGGCTGCGACGGCTGCGAGCGTCTGCGGAGAAATCAGGCCGCGCAAGGTGGAGCGCAGCGGGTCGAACCGCGCAACCGAACCATTCCTAACGATTGAGGCGTTTCTCCATCCTGCGACATCCATGACATCGGCTTCGGATGAGAGGGCATAGGCCAGTCGCAGATCGCCCAGATTGCTCTGGCCGACCTCGCCCACACCCTGCGCCGTCTTCATGTAATCGGCGTAGACGCGGTCAGTCGGGACCGGACGATTGGCAAGGAAGACGAAGGTCGATTGCAGCGCCCCGGTGCTGATCGCGGTGACGATGCGGTAATCGGGCACGTCGCCATGCTCGTCCAGCCCCTTGAACAGCCCGGCTCCGAACGATCCGTTCTGGCTGCCGCCGCTCAATACGGCGATGTATTTCGTCGTGCGCGGCGCGGGTGAGGCGGACGGTTCACCCGGATCGCCGACAATGACTGCATCCGCCGCGTCGGAGCCGATCGTGTCCGTCAGCAATTTGCGGAATGGTTCTTCGCCTGTATCCGAAACGCCAAGCTTCGCGTCCGACTTGCGAGGCAGCAGATCGGCGCTGGCGACCATTTCATAAGCCGGCAGCACGCATTCGGCCACCATCGGCGGCCGCGTCTGTGCGCATCCGCCCAGCATCGCGGCGATTGCTGCGACGCCTGCCAACCTTGCGATGAATTCCCGCATGTCATGCCCCCTGAACTGCGTGTCCACGTTTGATGCGGGATTAGCCCGCATGGCGATAGGACGCCAGCGACGCTTTCCACATCAGCACGTGGTTTCAAAGGGTTGGGCGGACGGATCGGATTGATCCGCCCGCCTGTCCGATCAGCCGAAGATCAGCGGACGATGTCCATCTCTTCGATCAGGGCATCGGCGCCGTCCACCTTCTCCATCACCCACAGCATATACCGCGTGTCGACATGAATCGTACGGGTGGTGCGCGGGTCGAAATCCCAGTCGGAATTGACGCTTTCGAAGGTCCCGTCGAACAGCAGCCCCACCAGTTCGGCGCGCGCGTTAAGCGTTGCTGATCCACTGTTGCCGCCGGTGCTGTCGAGATCGGACAGGAAGTTCACCGGAACCGAGCCGATGCTGTCGAGCGCGTAAGAGCCGTAATCCTTCGCCTCGATCGCTTCGAGCAGCTTGGCCGGAGAGTTGAACGGATCAATGCCGGTGTCCTTGTCCGTGATCCCTTCAAGCGTGGTGAACGGCAGGTATGCCATGCCGTCACGCGGCGACCCGCCCAGCACATTGCCGAAAGTCACGCGCAGGGTGCTGTTCGCGTCGGGATAGGTCAGCAGGCCGGATTCGCGCTGCCACTGGGTGATCGCCTCCATATAGGCAGGGCGCAGCGCCAGCGAACGACCGGCGCGGATTTCCGCCCGCTCCTCCAGATCGCGCTCATAGTCGTAAAGCGCGATCGCAAGCTGCATGAACGGGTCTTCATGCGCTTCGAGCTCAGCCGGGGTCGCTTCCATCAACGCGAGCCGCGTCGCCGCATCCCCCAGAACGGTGCCGGCATAGAACCGGTCGAGCAGGCCGGGCAGGTCGGCTTCGGTCGTTTCCGCGGTCAGGCCCAGCGCGGCGTCGAACACGGGGACGCGCTCTTCCATAGGCTGCGCGATATAGCCCGACAGGAACATCACCCATTCGGCCTTGTCCACAACCGGATCATAGCGCCGGTCGAGCGCCTGCAGGCCTTGACGGAAGAAGGTCATGTCGCGGTCCTGATAGCCGGGTTCACGCTCGGCATTGGGAAGCTCGCGTTCCTTCGACAGGCGATAAAGCCGCTGTGCCGCAGAAAGCAGTTGAGCGCGGGTGGAATTGCCGTACCAGAAGCCGGTGCGTGCAGCCTGTGCGCTTTCTTCCGAAAGCTCAGCCAGTGCGGCGATTGCCTCGCCGAATCCGGCACGCGCAGGATCGGCAGCGATCCATGCGGCCAGTTCGGCTTCGCGTTCGCGGCGGCGATCCACCAGCCCGACCCGGCGTGCGCCGTCGATCTGGCCGCGCAGATTCTTTTCGAAATTGTTGAGGCCGGCAAGGCGGCTTTCATATTTCACCCGCGCGTCGGAACCTTCGGGAGCTGCGTCTTCGATGGTGGCGATCCATTCGGTCAACAGCGTCTGGAAGGTCGGGTAATTCCAGTCAAAGGTGTTCTCCACTTCGGCCAGCAGTGTGTAACGGCTGGTCGAACCGGGATAGCCCGCGGCCATCACGAAATCCCCATCGTTCAGCCCCGCCGCGCTCACCTTCAGATGGTGTTCCGGCTGATAGGGGACGTTTTCTTCGCTGTAATCGGCGGCCGAACCGTCAGGCGCGACATAGGCGCGGTAAAAGGCGAAGTCGCCCGTGTGACGCGGCCACTGCCAATTGTCGATGTCGCCGCCGTACTTGCCGATCGAATCCGCAGGGGCATAGACCAGCCGCACGTCGCGCACTTCAAGCCGCTTGATCAGCTTGTATTGCGCACCGCCATAAAAGCTCGCGACCTGGCAACGATAGCCCGCTTCTTCCTCGCATTCGGCGGTGATGTCCTTGCTGCGCTGCTGCACCAGTTCGTAGCGCGCGAGCGGCGACAGTTCCTCGGTGCCTTCGCGCATCCGTGCTGTCACATCGGTGAGTTCCGTGGTGACGTAGATGCGCGATCCGGGAGCCGCGGGCAGTTCGGCGCTCTTGTCCGCGGCCAGAAAACCGTCGACCAGATAGTTGTTCTCGGCAGTCGAATTGTACTGGACCGATCCGCGCGCGCAGTGGTGGTTCGTCACCACCAGACCTTCGGGAGAGACAAAGCTGGCCGAGCACCCGCCCAGCGATACAACCGCGCCCATCGGAAAGCCGGTGAGATCGGCTAGCTGTTCGGGATCGATCTCAAGCCCGGCTTCGCGCAATTGCCCGCTGATTTCCTGCAACTGGTCAGGCGTGAACATACCTTCCTTGGCGGCCACCGGCGCAGTCATGGCAGAACAGCCGAGCAGCAGCCCGAGCGTACGAAGCTTCATCGATTTCATTGATTTGAACCCTTTTTCAGTCTCTGCCGGGGGCTATGCCACCCATGGCCCCGTGATCGCAAG
Organism: Erythrobacter sp. Dej080120_24; assembly: GCF_036322605.1. Lineage (GTDB taxonomy): Bacteria > Pseudomonadota > Alphaproteobacteria > Sphingomonadales > Sphingomonadaceae > Erythrobacter > Erythrobacter aurantius. The sequence continues at coordinate 803,678 of NZ_AP027262.1, forward strand.
CGTGCGTGTCGGCGCATAGGCGTTGACGAAGAACCACTTGCCATCGGGGGAGAAACATCCCCCCGCCAATTCAGTCTGCATGGTGAGCCGCGCGAAATCATAAGGACGCCCGTCGGGCGTGATGCCGCGCACATGATTGTCCACCACATCGGTATACTGGTCTTCGCACACCAGCAGATGGCCGTTGGGCGCGACGCACAGATTGTCGCCGAAATTGAACTGTTCCGGGCTTTCGCTCTCGAAGAACAGCTCGACCCGGTCCGGCCCCTGCCCGCGACCGGGAACGAAGCGGAAGATCTGCCCCAGCTTCATCGCACCGCCGCTGGTGGAGCAGAAATAGAAATCGTCATCGCCCATGTGCAGCCCTTCGCCGCGTGCGATCGGGGCAGCACCCTTGGCAATCGCACGCAGGCGCAGATCGTCCTGCGGGGCTTCGACATTGTCGAGATCGACCCAGCGCACCGTGAACATTTGCCGCAGCGGCATCGCCGACCCGTCCCAGTTGCGCGTGTCGGCCAGCCCTTCGATCACCATCGCCTGCAGTCTGCCGCCTTCGGCCAGCTTGCCCGGTGTGTTAGGGATGAAGCGATAGAGCACACCGTCGTCGCGATCCTCTGTCTGATAGACATAGCCGGTCACCGGATCGACGCAGGCGGCTTCATGGTTGAAACGGCCCATCGCGCGCAGCGGGACAGGATCGATCAGGCCGGTGGCATCGCCCGGAACCTCGAATGCCCAGCCGTGGTTTACCGCCAGCCCGTCGCCATAGCGTTGGCCGGGGCCGGTCGGCGCTTCCTCGCAGGTGATCCAGCTGCCCCATGGCGTGACCCCGCCAGAGCAATTGCGGATCGTCCCGCCCAATGTGCGGAACTGGCGCTTCACCTCAAGAGTGTTGGCGTCGAGCACGATATTGGTCGTGCCGCCGGGGGTGAAACGGCCATTGTGCGTGCCGAAGCCCTTGGAAATCGCGCCGCCCGGATCATCGCCCGGCACCATTTCGTGATTGCGCACCAGCACGATCTCGCCATTGCCAAGATTGATGCAGCCCATTCCGTCGGCTTTGTCCGGCACGCTGCCGCCGTCGCTCATCGCATCGCCGAGGCTGGAGAGGACACGGTAGGAGAACCCTTCGGGCAGATCGAGCATACCGGCAGGATCGGGCCGCAGCGGGCCATAGCCGGAAAAACCTTGTGCCAGAGACGCAATCGGCGCGCCGCGTGTCATGCACCCACTGGCGAGCAGCGCGGCAAAGGCGCTTCCTGTGGCGGAGACAAAGCGGCGGCGGCTCAAGGCCACACTGGCGGGGGAGGGGACGGACATCGGTTTTCCTCGTTCAAGCTTACCGCGGCGCCTTACCACAGTTGCGAGCCGGAAAAACCGCTGATTGTCGGCTGTTCGAACCAAATCGATGAGTAACGAGGATGATGATGGTGAGCCCTGCTGGGTTCGAACCAGCGACCTACTGATTAAAAGTCAGTTGCTCTACCGACTGAGCTAAGGGCCCCCATGGGTGCTTTGCCGGGCGCTGTGGCCGGGCGTGCCGGAGCGCTCACCTAGGCAGGGAGCGCGGCCGGGTCAAGCGGGCATTCAACTGCATCATGCTGAGGCCCGAAACCGGATCGCGCCAGCGCGGGGCGATTGCCGCTGCCGGCCCCAGCACAAAGGCACGCTCGCGGAAATCGCGATGCGGCACGGCAAGCCCGCGCCCGGCATATTGCCCGCCGCTCCACAGCACGATGTCGAGATCGAGCACCCTGTCGCCCCAGCGCCTGCCGTTCCTGCGTCCGAACTCGCGCTCGATCCGCTTGAGCCCCGCCAGCAGCGCGGGGGGATCGAATTCACTCTCGATCACGCAGGCGGCGTTGGCGAAGCGGCGCTGCGCTGCTCCGATCGGTGCGGTGGCGATTACCGGTGAACGTGCGGTGACGGTGCCAAGCGCCGCGCATTCTTCCATCGCGGCGGTGACTACATCGCCCGGAAGCCCGTAAAGGTTGTGCCGCCGGTTGGAGCCGAGCGCGATCAGATAGGTGCTGCTCAAGGCGTTCAGATATCCTCGGCGATCCGGCCGTAAAGCTGCGGGCGGCGATCACGGAAGAAGCCCATCCCTGCGCGGTGCGTGGCTGCGCGCGCCAGATCGAGCGTCGCGACCAGAACGCCTTCCTCATCCGCACCAAAGCTTTCGACGAGATCGCCCCATTCGTCGCTGATGAAGGAATGGCCGTAGAAACTTTGCTCACCCTGCGGCCCTTCGGCCCCAATCCGGTTCGCGGCGATCACGGGCATGCAGTTCGACACCGAATGGCCCACCATCGCGCGGCGCCACATCCGGCTGGTGTCGAGATCGGCGTCATAGGGTTCGGAGCCGATGGCGGTGGGATACAGCAGTGCTTCCGCGCCCATCAGAGCCATCACCCGCGCGCATTCGGGATACCATTGATCCCAGCAAATGCCGACGCCGATGCGCACCGGCTTTCCGTCGTCGCCGTCAATGTCCCACACCTTGAACCCGTCGTTTCCGGGGCGGAAATAATATTTCTCTTCATACCCCGGCCCGTCGGGAATGTGGCTCTTGCGGTAAGTGCCCATGATCGCGCCGTCAGGGCCGATCATCGCGAGGGTGTTGTAATAGTGGTGGCCGTCGCGTTCGAAAAAGCTGGTCGGGATCGCGACATTGAGCCGCGCCGCCAGCGCCTGCATCGCGATCACGCTGGGGTGCTCGGCGGTGGGGCGAGCGAGCGCGAACAGCGCCTCGTCCTCTTCGCGGCAGAAATAGGGGCCGGAAAACAGTTCCGGCGGGAGGATCAGCTTCGCCCCGCGTGCGGCTGCCTGTTCGACCAGAGCGGCAACGGCGGCGATGTTTTCGGCTTCGTCCTCGCGGCCAAGCGCGAGCTGGAGGGCGGCGACAGTGAGTTTGCTCATGACGCCGCCCTTTAAGCTCAGTCTGCCTTCTTGAACAGCAGCGTCATGCGGTCGCTTTCGCCGATCGCCATGTATTCGCTGCGTTTCGGATCGTTCGCGCCGGTGGCCAGTACAGGGGGAAGCGTCCACACGCCGTTCGGCCAGTTGGCGGGATCATTGGGGTTGGCGTTCACTTCGCTTTCACCGGCCAGTTCGAAACCGTTGGCTTCGAAAATCGCGATCACGTCCTGCTTGCGCATGTAGCCGCGCTGGCGCTCGCCGTAATCGTCATAGCTTGCGCCTTCGGGTGCGCGGTGCTGAACCACGCCGACCATGCCGTCATCTTTCAGCATCACGCGAGCCGCTTTCAACACGGTATCGGCATTGTTGCCGATGTTGAGCCCGTGCATCGAGCGGAAGATCAGAACCCGGTCCACCGTGCCGGCGACATCTTCGGGCATTTCGTCGATTTCGAATGCGGTCACGGCAGAGGCTTCGACGCCCATTCCTGCAGCGACAGTGTTCTTGAACGTCTCGGTCCAGGCCTTGGCGCGCACTTCGCGTTCACGGCTGGGATAGGTTTCGGCGTCGCTGTCGGTGTTGAAGGCGATGTATTTGCCGGCAGGCATCAGCAGCGGCGCCAGCACGCGGGTGTACCAGCCGCCGCCGGGGCTGAATTCGGCCACGGTCATGCCCGGTTCGACACCGAAGAAGGCGAGCGTTTCCGCCGGGTGGCGATATTGGTCGCGCGCCCGGTCACCATCGCGGCGTTCATGCGCGAGCACTTCTTCGAGCGTCGGCGCTGCGGCTTCCATATGCGCATCGGCAAGCGCAGGTGCGGCGACGGTGAAAAGGGCGGTGCCGGCGGCCAGCGCGGCCATCGGTGCAAGCAAGGGGAGTTTCATCGGGTCGGTCCTCTCTTCAAAACTGTGAATACCCGCGGTTCTAGGCTGTGGAGCGGGCAACACAAGCCATGCGAACAGGACTCGCGAAATTGCCCGACGGTTCCTATGTCGCGTGCAAGCGAAGGAGAATTACCCGGCATGGAACAGGCAATCATCGCAGGCGGATGTTTCTGGTGCACCGAAGCGGTGTTCCGCGACGTCATCGGCGTAAGCGAAGTGGAAAGCGGATATATCGGCGGGACCAAGGAAAATCCCACCTACAAGGAAGTGTGCACCGGTGCGACCGGCCATGCCGAAGGCATACGGGTGACATTCGATCCTTCGGTGATCACCCTTGCCGAGATTTACGACGTGTTCCTAGGCACGCATGATCCGACGCAGCTCAATCGTCAGGGCAATGACATCGGCACGCAGTATCGCAGCGCGATCTTCCCGCTGAACGCGGAACAGGGCGAAGAGGCGGAAAAGGCGATCGGGCGCTGGAATGCCGAAAACGGCAAGATGGCCGTGACCACGATCGAAGGCCTGATCGGCGACGAGCAGACCAAGCCGTGGTTTCCGGCGGAGGATTACCATCAGGAATACTGGGAAGGCGAAGGCCAGCGCAACCCATACTGCCTCGCAGTGATCCCGCCCAAGATCATGAAACTCAGGAAGAGCTTCCAGAAGTATGTGAAGGCTTGAGGTTGGGCCATGGCTCCCAATTACACAGCCAACCCCTATTGCAGTTCTATCGAGGTGCAGGCCGACGGGTCCGTTACCTTTGCCTGCTCGCAGGACAAGGCCGCTAATGCGTGGCTGACACTGCCGCCGCATCATCCGGTTGTCGTTCAGACGCAGGCTTTCTGGACGGCGGTGGGCGCCTCGATCGCGCTGCAGGGGATGGAGGCGACGCAGTGGAGCGCGCTGACCTGGATCGATTGGCAACTGGGAAGCGGCGACGATGGCCATGCCGTGCGCGGGACTTACCGCCGCGACGAGACAAGCGAAAACCCATCCTACGAGGTGGTCCTGTATAACGAGGCAGGGGCAACAGTTGTGACCATCAGGGGGCGCGGCGTGATCTTTCGCAACCGCAATTTTGAAGCATGGCGCGCGGATGCAAAGGCGCAGGCCCGGCAGGATCAAGCTGGGCAGGGCGAATCGTCAACCAGTTTCACCTATGCCACGCCGCAAGCGCTTGGCTTGACGAAGGATGAGCGTGCACTTGTCGCGCCGATCGCGGCAGGCGCGGATCACGTCGAGGCGCTGGTTACTGCGGCGAACGGCTTTCCGCCCGGCAACCCCCTGATCGGCGGTTCGGGCGACCATGTGAACTCAACCCATTTCCACGAAATCGCACGACAGGCCACGTTCCTCGTCAAGGGCCGCACGGATATTGAGACAAGCGGCACGATGACGCTGAACCGCTATGTCGAACTGGGCACTCCGATGCGGCTCAACATTCGCGACAATGCGGAAAGCCACATCGCCTATGATATTGAGCAATTGGGCAAGACTTGCGCGCAGATCACCTTGCGCTGGTGAAGCGTTTCAGCGCATCCGGCCAGAAGCAGACAAGGAAACCCACGATCATCGTGGCATAGCCATAGGGGTTTGATCCAATCCCCCAGGCGCTGATTACAACAGCGCCAATTAGAACCAGTCCAACGCCAATCTTCGAGCGGTGCCAGTGGCACAGCCCGACCAGCGCCAGCGCTACCGTGAAAACCCGCCCGGCCCATTCGATAAACGGTTTCCATACGGGACCGGTGTTCATCAGCTCGCCGACCACGGCAGAGCGCAATTCCGGCTGGGGAAAGCTCCACAGGACAAAGTCGATCATGCACATGCCGATGATGAGGATCGACCCGGTTATCATCGCCGGACCCGCGATCAGTGCCAGGCCCCGGCGCGGCAGGCGCGCGGCAAAGGGGATCAGCAATGCTGCGCCAAGGAACATCAGCCAGTGGATGTAATCAATCGGCACTTCATCCTTGGTCATCGAACCGGTGGTCACGATCCAGATCTGCCCCGCCAGATAGAGCGTAAGGCCAATGATGAAGACAGTTTTGTCGATACGATCAGGCATATGGGGCTTTCTTCATTCTCTTACCCACCGCCCGACGAAGAAGCCGTCGAGTCCGCCTTCATCCGCCAGCATCCCCGGATCGGTCCGCAGCCAGCCTTCGGGCGTGGGCGCGATGCCGTCGGGGAGTTCTTCCGGTGTGATCGGTGCAGGCGCAAGGCCACAGTTCGCGCCGATCCACGCGGCTTGATCCTCGCCTTCCTCGCGTTCAAGCGAGCACACCGCATAAACCAGCGTGCCGCCGGGTTTCAGCAAGCCCGCCGCCCGTTCGATCAGGGCGCGCTGGATTTCGACCATTTCGGCGATCTGGCGCGGGCCGATGCGGTGGAGCACGTCAGGGTGGCGTCGGCAGGTGCCGGTCGCGGTGCAGGGCGCGTCCAAAAGGATCGCGTCGAACTGGTGCTTCGACTCCCAAGTCAGGGCATCGGCGCGCACGGGTGAGGCTTGCAATCCGGTGCGCTTGAGATTGTCCTTCAGCACATCCAGCCGCCGCTTCGAAATGTCGAGCGCGGTCACCTTCCACCCCGCTGCTGCCAGCGCCATCGTCTTGCCGCCCGGCGCGGCGCACAGATCGAGCGCGCTTTTGCCCGCGCCCTCGCCCAAGAGGTGGCTCGGCAATTGCGCGGCGAGATCCTGCACCCACCAGGCGCCGTCCTTGAACCCTTCGAGGCTTTCGACCGCGGTGCCGCGCGGGACGCGGACATGGCCGGGGGCAAGGCTGATCCCGCCAAGCTGTGCCTGCCACTGCGCGGTTTGCGCTGCCTCTTTGACGTGCAGATCGACTTCGGGCGGAAAGGCGAGGCCGGGTGCGATGCGGCCAGCCATTTCGCCCCAGCGTCCGCACACGGCATCGGGCAGGCTTGGCGCCTCGGGCAAGCTCGCCGACTGTTTCGTCAAGGTCGAGAATACCCCGTGCGCCAGCCTCCGCGGCCCTCCGGCAAGCAGCGGCAGACCCGTGGCGATCACCGCATGCGCAGGCGTTTCCAGCCGCAGGGCTTGTGCCAGCATCATCCGCAATACGGCGCGCGGCTTGGCATCGTCGGGCAGGCGCTGCTTCGTCGCGCTGTCAATCAGGGCATCGATGTCGGTCAACCAGCGCAGCGTCTCACCCGTGATCGCCCGCGCCAGCGCCTTGTCATTGGCGTCGCGCACGTCGCGCAGCGCGCCCGGCGCGGCTTGCTCCAGCGTCTCGCCCCGGCGCAGCACCGCGTCGAGCATTTTGAGCGCGGCGCGGCGCGCGTGAATTCCTGTGGGTTGGGCCATTGCACTTGCGGTTAGCGGCAGTTGAAACCAAGCGCCAGCACGCGCATTGATATCCCCGTATGACGAAAGAAAAATCCGAAGCCGCGAAGACCTTCAAGAAGCCCGCGCACTGGACCAATGATCCGCCGCCCGCGCCGAAGAAGGTCGATCCGCTGAAAGACGAACCGCGCGATCTTTCGCCCACCCGCTATGGCGACTGGGAAAAGGATGGCATCGCCTGGGATTTCTGACAAACCTCAGGAATCGTGGATGAAATTCACGAGGAAGAAGCGCGGGCCATCCTTCACAAGACAAGTGACTTTTGTCCGTTCACGGCCGAGCGGCCCGAATTCGCACTGACCTTCCGCCTCGGTCCATTCATTCTGCGAGCGCAGGCGAATGGCGGATATTTCGAACCGGTCGGCGCGGGTAAAACCGCCTCGAAATTCGACCGACCTCAGCCGCGAAGGGTATGTGAAGGCGATTTCTGCCTCCGACCCGCCCCGGCGGATTTCCAACCGGTCGCATTCGACAAACACATGCCCCTGTTCAAGCAGCGGGGCGAGTTCTTCCGAATAAGTGCAGCGCCCCTCGATCACCTCGGCATCATTGCCTGGCGTTTGCGCGGCAAGACCAGCGGCAGCCAGCCCGGCAAGGCAAAAGGTGAAGGCGAATTTCTGGCAAAGGCGATCCATTGCCAGACCATTGCACCATGCCGATTAGCAGCCTCTGAACATCAGAGTTTCACGAACTCCACCTTCAGCCCGTCTTTGGGCTGCGGGATCGGCCAGTCCTGCCAGTCGGGCTTGTACCCGGCTTCGGCTTCGATGCGGTAACGTTGCAGCAGCTGCGCCAGCAGGATCTTCACCTGCATGTAAGCAAAGTGCAGGCCAAGGCACATATGCGCGCCGCCGCCGAACGGAACCCATGCGTATTTGTGGCGCGCCTTCACCTTGTCCGGCGTGAAGCGCATCGGGTCGAAGGTGAAGGGATCGTCCCAGTATTCTTCCGAATGGTGGGTCCAGTAGATGTTGATGCCGACCATCTGCCCGGCCGGGATACGATAGCCTTCGTATTCGAATTCGCGCAGCGCACGGCGCGGCATGGACGGCACCGGCGGGATCATCCGCAGCGCTTCCTTGAACGCCATTTCGGTAAGGTCGAGGTTGGCGAGATCATCGTAAGACAGCGGGCGCGGCTTGCCGTCCCCGTCAGGCCCGCCCGTCACGGCAAACACTTCCTCGCGCAGCTTTTCCTGCCATTCGGGATTGGTCGCGAGGTAATAGATTAGCGATGTCGCGCTGGAGGTGATGGTGTCATGCGCCGCCATCATCAGGAAGCTCATGTGATCGACCACCTCGTCCACCGGCAGCATCGATCCGTCTTCGCGGGTGGCGGTGGCGAACTGGCTGAACATGTCCTGCCCGCCGCCTTCGGCTCGGCGCCGGTTGGTTTCGCGGGTCAGGTATTCGATCATGTATTTGCGGCCATCGACGCCCTTCTTCATTTTCGTGAAGGGAAGCGGTTGGCGGATCGGGGCGACCGACGCCTGAACCATGTCGACAAAAGCGGTGTTGATCCGGTCCGCCTCCGGCCCCCACGGAATGCCAAGGAAGCTGTCGGCGGCGAGATCGAGCGTCAGCTTCTTGATCGCGGGGTAGAATTCCATCTGGCCTTCCCACCCGGCAACCTCGCGCGCGATCCCGCTGTTCAGCGCGCCCGAATAATGCTGCATCGGCCCCGGCTTGAACGCGATCGATAGCGCGCGGCGATCGATCCGGTGATGGTCGAAATCCATCAGCATCAGCCCGCGCGGAAACAGCTGGTCCAGCACCGGGCCCCAACCCTGTTCGGACGAGAAGATCTTGTCCTTGTTGAACAGCACCATCTCATTGGCTTCGGCCCCCATCAGCGCGACGTTCCACCCGCCAAAGGCGTAGGTCTTGTAAACCTTGCCATAGGTTTCGATCATCCGCTTGGTGAAGGCGTGGGGGTTGGCCAACTGCTTGAAGGTGTTGCCGACAATCGGCCAGCCGCCTTCGCCCGGAATATGCGCCAGCTCCGCTTCGGTCGGCACGCCGTCGCTCCAATGGCGAAACGGATTGGCCGTCATCGGCTTTTCAGCCTTTGCAGGCTTGGGGGCGGGTGCGTTTTCAGGCTGGGCCAGGGTTGCCATCGGATCCTCTCTATCGCGCTATCGGTCGGCTCAACGATACGTTTGCTATTTGCAACTTACCACAGTGTAAATAGGCCGCCAACTCCGCTCGTCGATCAGATCCAGCCGGACAGTTCCCGGCGGATCATCTTTTCCAGCATCTGCACGCCGCTGGATGAGACGTTGAGACAATCGAGCACGGCGTAGTTTTCGCCGCCTGCCTCGATGAATTCGTCACGCCCTTCGAGCGCGAGTTCCTCCAGCGTTTCGACGCAATCGGCGGCAAAGCCGGGTGCGGCAACCACCAGGCGTTTCGTGCCCTTTTCGCCTTCGGCAATCAGCGTGTCGTCAGTCGCCGGTTCAAGCCATTGCGCCGGGCCGAAACGCGACTGGAAAGTGGTTTCGAACCGGACATTGGCGAATTCGGAGCGCTGCACCAGCCGTTCGCGCAGCAGGCGCGCGCTCTTGTGGCAATGGCAGTGATAGGGATCGCCCTTTTCGAGCGTGCGCATCGGCATTCCGTGGAAGCTCAGCAGCATCACTTCCGGCGCAAAATCGAGCGCGCGCACCTGCCGGGTCAGATCGTCGGCCAGCGCTTCGAGATAGAGGTTGTCGTCGTGATAGGGCGGCAGGAACCGCAGCGCGGGTTGCCACCGCATCTGCCCCATGACCCGCGCGACTTCGTCAAAAACGGTCGCGGTGGTGGCGGCGCAATATTGCGGATACATCGGCGCGATCAGGATCCGGTCGCAACCCTTCTCGGTGAGTTCGCCCAGACGCTTTTCAATCGATGGCTGGCCATAACGCATGGCGTAATCGACGACGATATCGACCCCGCTCTCACCGCCCATTTCCGCCGCGATGGCCTCTGCCTGTCGCGCTGTGATATCGGCAAGCGGCGATCCCCGCTCGGTCCAGATCTTGGAATAGGCCGCCGCGCTTTTCTGCGGGCGGGTGTTGAGGATGATGCCGCGAAGGATCGGCTGCCACGCGATTGCAGGGATTTCGATGACTCGCGGATCGGACAGGAACTGCTTGAGATAGCGTTTGACCGAACCCGGATCGGGCGCGTCGGGCGTGCCGAGATTGACCAGCAGGACGCCGATGGAGCCGCTGTTTACCGGTGGGTGATCATTGGGGAGGCGTTGCGCTTGCCAGGTCATGCTGCGCTCAACGCGTGAATGCCCAGGTGTATCCCCACCTTGTGCAGGCGACAGTTACGGCCACGGACGGGCGAGGGGAGAGTCATCGGGATCATAGACCGCTTGAAAGTAGGGGCAGACGGCGCAGCCGCAAGCCTGTCGCCGAAAACAGCGCATTGGCAATCGCCGGAGGACACACCGCCACACCCAGTTCACCGGGGTCTGCCGGAGGAGCAGAGCTTTCCACCAACGCAACCTCGATCTCGGGACATTCGGCCAGTGTCGGCAGGCCGAGATCGGCATAGGCGAAGGCTTCGGGCAGGCCGCCGCGCATCTTGAGCGCATTGCCCAGCGCGATGCCGAGGCCGAACAGCAGACCGCCTTCGATCTGCTGGCGGGCGATGTCGGGGTTGATCACCCGTCCGATATCGACTGCGGCAGAAAGCCGGGTGACGCGCACGCCGCCTTCGCCGGGCCTTGCGGTGGCGACACAGGCGATGCGGCCGCCGGTTTCAGCGTCGCCGATGCGATGGCAGGCGATGCCCTGACCGCTGCGATCCGCCCCGCCATCCCACTGCGCCAGCGAGGCGGCGCGTTGCAGGCAGGCGGCCATGCGGATGTCGCTGCCCAGCATAGACATGCGGAACGACAAAGGCTCGCGGCTGTGCTGGCTGGCGATTTCGTCGATAAAGCTTTCCATCGCGAACGCTGTCGGCACATGCGAATTGCCGCGCACCCGCCCGGTGGGCTGGCCGGTTTCGACCGGGATGTGCCGCACGGTGACGCTGGGCAGTTCATAGGCTGGAACCGCCCCCTCGCACGCGAGCGCGTCGCTCTTTCCGGCGGATTCGCGGATGGCGGCCCAGGCCGTCAGATTGCCGAACAGGCGCTCGCCGAATTCCCTGTTCGAAGGCGGTGTGGCGATCCGCCATTTGAGTGCGTCGATTGCGCCGTTCCCGCCTTCGGAAAGCTGCGCGCCCAGCAGCATGTAATAGGGTGCACGCGGGCGGGTGTGGATCATCTCCTCGCGCCGCGCCCATGTCAGCTGCACCGGGCGTTCCAGTTCCTTGGCGATATGGGCGATCTCGATCGCGTGATCGTGTTCAAGCCGCGCATCGAAGCTGCCGCCTGCGGGCATGGGGTAAAGCACCACGTCTTCCGGCGGCAGACCGACAGCGCGGGCCGCTGCGCGCCGCGCCTGTTCGGGGGCCTGCGTTGCGATCCACAGTTCGAGCCGCCCGTCGGCATAGCGCGCCGCCGCGCTGGCGGTTTCGAGCGATGCGGCGGGTGCAGGTTCGACTTCGTAACGGCGCGCGATGTCGACCCGTGTCATCGCCTCTTCGCCAAAGCCGGTTTCGGCGATCTTGAAGCTGTCTCCGCCTTTCAACAGCGTGTCCATCCGCGCGTCGATATCGCTGGTGTCGACGGGGAAGGCGGTGGTGAATTGCGGCTCCATCGCGTCGAGCGCGGCCTGCGCGCTCCACCATGTCGTCGCCGCAACTGCGAGCCAGCGCTTGGTTTTTACCGCGCCGACGATGCCGCGTATCCCCTTCGCTGCCTCTGCATTGAAGCCGGTCAGCTCGCTGCCGTTGTTGGGGCCGTGACGGATCGCGGCAAAGACCATGCCGGGCAGGCGCACATCGCTGGCGAAGGTGAAGCTGCCGTCGACCTTTGACGGCAGGTCGATGCGCGGGAAATCGGGTGCGGCGGCACCGCCCTCGCTTGCCGGGGCCGTCAGGTCGGCGCGCGGCGGTTCGGGCCGGATCGGCGCGGGATCGGGTGCTGAACGCGTGGCTGCACCTTCGGCCAGTTCGCCGAAAGTCGCGCTGTTATCGCCCCAGCGCACGATGCCGTTTTCGACCTCGCATTCTTCCCAGTTCGCTCCCCAGCGCGACGCGGCTTCCTCTGCCAGCATCGCACGTGCTGCCGCCGCGGCTTCGCGGCACGGCATTTCATAGGCGGCAATCGAAGTGCCGTCGGCGGTGGCGGCAAACCGGCTGGAGCGGGCAAAGCGTTCCGCCTGCATCTCGTCGAAATCATCCGACAGGCCGGCGGCCACAGGCTCCCACAGATCGGCCCAGCGCCGCGCCAGCGGAACATTGGCATAGGCCGCCGCGACCGGAGCCGGCTCAACCGCGACTTGCCGCCAGTCCGCGCCCAGTTCCTGCGCCACGATCTGCGGCAACAGCGTGGTGATGCCTTGCCCCATTTCCAGCTGCGGCACCGCCACGGTGACGACACCATCCTCGGCAATCTTGATCCACGCGTCGAACAGATGTTCGCCCTGCGCCGGAGCCAGCGGGTTGGGATAGCTGCGCGGCAGGAACCACCACGCCACCAGCAGGCCGCCGCCAACAGCGGCCCCCGTCACCAAACCCCGGCGTGTGATCTCCATCGGTTCAGAGCTTTCCGGTCTTGATCCAGCGATCCAGCTTTTCCGCGATCGCAAGGAACGGTGCGGCCCCTTCGCCGTCGCCCGCTGCCGGAGGCTTGCCCGCGTCACCGGCGATGCGGGTTTCCATGGTCAGCGGCACACGGCCAAGGAAGGGAATTTCCAGTGCCTCGGCAAAGCGTTCGACCCCGCCCTGACCGAAAGGATCGCTCACTTCGCCGCAATGCGGGCAGGCGTATCCGGCCATGTTTTCGACCAGCCCGATGATCGGCACGTCGCCATCCTCGAACAATTGCCCGGCGCGCGCCGCATCCAGCAGTGCGAGGTCTTGCGGCGTCGATACCAGCACCGCGCCATCGGGTTTGCTGTCGGCCATCATGGAAATCTGCACGTCGCCCGTACCCGGCGGCAGGTCGATCAGCAGCAGTTCGGTATCGTCCCATGCCGCATCGACCAGCTGGCCCAGCGCCTTGCCCGCCATCGGCCCGCGCCATGCCAGCGCCTTTCCGGGAGGGACAACATTGCCCATCGACAGCACCTTCACCCCGTGCGGGCTTTCCACCGGAACCAGCTTGTCGCCTTCGCTCATGGGCTTGAGGCGCTCGGTTGCCAGCAGGCGCGGCTGTGACGGACCGTAGATATCGCCGTCGATCACGCCGACCTTGCGCCCCATCCGCGCCAGCGCCACCGCGAGATTGGTGGTGAGCGTGGATTTCCCCACGCCGCCCTTGCCCGATCCCACCGCAATGATCATCCGGCGGCGGCGATCCGCGATCAGCGCGACGCGCACTTCGTCAACTTCGTCCAGCGCGATCAGCGATTGCTCGATCAGCCCTTCGAGTTCCTGCCGCGCCTTTGCGCCCAGATCACCCGCTTCGGCCACCACAACCGCGCGCCTTTCCGTGATCCGCGCCGAACGCAGGCGGCCGTGGATTTCGACGGGCAGTTTCGACCGGATCAGCGCCTCGGCCTCGGCCGCGCTCAAAGGGGAATTGTCATCCTTGTTCATAACGCGTGCCCTCTAGCAGCAAATTCACCGCGCCAACCCCTGTTTTTCCGCAATTTGCATTCCTATAAGGGTCATATGCGAATGTTGGACGGTTTCAGACAGAATTTCGGGCTGGCGATGGCTGGCAAGAATCCTTGGGGCAAGCCTTCGAATGGCGGAGGCGACGATTCTTCTGGTGGCGATGATACGCCCACAGGCGAAGGATCAGGCTCCGACGGCGGCGATGGCCCGCGCAACCCGTGGTTGCCGGGCGGTGGTGGCAGCCAGAAGCCGGGCGGACGCCGATCCGCCAGCATCGAAGACATCTTCAAGAATCGCGGACCCGAAGGGCCGCGCCGCGCAGGTGGCGGTGGTGGCGGCGGTTTCCGCGTCCCCGAACGCCCCGGCGGTGGGAGCTGGACCCCGATCCTGCTCGCGGGCGTCGTTGCGCTGTGGTATCTGGCTACGGGCGTGCATCTGGTCGAGCCGGGTGAAAACGCCACGGTCAAGACGCTGGGCAAATACACACGCACGCTGGATCAGGGTTTGCATTTCACCGGGCCGTATCCGATCGAAACCGTTTCAATCGAAGATGTCGAAGGCGTGCGCGCCGTGCAGATTCCGGCGGGTTCGGGTGAAAAGCTGATCCTGACGGGCGATCAGAACCTCGTCGATCTCAGCTACATCGTGCGCTGGCGGATCAAGGATCTGCGCGATTTCAAATATCGGCTGGAACAGCCCGAAGAGACCGTGAACGAAGTCGCCGAGGCAGCAATGCGTGCTTCGGTCGCGGAAAAGACGCTCGATGAAACCTTCACCGGGCAAGGGCGCGCTGAAATCCAGCAGGCCGTGCGCGAACGGATGCAGGAAGCGCTCGACGGTTATGGTGCGGGCGTGCAGGTCGTCGGTGTCGAAATCGCCAAGGCTGACCCCCCGGCAACGGTGGTGGATGCATTCCGCGATGTATCGGTGGCCGAACAGAACGCAGACCGGGCGCGCAACCAGGCCCGCGGCTATGCCCAGCAGGTGCTGGCGCAGGCCGAAGGTGAAGCCGAAGCCTTCACCAAAGTCTATGAACAATATCGTCTCGCGCCGGGTGTGACCCGCCAGCGCCTGTATTACGAAACAATGGAGCGCGTGCTGGCGCAGACCGACAAGACGATTGTCGAAGCGCAGGGCGTAACCCCGTATCTCCCGCTTCCCGAATTGCGCCGCAGGGCGGCCAATCCGGCTCCGCCACCGGCTCCGGCGGCTGAAGCGCAACCGGCACGGCGGGGAGGGCAGTGAACATGGAAAACCTCTGGAACAATTACCGCCTGCCGATCATCGCCGTCGGATTGCTAGTGCTCGGCTTCTTCATGAGCGCCTATGTCGTGAACGAGGAAGAGCAGGTCGTCGTTGTGCGCACGGGTGAACCGGTCCGCATCGTCAATCGTCCGGGCAGCGATTACCCGGCTGGCCTGTATTTCCGCATCCCGTTGATCGAATCGATCAGCCGGATCGAAAAGCGTGTGCTCGATCTGGAAATGACGGACGAGGAAGTCCTGTCGAACGATCAGCAGCGTCTGCTCGTGAACGCCTATGCGCGGTTCCGGATTGTCGATCCCAAGCGGATGATCGAACGCGCCGGCACGACCGATGGCGTGCGCGTCGCGCTTGAGCCGATCCTCAACTCCACCCTGCGACAGGAGCTGGGCCGCCGCACCTTTGCCAACATGCTGACCGCCGAACGCGGCACGGCGCTGGCCACGGTTCGCCGCAATCTCGACCGCGAGGCGCGGCAATACGGGGCCGAGGTGATCGACGTGCAGATCAAGCGCACCGACCTTCCCGAAGGCCGCCCGCTCGAATCCGCGTTTGAACGGATGGAATCCGATCGCCAGCGCGAAGCCCGCACGATCCGTGCCGCCGGTGATCGCGATGCACGGATCATCCGGGCAGAGGCCGATGCAGAGGCAGCCAAGATCTATGCCGACAGCTTTGGCGTGGATCCGGGCTTCTACGATTTCTACCGCGCAATGCAGAGCTACGAACAAAGCTTTGCGCGCGGGGAAGGCCGTGGTGACAGCGCGATCATCCTGTCGCCCGACAATGAGTATCTGCGCCAGTTCCGCGGGGTGCGGTGATCCGCGTGACACACGCCAATCGGACGAACCGTTGATACCGGTCCACCGATTACACGTGTGTTCAATCAGCGTTCAGTGCGTCTGGCCCCATTATGGCGGCGTAGCTGATACACAATCGAATGCCCCCTTGCGGGCGTTCAGACATGGAAGGAACGAGAGGACGTGAACAACGTGCGTTATGTTTATGGACTGACGAGCGCGCTTCTGGTCGGAGGCGCAGCGGTTTCGCTGATGACCGGCTATCCCGCCGGTGCGCAGGTCGCCCAGAACGACGATGCGGTCATGAACCGGGTCGTTCCCGTCGAAGGCGCGCCTGCGAGCTTTGCCGACCTTACCGAGCAATTGCAGCCTGCGGTGGTCAACATCGCGACCCGCCAATCGGTAGAGGTCAACCGCAATCCGTTTGCCGGCACTCCCTTTGCCGAACTGTTCAACCGGCGCGGCGGCGGCAACCAGCCGCAACGGCGCGAGGCGCAGTCGCTGGGTTCGGGCTTCATCATTTCGGCTGACGGCTATGTGGTGACGAACAATCACGTGGTGTCGCCCGACAATCGCGCGCGGCTTGAAGAAATCACCATCACCATGCCCGACGGCACCGAATACGAAGCCGATCTGGTCGGCGCCGATGCCGCATCGGACCTTGCGGTGTTGAAGATCAAGTCGAACGACACCTTCCCGTTTGTCGAGTTCGGCGATTCGAGCCAGACCCGCGTGGGTGAATGGGTGGTTGCGATCGGCAACCCCTTCGGCCTTGGCGGCACGGTGACTTCGGGGATCGTTTCGGCGGTTTATCGCAACACCGGCCAGGGCGGTGCCTATGATCGCTACATCCAGACCGACGCCAGCATCAACCGCGGCAACTCCGGCGGTCCGCTGTTCGACATGCGCGGCAATGTGATCGGCATCAACAACGCGATCTTCTCGCCTTCGGGCGGCAGCGTGGGCATCGGCTTTGCCATCCCCGCCGAAATCGCCGCTCCGATCGTCGAGCAACTGCGCAAGGGCCAGGAAATCGAGCGCGGCTATCTGGGTGTGAACCTGCAGCCGATGAACGATGATCTTGCCGCTTCGCTGGGGCTTCAGCGCAATCGTGGCGAAATCGTCCAGGTCGTGACCGAAGACAGCCCGGCACAGCGCGCAGGGCTCAAGGCGGGCGACATCATCGTGTCGGTCAATGGCCGCGAAGTTTCGTCTGACCAGACGGTTTCCTTCCTTGTCGCCAATCTCGCGCCGGGCGAAAGCGTGCCTGTCGAAGTGCTGCGCGAAGGCCGGCGCCTGACGATCAACACCACGCTGGGCAAGCGCCCGAGCGAGGCCGAGCTGGCGCAGCAGGCGCAAACCTTCGATCCGGACGCCGAAGAGCCGATGAACCCGGAGCAGATGGACGATGTGATCGCCGAAAAGCTGGGCCTGCAGGTGATCGAAATGAACGCGCAGATCGCCCGCAGCCTTGGAGTGCCTGCCGATACCAAGGGGCTGGTGATCGGCGCGGTCGATCCCAATTCGGACTCCGCGGCCAAGGGGCTGCGGCGCGGCGACATCCTGCTGTCTGCGAACTATCAGGAAGTCACCACCATCGCTGCCCTGCGCGAACAGATCAATGCAGCGCAGGAAGAAGGGCGCGACGCCGTACTCCTGCGGATCCAGCGTCGTGGCGCGCCGCCGCGCTTCGTCCCGGTGCGTCTGCGCTGATAGCGACGGCCACAAGGCACAAGAGAAAAGGCCCCGGAGCGATTTGCTCCGGGGCCTTTTTCTTAGGCCATTCCGTCAAACCTATGGCGGGCTGGACGAGGGCCGTGGGCGGGGCGGCTGGCGTGGGGGCGGATCACCACCGACCGGCGCACCGATCGCCTGTTCGAGGAAATCGTCGCTCACCGCCTTGGGCGGTTCCTCCACCGGGACAAGCCCGCCACCGCCGCGTTCGCCCTGCACGTCGAAAGGCGCATTCCCGCCTCCGCGAGGCACCTCGCGCCGGCCCGGCTCGATCAGATTGCCCTGTTCGTCGATGAAGTAATAATCGTCGGGATCGCCGAAAAGCGCCTCTTCATCGGGTTCCAATTGCCATTCGGGCAGGTTCAGTTCGGTGTTGAATTCCACCACCGCCCGATCCTTCACCGCATAGCGCATATAGGCGGCAAAGGCCTGCGCGGGAGCGCGTCCGCCCTGCAATCCGGGCACGGCCTTGGCATCGTCCCGGCCCATCCATACGCCGGTGGTGATCCCGCTCGAAAAGCCGACGAACCAGCCATCCTTGTTCGAAGAAGTCGTCCCTGTCTTGCCCGCCACCGGCCGCCCGATCTGGGCCGCGCGGCCCGTTCCGGTCTGCACCGCCGCCTGCAACAGATCGGTGATCCCGGCGACGACATATTCGGGCACCAGCTGGGATTCGCGCGGGGCCTCGCGTTCGTAGATCGTTTCGCCATCGGCAGTCACCACCTTGGTGATGCCATAAGGTTCCACCCCCTTGCCCCCGGCGGAGATCGCGGCAAAGGCGCGGGTCATTTCAAGGAGGCGCACCTCGGACGAACCCAGCACCATCGACGGGAAGGTCGATACCGGGGTGCTGATGCCGAACCGCCGCGCCATCGACGCGACCGTGCCAAAGCCGACTTCATTGCCCAGCTGCGCTGCGACTGTGTTGATCGAATAGGCAAAGGCGGTGCGCAGATCGGTTTCGCCGACATTGCGCCCGTTGGAATTGCGCGGGCTCCATCCGTCAATCGTCACCGGGGTGTCCACCACCCTGTCATCGGGGGTGTAGCCCGCTTCCAGCGCGGCGAGGAACACGAACAGCTTCCACGAAGACCCCGGCTGGCGCAGCGCATTGGTGGCGCGGTTGAAATTGGTCTCGACGTAATCGGTGCCGCCAACCAGCGCGAGGATCGCGCCGTCGCGGTCTATACTGACAAGCGCACCCTGCGAACCGCTGGGCGTATTGGCGTCAATCGAAGCGGTCGCGGCGCGCTGCATCCCGATGTCGAGCGTGGTCCACACTTCGAGCGGGGCATTCGTTTCGGGCAGGAGGATGTCGAGCTGCGGCAGCGCCCAGTCGGTGAAATAGCGCACCGAATTCTGACCCGATTGCTGCTTCAATTCGACCGTATCGACATCGACCGATGCCTGTTCCTGCGTGATATAGCCCTGTTCTTGCATCAGCCGCAGCACCACCTGTGCGCGATCCACTGCGGCCTGCACATCGGCGGTGGGGGAATAACGGCTGGGTGCCTTTACCAGCCCGGCGATGATCGAGGCTTCGGCCACCGACAGCTCGGTCCCCGGATGGCTGAAGAACTTGCGGCTGGCGCTGTCCACGCCATAGGCGCCGCCGCCGAAATAGACCTTGTTGAGATACAGCTCGAGGATCTGCTCCTTCGAGAATTTCCATTCGAGCGCCATCGCCAGCACCGCCTCGCGCGCCTTGCGGTCAACCGTGCGGTTGGATGACAGGAACAGGTTGCGGGCCAGCTGCTGCGTGATGGTGGAGGTGCCGCCGACGCGCGAACGCGTGCCCATGAAGCCTTCGACGATGGCCCCGGTGGTGCGGATCGGATCGACCCCGAAATGCGAATGGAACCGCTTGTCCTCCACCGCGATCATCGCGTTGCGCATGTTCAGCGGGATTTCGTCATGCTCCAGCCATTCGCCAAAGCTTGGCCCGATTTCGACGATTTCCGTTCCGTCGCGGGCGCGCACCAGAATGGTTTGCCCGGTCTGGGTCGCCTTCAACTGGTAGAAGCTGGGGATCGATTGCGCGGCAAAGCCCACAGCAAAGGCGAGGAATATCGCGCCCAGCACCGCCGCCGCCGTGCCCCAGATCGCCAGCCGTTTTGTCCATTTCCACAAGGGTGATTGCGGGCCGGAGGGGCCTCGGGCGCCGCTCGCGTCACGGGCCAGCTTCATCTTGCCCGTCCCGTTCGCGCTGGCGGCGCGTTCGGCTGCGGCGCGGCGCGAGCCACGTTTGCCCTTGTTCTGAAGGCTGTCGCCTCGTTTAGACATTGATTGCTGTGGTACCTGAATTGCGCATCCTGCAAGAGGACTGCCCATGCATAGGCGAGTTCTAACCCCGCGTGAACAAGCGCTTGCACAATGTCCCCATCAAGCCTGCCCCGCGGTCCATCCGGCGCCGCTAGGAACCGTCCGATCCGGTTTCGGGGGCAAATTCGAGCGCGGCCGAATTGATGCAATAACGCAGGCCGCCTTCCGCCGGAGGTCCGTCGGGGAACACATGGCCCAGATGGCCGCCGCAATTGCCGCAAAGCACTTCGGTGCGGATCATGCCATATGAAGTGTCGCGCCGTTCCTCGATCGTGTCGTCATCGGCGGGGCGGGTGAAGGCGGGCCAGCCGCAGCCGCTGTTGTACTTCGCCGCGCTGATGAACAGGCGGGTGCCGCAGGCGGCGCACATGTATTCGCCGTCTTCGTAGAACTTGTCGTATTTGCCGGTGAAGGCGCGTTCCGTCCCCGCTTCGCGCAGGATGTGGAATTGCTCAGCGCTGAGGCGCTGGCGCCATTCTTCTTCGGTCAGGCTGCGGGGATCGTCGGTCATCTGCTCTCTCTCCGGTGGCGGCGGATCATTTTCCTACTTTCGGGCAATCCACTAGACCGGGAGAATGTTCCGTTCACCCCTTCTTTTTGGCGCATCTGGCAGGGCGGATCGAAAGGTCACACCGCGCCAGCATCTTGCGCGGGCTTTCCATTTGTTTTTCAGATGCTTGGAGAGAACGCGAATATTTTCAAAACACCCGGTTCACTGTAACACCTCAGGCATCGACCTGCGCATAATGATCCGGCGGCTTGATCGCGTCCATGCGTTCGGACAGCAGCGGGCGGAAGCTCGGGCGGCTCTTGAACACGGCATACCAGCCGCGCGTCTGTTCGTGCCCGGTCCAGTCGATCCCGCCGAGGTAATCGGCGACGCTGATCTGCGCGGCGGCGGCAAGATCGGCCATGCTCATGGTCGATCCGGCGAGCCACGGGCGGTTGTCGATCAGCCAGTCCATGTAATCGAGATGGCCATGCGCCATGCGCATCGCGTTGCGCAGCGCGCGGCTGTCGGGCGGCTGTTTGTAGACGATCCGCTTCTTCATCCGCTCCAGCAGCAGCGGCGCGGTGACATCGGCGTAGAAATTCTCGTCGAACAGCGCGACCAGACGGCGGATCTCGGCCCGTCCCGTCGCCGTGCCGTTGATCATCGGCGACTTGTCGACCGTCTCTTCGAGATATTCGGCAATCGCCCGGCTGTCAGCCAGGACAATGCCCTTTTCCTGATTGACCAGCACCGGCGTTGTTCCGGCGGCGTTGAGATTGTGGAAGTGATCGGAAGCGGCCCAGGGGTCTTCGCGCACCAGTTCATAGGCGACGTTCTTCTCGCCCATGAGGAGCCTGATCTTGCGCGAAAAGGGGCACAGGGGGAATTGGTAAAGCTGCCACATCGTGACGTTTCCATTGCCCGAATTCGCTGGGCGAATCCAGCGTTGCTAAAGCCCGGCGGACTGCTTCAGCAGCAGGCAGGCGGGCATCATCGCGGCAAGCCGTTGTTCACCATCGGGATTGTCGAGCTGTCCGACCTCGTAAAACGTCAGCGCGGACACCTGCTCGCGCGTCATCCCGGTTGCATCCATCAGCACGGCCATCGCTTGCACGAAGAATTCGCGGCCCCCGTCGGCTTCGAGATCGGCGTAGTCCGCACCGCGCGGATCGCCAGATTTCTGCCACCGGCTTACCAGCGCGAAGGCGATGGCGCAGCGCGGCCCGGTGGCCTGCTCGATCGGCAATTCGTCGAGCGATGCAATCGGCGCGGATTGGGGTTCGGCGCCGCTGGCAGGCGGCGCGGCGGCGGGTGCGGATTGCAGCGCAAGGGCGAGCGCGGCGGAAAGCGAAATGATCATGCCGTGCCCTATAGCGCGGCAGATGAACCCGTGGCTACGAAACTCTCAGAAGTCCGCTTGTGGAGAGCCGCGCGTGCCCCTACTTCCCTCACACCAACCCTCAAGAGGAGAGAACTGCAATGCTCAATCACGTGATGATCGGCTCGAACGATATCGAGCGGTCAAAGGCCTTCTACAACGCCGTGCTTGGCGTGCTGGGTGCGGGCGAACCCTTCGTCAATGTCGCGGCCAGCGGCCATACGCGGCTGTTCTACATCCATGATGGCAGCACGTTCTCGATCAGCGAACCGATCAACGGAGAGCCCGCCACTGCCGCCAATGGCTCGACCATCGGCTTCAAGTGCAACAGCCTTGAACAGGTCAAGCAGCTTCACGATGTGGCGGTGGCGAATGGCGGCACCAGCATCGAAGACCCGCCGGGCCCGCGCGCCGGCAGCATGGGCGTGATGAACCTGTGCTACTTCCTCGATCCGGACGGCCACAAGATCTGCGGCATCCACCGCGAAGGCTGATCGGGCGGCCTAACGGCTCAGCTCGAACACAGCGAATTCAGCGCGCCAGTTTGCCCCGAGGGGTGAAATGGCGCGCTCATTCGCGAAGAACCACGAGCGTTCGATCTTGGCGCCCTTGGCGCGGGCAAGATCGCGGAAATCCTCGACGGTGACGTGGTGGATGTTCTGGGTTTCGAACCAGCTGACAGGCAGTGCGCGCGTCACGGGCATCCGCCCGCCGAACATCAAGGCCGCACGGGTGCGCCAGTGGGCGAAGTTGGGGAAGGAGACAAAGGCCTTGTCCGCGACCCGCAGCAACTCGTCGAGCATCGCATCGGGCCGCGTCGCCGTCTGCAAGGTCTGGCTGAGCACCGCGAAATCGAACGCCTTGTCAGGGTAATCGGCCAGATCCACATTGGCATCGCCCTGCACCACCGAAAGCCCGCGCGCGACGCAGCGTTCGACCAGTGCGCCATCCAATTCCATGCCCCGCGCGTCGCAACGGCTCGCGCTTTCCAGTTCGGCCATCAACGCGCCGTCCCCGCAACCGATATCAAGCACCCGGCTGCCGGGCGCGACATGCGCGGCGATGGCGGCGAGATCGGGGCGGAGGGTGGAAGGCCGGGATGTCATTCGACAAACCCCTTCACCACGCGATCGAGCTGTTCGTGCTCAAGCAGGAAGCTGTCGTGGCCGTGCGGCGCGGAAAGCTCGACGAAGCTGACCTTGGCTCCCGTCGCGTTCAAGGCATGGACGATGTGGCGGCTTTCGGCGGTCGGATAGAGCCAGTCGGTGTCGAAGCTGACGAGGCAGAAGCGCGCGCGGCTATCGGCAAACGCGTCCGCCAGCTTGCCGCCATGCTCCTCCGCCAGGTCGAAATAATCCATCGCCCGCGTAATGTAGAGGTACGAATTGGCATCGAACCGCTGGGTAAACCCGCTGCCCTGGTATCTGAGATAGCTTTCGACCTGGAAATCGGCGTCGAAACCGAAGCTCTTGGCGTCCCTGTCCTGCAGTCGCCGTCCGAATTTCTCGGTCAGCCCTTCTTCGGAAAGATAGGTGATATGCGCCGCCATCCGAGCCACGGCGAGGCCGTTGTCGGGTCGCGCGTCAGAGGCGTAGTAATCCCCGTCTGCCCACGCCGGGTCGGCCATGATCGCCTGCCGCCCGACCTCGTGAAAGGCGATGTTCTGCGCGGAATGGCGCGCTGTCGAAGCGATCACCAGCACCCGCGCGGCGCGATCCGGCCAGTTAGCGGCGAGGCTCAGCGCCTGCATTCCGCCCATGCTGCCGCCCACGACCGCATGCAGCCGATCAATCCCGAGCCCGTCGAGCAGTGCCACCAGTCCGCGCACCATGTCGCGGATGGTGATGACGGGAAACCGCATCGCGTAAGGCTGTCCGTCAGGAGAAATGCTCGCCGGGCCGGTCGATCCCATGCAACTGCCGATGACATTGGCGCAGATGACGAAATACCTGTCCGTGTCGATCGGCTTGCCGGGGCCGACCATTCGTTCCCACCAGCCCGGCTTGCCGGTGATCGGATGTTCGCTCGCGACATATTGATCGCCGGTCAACGCGTGGCAGATCAGTATCGCGTTTGATTTGTCGGCGGCCAGATCGCCATAGGTCTCGTAAGCGATCTGCGCGCCTTCAAGCGCCTGCCCGCTGTCGAGCGGGAGAGCCTGCGGAATGGCATAGAGTTTCGAGGCGAATGGCGCGTTCATTTGCCGGGCGAAGTGGGGAAAGGCCGCGCCCGTGTCAATCGCGCTGCGCATTGCCGCGCTTTTCCGGCTGTATTTGCGCCGCCTTTGTCGTTATTCCGCCGCTCTCCATGACGACAAAGCCAGCCCCCAAGCCCTATATCCTCGGCATCCACGCCTATGTCCCCGGCAAATCGACCGCGAGCGATGGTCGTGCGCTGGTCAAGCTTTCGGCCAATGAGAACCCGCTGGGGACGAGCCCTGCGGCACTTGCCGCGCTGGAGAGCGCACGGGGGGAGGCTGCCAGCTATCCCGATCCTGATGCCAAGGCGCTGCGGGCCGCGATTGCGGAACTGCACGGGCTCGACCCGGCGCGGATCGTGTGCGGGACAGGTTCGGACGAACTGCTGAACCTCGCCGCTCAAGGCTTTGCCGGTGCCGGCGACGAAGTGCTCTTCAGCGCCCATTCCTTCGCCGTCTACGATATCGCGGCAAGGCGCTGCGGCGCAGCTCCGGTCGAAGCGCCCGATCGCGATCACACTGCCGATGTCGATGCCCTGCTTGCCGCGGTGAGCGAGCGAACCAAGGTCGTCTTCCTCGCCAATCCGAACAATCCGACCGGCACATGGATCGCGCCGGAAGAGGTCGTGCGGCTGCACGCCGGATTGCCTGCGGACGTGTTGCTGGTGATCGACGAGGCCTATGGCGAATATGTCGATCCTGCGCATCAGCGCGTGGGTTTCGATCTCGCGGCGCGGCACGACAACGTGCTGGTGACGCGCACCTTTTCCAAGATTTACGGCCTTGCTGCCGAACGCATCGGCTGGGCCACCGGCGCGCCGGGGCTGATCGACGTGCTGAACCGGATCCGCGGGCCGTTCAATGTCACCACCAGCGGCCAGAAGGCGGCGCTGGCCGCGCTGGGCGATCAGGATTTCGTCGTGGCAAGCCGCACTCACAACGCCGCCGAGCGCGCCCGCTTCGTTGCCGCGATCGAAGCTTTGGGCAATCACGGGCTGGTTGCGGTGCCGAGTGAGGCGAATTTCGTGCTGGTCGAATTCAATGGCGAGCTTCCGGCTGAAGCCGCGCTTGGCGCGATTGCCGAGGCAGGATATGCGGTGCGCCACCTTCCGGGGCAGGGGCTGCCCAATGCGCTGCGCATCACCATCGGAAAAAGCGCCGACATGGACAATGTGATTGCCTGCCTGCGCAGCCTGTGCGGGGAAATCGCATGAGGATCGCACGGGTAGCGATCATCGGGCTTGGCCTGCTGGGCGGGTCGATCGGGCTGGCCCTGCGTGAGCGCGCGCCTGAAATCGAGACGCGCGGCTTTGATGCCAATCCGAATGTGCGCGCCGTCGCAACCGAGCGCGGGCTTGTCGGGACCGTGTGCGAAAGCCCGGCCGAAGCGGTAAGCGATGTCGATCTGGTGATCCTGTGCGTGCCTGTCGGTGCGATGGGCGATGCCGCAGCCGCGATTGCCGAAGCGCTTCCCGCGCGGGCGATCATCAGCGACGTCGGATCGTCAAAGCAGAGCGTGGCCGAGACACTGGCCGCCGTCCTGCCGGGCCGCAATGTCATCCCGGCGCACCCGGTGGCGGGAACCGAGCAGAGCGGCCCCGAAGCGGGCTTTGCCAGTCTTTTCGTCAATCGCTGGTGCATCCTGACGCCGCCCGATGGTGCCGACCCGGCAGCGGTCGAGGCCTTGAGCGCGTTCTGGAGCGGGCTGGGCGCGAAAGTCGAGATCATGGACCCGCAGCATCACGATCTGGTGCTGGCGGTGACCAGCCACATTCCGCACCTCATCGCCTTCACCATCGTCGGCACCGCCAGCGATCTTGAGGAAGTGACCCGCAGCGAAGTCATCAAGTATTCCGCCGGTGGCTTCCGCGATTTCACCCGCATTGCCGCATCCGATCCTGTGATGTGGCGCGATGTCTTCCTCAACAACAAGAGCGCGGTGCTGGAAATGCTGGGCCGGTTCACCGAAGACCTGACGGCGCTGCAACGCGCGATCCGTTCAGGTGACGGGGAGACGCTCCACGACCTGTTCAGCCGCACCCGCGCGATCCGGCGGCAGGTCATCGAGGAAGGGCAGGACGACGATCGGCCCGATTTCGGGCGCGCGGATCACGGCTAGGCATCAAGCCCCGACGGGCAATCCGTTTTCCGGCATGCTGCTTTGTTCGTTCAGCACGTTGATGGCCTGATGCACCCGGCGTTCCATCTCCTCTCGCGGGAGGCCTGCGGGAATCGTTTCGCCGACCTGATAGGTGATGGTGCCGGGGCGCTTGATCAGGCGGTGATAGGTCGGCCCGCTGTTGACCGCGATCGGCACGACGGGAAGCCCCAGCAGCTTGTAAATGCCCGCAAACCCCGATTGCAGCGGCGGCTGTTTGCCATGCGCCACCCGCGTCCCTTCGGGAAAGATGACGAGCGGGCGCCCTTCGCTGATCCGCAATCTCGCTGTGGCGATCATCTCTCTTAGTGCTCGCGCGCCCTTGTCGCGCGCCACCGGGACAAGGCCATAGACACGGGCAGAGAACCCCCATCCGGGAATGAGGAACAGCTCACGCTTTGCAAAAACGGTCGGAAAACTGAACAGGCGCGGCATGTCGATCGCTTCGAAGAAGCTTTCGTGCTTGACCGCGATCAGGACGGGTTCGTCGGGGATTCTGCCGTGCTGGAGGATCTGGATGCCGAGAATGCGCTCCACGCACCAATGGTGCCACCTGCCCCACAACGCCACGATCTTCTTGAGCTGGTCGCGCCCGAGCGGGATCGCCAGCACCGATGCCACCACCAGAACCGCGCTGAACCCGTAGAAGAGCGGGTAAAAGACAAGGCTGCGCAAAAACGCCACTGACGCCCTCAATAACCGAACAGGCCTGCACCCCAACTGGCGAGCAATTTGTGATATTCAAGAAACAGGCTGGCGAGGCTGGGTTGCGAAGGCACCGCATCGCGCAGCACTTCGACATTGGCGGGCAGGGTGCGATCAAGCTCGCCCGCGGCCCGGCGCATATGCCAATCAGTGGTGACAAGGCGGAGGGAGCGCACCGAATTGGCAGCCACCCAATCGGCGGTTTCCGTGGCATTGCTGCGCGTGTCCACCGCGACGAAGCCCAGCGTTACACAGCAATCCATCAGCGCCTGATCGACTTCGAACTGGACCGCGAATTCTGCCGGCGTGACTTCGGGATCTACCCCGGTGACAAGCATCTTCGAGGCCAGCCCGGCGTCTAGCACCGACAGGCCTTGCGCGATCCGGCCCGGTCCGCCGGTCGGAACGATCACGGCATCCGTCGCGATGTCATCGGCGGGTTGTGGCAGGGTTACCGTGAACCACAGGAAGCCCAGTGCCCACGCCAGAACTGCGGCCGCGAAACTGTATCTGAAGAACGCCATTACTCTACAACATCGATTTCAGCGCAAAGCCGATAGTGATCCGGCCGGTTACGAGCGCGAGCATGACTCCGGCAAGGGGGATCGCTCCGATCAGCATCCAGTCGCCAATGCCCAGGTTCCCGCCGCCGACCATGCCGCTGTCAAGCGCTGCGAATTGCTGGCCCAGCACCCATACCGCAGCAAGCCCGAGCAGCAATCCGACAACCGATCCGAAGGCCGCATCACGCAGAACCGAACGCTGAAAGATGCGCGTGACCTGTTCGTCCGTGCCACCGAGCAGATGGATGATCTCTACGGTGTCGCGGTGATTGGCAAAGGCGCTGCGGGCCGCAAGCCAAACTGCGGCGGCAGTTGCGAAGCTGACCAGCACGATCAGCGCAAGCGCCAGATACTGCAATGCCGCCAGTGCGTCATAGACCGGGCGAAGCCAATCCGATTGCGCGTCGATCTTCGCTCCCGGTGCGGCTTCGACGAGCGCTGCCTGCAATTGCCTAATTTCGCTCGCGCTGGCTCTGCGTGACAGTTCGACGTCGATCAGTGCCGGAATCGGCACGTCTTCGCTCGCGGCGCTTGAACCGAGCCATGGCTCCAGCAAGGCGACCAGTTCCTGTTCAGGCACGATCCGTACAGAGGTAACCAGCGGATGATCGCCCAGCGCGTCAGCGGCAGCCTGAGCCCGCGCCTGCCTCACCTCCGGATCGGCTTCGACAATCTGCACGGTCACTGCTCCAGCCAGGTCGGCGCGGGCATTTTCGGCAAGATTGCGCAGTGACAATCCGCCCGCCGCGGCGATCACCACCAGCGCGATCAGAATGGCGATTACCCACGGAATCGGCCCCGCGAACCGTCCTTGAGGCAGCAGGCTGGCGCTCCTCGTCCGCGCCGGGGCCGCTGCATCGGCAGTTTGTTCTTCCGGAAGCGGGGGCGTGTTCATGCCGGACCCTTTGGCGTCGCGCGGGGTGAAGGCTTGGGTGTCGGCCGCGGCGGATAGCGCAGCGCGCCAGTAGGATCGGACAGTCGCCCGTTCTGCAACCGCATGATCAGCGAGTCGGGCACTTTCTTGAGCAGATGCACATCGTGCGTGGCGACGATGACTGTGGTGCCAACCCTGTTGTTGAGAGCCTCGAACAGGCGCAGCAGTTTCAGCGCCATGTCCGGATCGACGTTACCTGTCGGCTCGTCCGCGATCAGCATTTGCGGCCTTGCAATGACGGCGCGGGCAATGGCGACGCGCTGTTGTTCGCCACCGGACATCGTTGCCGGTATCGCATGCGCCCGGTGCGACAGTCCGACCCAGTCGAGCATATCCGATACGGCCTTCACGACGCGGGTCTCATCCGTCCCGGCAAGCCGCAGCGGCAGCGCGACATTGTCGAAAGCGGACAAGTGCTGCACCAGCCGGAAGTTCTGGAACACCACGCCAAGTCGACGGCGAAAATCGGGCAGCTTGGTGCGCGGCAGGGTGATCATGTCCTTGCCGAACATCCTGATCGCTCCCCGCGAAGGACGCTGTGCAAGATACAGCAGCTTCAAAAGGCTGGTCTTGCCCGCGCCGCTGGCACCGGTGAGAAAGTAGAAGCTGCCGGGGAAAAGCGTGAAGCTGAGATCGCTGAGCACCTCAGGATCGGTGCCGTAGCGCAAGCCGACATTGTCGAATTTCACGATTTCTGCCGGCCTGTCGGTCATGGCGCGCACTTATCAGCGCGCCTGCCATCGGGAAAGCCCAAGACGTGTGCTATCGCCATGAATCCGCCTTTCTGACCGGTGTTGATGCGCTCCACTGGGGAAAAATTGCCCGATTCGCCTCACTGTGTCGCTGCCGGACTTGTGCGGCGGCAACCGCTGATTATTGCCATAAGGGCGATGATTATTTCCTGCCCTGCCTGCGGAACACGCTATGTCGTGCCTGAAACCGCGATCGGCGCCGACGGGCGGACCGTGCGTTGCGCGAAGTGCAAGCACAGCTGGTTTCAGGAACCCGCCCCGCTCGACCTGACTGAGCGCGCTGATGCGAAGCCGCAAGAAGCCGCACCTCCGCCTCCGCCGGCTCCACCCCCGCCACCTCCTGCGGCAGAACCTGCTACGACATCAGGTGCGACGCCTTCGGTCAGCCATTGGCGTACGCAAGACCGGCCCGAAACATCGGGGGAAGCTGCTGCGACTGACGGGATCGCTGCAAAGGCTTTCAAGCAGGGCTTGGGAGAGACAAGCGCGCCTCCTCCAAGCCGTCCGGAGCCTGATCCGCAGGAAGATTCCCCGGTTGACGAAGCTTTCGGTTCCGATGCCGATCCGCTTGCCGGAAATGGTCCCGACATGGCGGACGATCCGGTCTATTCCGATGACGATGACTATGACGATGGGGCGTCGCAGTTCGACTACAGCCCGCCGTTCACGCGGCGCCGCAACTCGCTGAAGATGTGGACGATCGCGGCTGCGGCGTTCGCGCTGCTGGCGTCGGGAACGGTGGTTGCGGTCAATTATTATGGCCTGCCCGACTGGTTCCCTGTGACCCGCCCGACTTTCGGGATTCAACCCGCCAGCCTCGAACTCGACTTCCCCGCCGCGCAGCAACGCAAGGTGACGCTCGAATCGGGTGAGGAAATCTTCGAAGTGCGCGGCAATATCCGCAACACCGGCGCAGAAAGCGTCAGCGTGCCGAGCCTGCTGATCGTGTTCCGGGATGAGCGTAACAAGAACGTCTACAGCTGGGTGGTCGTCCCGTCGAAGCGGGAGCTAGCCCCCGGTGAAACGCTCAATGTTACCGAGGCGGTGACGGATATTCCGGTTTCGGCGAAGGCTGCGGAAATCGGCTGGTCGCCGAACTGACGCGCCTCTCGCCAGCAGTCCTCAGCTGAATTCGATCCAGACTGTGCCAGCGGCATCGCGTCCGCGTTGCACCGAATGATCGCGCTGCTGGCCTTCGGGCGCATCTTCGACAGCTTGAGCCACGCTGATCCGCGCCGGGCGCAGCACCCTTACGCTTGCCTGCACGGTGGCGATCGCAGTCGGCTGCGGTGCAGGCGCCTGAGCCACGACAGGGGTGCTGGCTTGTGCGACAATCAGAAGGGCGGCGGTAAGGCTCATGCCAAATGGTTTCCGCCGGATTTACCATTCTTACAAGCACATCGGTAACCCGGTCCCACAGCGGGACAATCGGGCCGGCAATCCTCAACCGGGCCGGGGTGAATGCGGTATTTTCGGGCAGGCCATCAAAGCTCTTGCGCGCATCATGCCCCCTTGCTAGTGGCGCGCTCCTACCGAGGGGGAGCGCATAGCGCCCCCGGAAACCCGAGTGCGGTCGTGGCGGAACTGGTAGACGCGCAACGTTGAGGTCGTTGTGGCCGAAAGGCCGTGGAAGTTCGAGTCTTCTCGACCGCACCAAACAGTCTTAGAGGGAACCGGAAAACGCCGACCCGGCGTACACTGCGCCGGGATGCGCGCGGTTCTGCGGGATTTGGGGACCGTCCTTGACGGGGCGTGGGCCAGAGACCCTCTCATCGGCCCCTTCTCAGCGCCCATTTCAGCCAATGTCTCTGTCTGGATTTCCCTCGCCTCACCTAGCGTGAGAGTGTTGCTGGGCAAGTTGCAAGTCAGCCTGCGAACCCGAGCGCTTCTTCCTGTGCAGACCACGAGAGCGGTAGTTCCGTATCGAGCAGTCGCTTGCGCGTGAGCCGGGGAGGTGCCCTGCCATCGGTGATCGCTTCGATGATGCTCGGGCTGAGCCAGCTCAGGCGGACCAGCCTCGTGAGTTGCTTGCGGCAGCGGCCTTCGCGTCTTGCGATCTGGTTGATGCTGAGCTCGGGGCTGGCAAGGACCAGCTTGCGCGCCTCGAGAGCCTCACCGAGAAGTGCGATCGTGCCTGTGTCGATTGGCCTTGCATTGGCATCCTGATCAATCCGCAGCTTTGCCTCGCGGAACGGCTTGCGGGGTGGTAGTGGAATGCACCATTCCCAGTGCTGGCGGTTGCTGCAACCGAGCGCGTCCGCATTCAGGCGAACATCGATGCGGTCATGACATATCTGCATCCCGGCGATCAGCAGCGGGATGATCGTCTGGCATTGAGGCTCAAAGGCGAGGTTGGCGGCGGCAAGTTTGGCTTTGGCGAACATGTCACGAAGTACGCCTCCCTCCTGTTCACCTGAGATCCTGCGCAGCATATGCTCGTCTTCCAGCAGCGTTGTGAGTTGGACGATCAGGTGCCGTTCGAGCTGTCCCTGGCTGATGCGGGTTGCTGGAACGTCATCGACCCGGGCAAGATCCTTGCGGGTCTCGTAATAGGGATAGCGCCGCGTTCCCTTGGTGGCATAGGTAGGGACCATCGGGCGTCCCTCGGGATCGGACAGCAGGCCGCGCAGTATGGCCTGCTGCGGATCGTTCTTCGCTCGCCTGCGCGGTGGTGCCTTCTCCTGCAACCGTTTCTGCACCCCATTCCAGAGTTGCTCGTCGACGATCGGCTCATGCTCGCCTTCGTACACCTCTCCCTTGTGCACGATCTTGCCGCGATAGATCGGGTTCCTGAGCAGATGGAACAGACTTCCACGCCGGAACGGGATCCCGCCCCTGTGCGGTCCGCTGGTGCGCTTCTGAACCTTGGTACGGATGCCTTCGGCCTCCAGCTGTGCGATCAGCTCGTTGGCGGAGCGCGAGCCAATGTAGCGGCGCATGATCGTTCGGACCCGCTCGGCTTCCTCCGGCACGGGGATAAGTTTGCGGTCGATCACCTCGTAGCCGAGCGGCACTGGCCCACCCATCCATAGTCCCTTCTTCTTCGAGGCAGCGATCTTGTCCCTGATCCGCTCACCGGTCACCTCACGCTCGAACTGGGCGAACGACAGCAGCACATTGAGGGTCAGCCTGCCCATGCTGGTCGTGGTGTTGAACGCTTGCGTCACCGAGACGAAGCTGGCTTGCCTTGCATCGAGCTGCTCCACGATCTTGGCGAAGTCGGCAAGGCTGCGGGTCAGGCGGTCGACCTTGTAGACCACGATCACATCAACGAGACCGCTCTCAACGTCCCCTAAGAGGGCTCTGAGGCCCGGGCGTTCCATATTGCCGCCCGAGAACCCGCCATCGTCATAATGGGTCTCGACCAGCGTCCAGCCCTCATGCCGCTGGCTCAGGATATAGGCCTCGCAAGCCTCGCGCTGGGCATGGAGGCTGTTGAACTCCTGTGCGAGCCCGTCCTCAGTCGATTTGCGGGTGTAGACTGCGCAGCGCAGGGTCTTGGTGGCGCTCATTGGGTCAGCCCGAAGAAGCGAGGACCATTCCGATGGGTGCCGGTGATGGCCTTGGCGACCGCGGTCAGCGAGCGCCATACTTGCCCGTCGTACTCGAACCCCTGCTCAAGCACCGTGACCGTGTGGCCAGCCCCGTGCCAGTCGCGCACCAGCCGCGTGCCGGGTGTGAGCTTGCGTTGCGGCGGTGAGGCAGCTGGCTCGTTGCCCATAGTCGCTGAACGAGAGGTCTGCATGATAATCCGCCGCGTCTCGCGGCTGATGCCGCCATGGCGCCTCTCTTGTATCCGGTGCGCTATCCCGTGCCTCAGAAGGTCGGCTGACAGATTGGGAGGAGGCGCGCCATGACAGCGCGCCCACTCGTCTCTCAGTTCAGCGATAGACAACTCCTCCAGTCGATCGAGCGACAGGCGTTCACAGCGTCCCATCAACCTGCGTTCGCTGCGGATTTTGCGGAGCCGAACCGGTAGATGCTCTTGCCCGCCTTGCCAGTCTCGCGGATCACTTCCCGACCCTTCTTCCTCAGGCCGCTCATGAACGCGCGGCAGGTGTGCGCTTGCCAGCCGGTTGCCTCGCCCATCTGGTCAAGTGTGACGCCGGACTTGCGCGCCAGCAGCGCCTCGACTTTCGAAGCCTTGGTCTGGCGTTTTTCGTTGCCTGCGGGTTTGGAGGGCTTCTTTGCAGGCTTGGGCGCAGACTGCATTTGGGGAGACAGTGCTTTTGCATCTGCTCCTGCCGAATGCAGTGGTTCCCCGGCCGGGGCCGGGGCCTGGGCAGGGTCACAGCTAATGGGGGTTATATTGGTCATGGGTGGTTCTCCTTGATTGGAGCAGCGCTACTCGCTGCTCCCACCACCCAGCGCCCCGTATCGCGCTACCGCATCGGGGCTGCGGCCCGTCAAGGGCCGCGATTCAGTCAACGCACCAATGCTTCGTTTGCGAAGGAAGTCGAGCGGAACTCGCGGCGATCAGCTATGTCCGCTATGCGCTCCAATCCAAGGCGTAGTCACCCGAGATTTTAGCTCCCAAGAGCGGACATTCGCATAGGTTGATGGACGCGGGTGGCCGCGCGGAGAAGGGGGTTGCTAAGCTACGACTGTGATTTCTCGTTAAAGAGTTTCGAATTCTTTATTGACCATCCAAAAGCGAAGAGTGCGGTGGATCCGCTTATAGCCCGAGCGAATTCCAATGGCTTCTACGCTTCAAGCGCGCGCACCTAAACCGTTTGATTTGGGAGACGATAGAGTGTGAGCGTTCCAGCAGTGTTGATTGCGCGTCGCCATTGCCGCGCTGTCCAGAATGTTCCCTCAAGCTGATCCTTCTCATTATCGTAGAACAAGCTGGCTGCTGCATCGAAACTGAGATCATCCGCTTGGTTATCGGTGTCGTTTTGCTGGTTATAGAAATAGCAGAGCGAGGGCCGCTCATTTTCCGAACGCTTGCGCGGCATGACGATATAGCTTGTCGAGTTTTTAATCGGTGTATCAGCGCGCGGATTGGTCACTGTGATCTTGATGGACCACCACGATTGTTCGATCTCGGCGACCAGTGAGACAGGCAGCAACTCGGCAAGCTCGTCCGCTTCGCAAATTCGAGGGTCGAAACTACGTCGCCGATCGGCGGCCGCATCAAGCAACTGTATCTGACGCGACCAATTGCTGCGAAGCGTCATAGCCCACTTGCCGTTGAGATCCGGGAACACGTGGTGTCCAAGATCGGGCAACCAGCCAACCCTTTTACTCACCGACCAAATCCATCGCCAGATCGGGTTCCATGCAAGGGCAACACAGATTGCCCAAACGATGCTTGGTATTGCCAGCCTTCGAACTTCGATATCGAATGCAGACGTAGCGAGTTCTATCGCTAGGAAAACGCCCACGGCCAAGAGTGCCGCAGCGTAGATCAGCGCTTTTACCGGGAAAATTCTGTACATTGTTTGTTCGCCTCTTGATTTCGCTGTAACCTGCCGCATCTGTGTAGGAAAGGCCCGAATGAACTAGGAGTGCCGCCATGACTTTAGCTAACGCGCATGCCCTGTTTGTCGGGCTTCAAAAGAACCCGAGCTATCTTGCAAGCCTCGAGATCGAAGATAACGAGCGGCAGCGCCTCTTAAATGCCCGTCAAACCATCCGCACGGCCCTTCGCAATGCAACGCATCGCCTCGAATCAGACAAAAGCTTTTGGCGGCGTGATTATCTGATCGAGACTGCCAATCGCATTCAGGACGATGTGAAGGTCAAGTTCATGACGCAAGGTAGCTTCGCGTATAAGACGCTAAATGCTCCAGCGCAGCCGGCTTTGCAGGAGATCGATCTTGATGATGGCATGTACGTTCCGGTCCGTTTTCTGAGCGACAATCATCCCGCGCTAGCGGCTGGCGCCCTGTTTACCTTCGTTGAAGAAGTGCTTCGCCCGGTTTGCCGGGCTAACGGCTGGTCGCTCGACTCCAGCAAAGACACGTGCGTGCGGATCAAGCTCTGGCGAGGCGCGCATATCGACATCCCGATCTATTCCGTTCCAGAGGAGCGCTTCAGAGTCATGAAGGCAGCCATTGAGGAAGCCGCCTTCAGCGCACGCAAACTAACTTTTGACAGCGTTCCTGCGATTCCGAGCGACCGCGTGATGCTGGCCCAGCGCAGCGGAGAATGGGTTCAATCGGATCCCAAACAGCTTCATGACTGGGTTGAAAACCGAGTTGATCGCCACGGCCCGTCATTCCGTCGAATGAGCCGCTTCTTTAAGGGCTGGCGCGATCATGTCTGGGCCAACAGCCCGCTATCCTCAATCTGCCTGATGTGTGCGATCGATGCGGCTCTGCTCGAACTCGGTCAGAGCGCAGATAACCGCGATGATAAGACTATACTCGATCTCGCGCGACTGCTTCCGACGATTTTTTCAGGCGAGATCAAAAACCCGGTGGTTAAGGCGAGCTGTTTGAACAGCTGGAGCGAGGAAGAGCGCGGAGATGTTCTGGCGGAAACGCGAGCCCTTGCTGCGACAATGGAAGCTGCGCTCGAGCGTACTGGCGACGCCGACCGGGTTATCGAGCATCTGCGCGATGCATTCGGACGACGCATTCCCTACAGGCCAGATATCATTGCGATTGAGAGTGACACGGCTGCGGCTGTACGTGCCGCTCCTGCGGCGACCGTGGCCACACCGCACATAACTAGTTCCGATTCCGGATGATGTCGCAAGCCGATCGGTGGCGCGCAATTGCAGCTGCGCTTGCGAATAAAGGCTTCACCGAACAGCAAGGCGCATCGCCAGAGTTTCGCGGATCGATAAACGTCCATGGCCGTGCGGTCGATATTGAACTGGTCGTTCCAGATTCAAAGTTTGTGGAGCTACCCATTGTTCGGCTTGTCGATCGCAAGCAACTCCCCACTGGCGCATTCGGACATATATGCCGTGACGACATCGAAGGATCTGTGGTTTGCTTTGCCCCCGCAACTGGCCTGCCACTCGACTTTCACGATCCAGGCGGATCCGTTTTGCGCGTGCTCAGACAGGCCGAGCTTTCGCTGGAGAAGAGTTTTGCCGGGCAAGGCGGCACCGAAGTTGCGGCCGAGTACCAAGAGTATTGGATAACGAAGGAGCCGCATTTCCGAGTTCTCGTGAGCCGGAATGGTACAGCTGAGCGACAAGCCGGCTTGCAATACGCGGTCTTCAAGCCTGCAACGGGAAGTCCGTTTTTCGCGATCGCTGATACGATCAGTCTACATGACCACGAGGCTACCCGATTGTCTGGAGCCGTTGTATTCCATTTCGATGCCGAGTTGGGACCGACCGCTGATCGTTTGGTACCGAACAGCTTCTTGTCTCTTGAGCAATGGTTTCGTGGGCAAACGGCTGTGGTTGCTGATCGCTGGAGCGAATGTGAGAGAGCGCTTCTGTCTGGGAAATTCGTATGCCTCGCAGCAAACAACTGCACTCTCGGCGTCAAAGTTGAACTGCCGGCTAACGTTGCAGTGGCGGTCCGTGCAAAGAAACTGCGATCTTCGAAATTGCAGCCGCTTTTAGCCAAGCAGAAAACTAAACTCGATATCAAGCGCTCCGGTGGTTATTGGACGGGATTGGCTGAGATCGCTCAACGTAATTTGCACGGGATCAAAACATTGGATGGGAAGGCCATCGCTCTTGTAGGTTGCGGCACGCTTGGAAGCCATCTTGCCAAATTCCTTATCCAGAGTGGCGCGGGCGCCGGTGCACCCCTGACGCTGATTGATAGTCAGGTGCTTTCTGCTGGCAATATCGGGCGTCATTATCTCGGCCATTCGCGGATAGGCGAAACGAAGGCGAGCGCGCTGGCTGAGGAGCTAAAGTCTTTTCACCCCCAATGCGATATCCGGGCCACGGTTGGCGATGCGCTAGCTCAAAAGACGGTGCTGGCTGACGCCAATCTACTCGTCGATGCGACAGGTGATTGGAACACGCAATATGCGCTGAATGAACTTTTTTATGAGGACGGCATATCGGCTGATGCCATTCTGCATTGCTGGATAAGCGGTAACGGCGCAGCTGTTCAGGCTTTTCTGAATGTCCGCGGCGATGAGTGCTGCTTTCGCTGTCTGAGGCCGTCTATGAGCGCAGGGCCGCGTTTCCCAGCTCTCAAACCGGGGGTCGAAGCCAACATGGCCCCTGCGACCTGCGGAGATGGGAACTATATTCCTTACTCCGTTGCTGCGCCTGCCACCGCTGCCGGATTAGCTTGCGACATGGCGATAGGTTGGGCCAACGATAAGCCAGGGGCGCGGCTTCGCACGATCGTACTCGACCACGAGCGCGGCATCGAGCGTAAACCAACGTCTCCTGCAGCTCACAAAACGTGCCCATCATGCCTCGCGAGGGATGGGTCGTGATCGAGGGCATTCTTGTCGATCATGAAGCGGCAGAGAATATGTTGAAATGTACGCGGCAGTATCGCCCTTTAGAAGCTGGGGGGCTGGTACTTGGGCTGCGCAAGGGTCTCTACCTTCATGTGACTGAGATCACCCGTCCATTGCCATGGGATCGACAGAGTTCGATGCGCTTCCAGCGCTCGCCTAAGGGGCACAGAATAGCTGCGCTTAGGAGGTGGCGTAAATCCGGTGGAAAGATGGACTGGATTGGCGAATGGCACAGCCATCCTGGGTTTTCTCTTTCGCCTTCTTCCATCGATGTACGCAATTGGAACGGCATCGTTAGGCAGCGCAAGGCAGAGATGATATTCCCTATCTGCGACGGACGAGAAACCGCCTTTTACCTTCAGTTTTGGGGTGATCGGGGTAAGGTTTTGCTTCGGCAAGTCGAAAAAGATGAGCTTGGCACTTTCTACCTCACCCCTGCTGCCATCAAGCGTCGTCTGCGCAAAACGGGGAATGAGGCTTATGGTCCAACCCTCGAGTTGCCCTAGCCTTAGCGGGCAACCGCAACCACACTTTGCTCTGTTCCTGCAAACAGCCCATCTCTGCACGAGCGTTGCTATGGCACATTGCGAGCCGCAACTGAAATCAAACCACCACAACAACCCGAAATCCTGAGACTAAACGTAGTAACTGCCAACGACAAACCGAAGTGCGCAGCGACGAAAGATGAATCTCCGATCTAAGCGCTAAAGCTGGCAACAGGGTGTGGGACGAAACGGCAGCATTCCGTATCGGGCTCGCCAACAGAAGACAGTCTGCAACCGGCCCAACAGTGGACGCTGATTTGCAATCGAGTTTTGCATCCCTTGGACACGCTCGCCCAGGTTCGATTGAGCCTGAGTCGAGGTTTGCGCGTCTGCGAGGATACCGGCGGTGAGCCTGCGCTGCCGCGATTGCGGAGCGGGTAGCGCGGGCGAATCGCGGCCGAGAGATTGTGGTGATTCGGGATATTTGTCCGACTTACCCAAGATGTTGGCGTGTCCGGTGGTGCCAATCCGCTCAAATCTGCGTTCAGGCGCACCTTCATTTTTTCTGTAGGGCAAGTTGCCCGATGCCGCAGAAAACCGGGAAACAACAATTCACAGCCTCCAGGTCGGGTGAATATTGTCATTGATATTGCTTTGATATTTTGCAGTCCTGATGGGAACTTGCTGCAAAAGGCACCTGCTGTTCATGCACCGTATCCTGTTTCTCGCGAGTACTTCCCTTGCTGCTCTTTCCTGTGCCTCGATGGCGCATGCGCAGTCGAGCACGGAGACCTACACCTATGATGCGCTCGGGCGCCTCATCAAGGTCGTCACAACCGGCGGTCAGAACAACGGCGAGACGCAGTCGATCTGTTACGACAAGGCTGACAACAGGACGCAGTACCTTGCCAACACCAGCAGCGGGAGCGTCGAGTGTAGCGGCTCTGCACCTCCGCCGCCGCCACCTCCACCACCTCCGCCTCCCCCGCCTCCCCCTCCGCCGCCGGGCAACAACCCGCCCACGACGACAACCGACTTTGCCTCGGCGTCAGGCTGCAACGGCACTTTGTACGTGAACCTGACGGCGAACGACAGCGATCCGGAGGGTAACCTGCCACTGGCCCTGACCGGGATCACACGAAACCAGGGCAGCGCAAGTGCCACGGTGATCTCGGCATCAACCGTCGAGGTTGTGCTTGGCGGTGTCGCGTTCGATTTCTCGCTTTTCACCTACACGGTCGCTGACTCTCTTGGTGCTACGTCAACCGGAGATCTGAACGTTGCTGCGGGAAGTTGCAGCGGCGGCGGTGGCGGACCGCCTCTCTAGGCCGTGTTGACAAAAGACTTCAGCCATAGGCGG
The DNA here is from genome assembly GCF_036322605.1 of Erythrobacter sp. Dej080120_24. Classification (GTDB taxonomy): domain Bacteria; phylum Pseudomonadota; class Alphaproteobacteria; order Sphingomonadales; family Sphingomonadaceae; genus Erythrobacter; species Erythrobacter aurantius. The sequence goes on from NZ_AP027262.1 coordinate 843,051, forward strand.
GCGGCGGCGAGGTTGAGGAAGCTTTCGAACGATAGGATGGTCTTGTCGTAACGGGTGGCGATGCGACGCTGCTGCTTGAGCTTGCCGAACATGCGCTCGATGCGGTTGCGGTCCTTGTAGCGGCGATAGTCGGGGTGCTCGGGCACCTTGCGGTTCGAGCGGGGCGGGATGATCGGCAGGATGCCCCGGATCAGCAGGCTTTCCCGGAAGCGATTACCGTCGTATCCCTTGTCCGCCAGCAGCGCCTTGGGCGTGGCGATGGGGATCTCCATGAGCGGCTCGGCTGCAGTGTAGTCGGAGGCTTCGCCACCGGTCAGGATGAAGCCGAGAGGCAGTCCCTGATTGTCGCAGCGGGCGTGGATCTTGCTCGTAAAGCCGCCGCGCGATCGACCAAGAGCGTTCGCACAAGCCCCCCTTTTCCGCCCGCCGCCGAGACATGGCCGCGAACACTGGTGCTGTCGATCATGTGCTGCCAATCGTCGGTCAGTCCCAGATCGACCAGCGTTTGCAGGAGTGCATCCCAGACACCTTGTCCGGCCCAGCGCCGGAACCGGACATAGACCGAGTTCCACTTGCCATACCGCTCGTGCATGTCGCGCCAGGGACAGCCGACCCGCAACACATGGAGCATGCCGTTGAGGAAGCGTCGATTATCGCCAGCTGGCCGCGCCCAGCGACCCCGCTCAGGCGGAAGTAGCGGCCCGATCAGTTCCCATTCCGCATCCGACAAATCCCCGCGACCCATGACTGCTCCTCAAAAAGCAGTCTTGAATCAGAACATGGGGCGTTTGGGAATCCCTTTTGTCAACACGGCCTAGAGCTCTCGCTCTCGCAATCGAACTCCCAACCTTATGGAATGACAAGCCGATGAATGACTTTCGAGCAGCATGTGCAGGGATTGGTGCGGGAGCATGTCTTCTTACTGCGACATTTGCCGGCCCAACAGATGCACCATGGGCGCAAGTTGCATCAGTCAATGACGAGTCAACATTTGTCTGTATGCAGCGCCATCGCGGCGAACCTGGAGAAAAGGTGACCCAAATAGTCGTTCCGAGACGCGCCATCGGAGCGATGGAGATGAAAGGCTTCGAGGAGTTCGATTGCACAAGGGGTGGATTTCCTCCTGCACAGCAAGCGAAGTTCCGCGATGAGATGTGCCAGATCGCAGCCGATCAACCAGAAGCCATGCAGCGGCAACTCGAACATGTGCTTGGCGAGAGGCCTGCAGTACTCTGTGCAATGGCTGAGATCGTCGTCGGAGAGTGGGACGCACGGGAGGCCCAGAGCAAATGATCGGAGCGAACGGATCGATCCTAGGCGCGCTTCGCCGGATTTGTGGTGCTACGGCAGCTGCAGCTGCTTTCATGCTTGGCTCGGTATCTCCTGCACAAGCACAGCAAATCAATCCGCTGGATGTGCATCAGGATCCAAACGGCGTCGATCTACTCAGACTTGAAGTCACACCGCAGCTGCCGTCGATCTCAATTCCTGCTGCCCCGGAGCTGGCTTTCAAGAACCTGTCAGATTTTTGGCCTGTTCTACAGGGAAATATTGTTCCTCAGTCACCTACAGGTGAGATCAATTTTTCAATCAATGCAGGAGGGATAGCTTCAGAATCATTCAATTGCATGGATGGCGCAGGTGACTGTGTCGGGAGCAAAGGTAGCGGCTCGGTCCTGTACGGCGGTGGGAACGTCGGACCTTACTACTACACCCAAGGCGGCACCGGAAAGAAGATCACGTTCGACATCCAGTACGGTAGTCAATCGGTCCCGACGGTTGGGACCGGCCCATTCTATTATGTGGCAACCTCCATAGTGAACCCGGGCGGGCCGGCGCTCACGTTCACATACGATTCCGGGAATCCGTTCCCGGGCTACAACGTCACTTCCTATCGGCCGGCAACGGTCACAAGTACTTCTGGCTATAGACTCAAGTTTACCTACCATAGCAATGACCCGACGGTTGGGGCTTGGAGGTTCTTGCAAAAAGTCGAGATTGTGCGTGTTGCAGAACCGAATACGCCCTTGGCTTCCCTCGAATACAGCCTCACCACCAACTCGACGACAACCGTCGAAGATATCAGCGGCCGAGAGTATGTTTGCCAGCCGTGTGGCAACGAACTCAATGGTCCGCAGCCTTCGACCGTCGTCTCCCTTAAACTGCCTGGTCAGACGTCACCGAGCGTCCAATCGAGCGCGACAGACACTGGTCCGTCGGGCGCGAAGGATCGCCTCCTCACGGTTACAAGGGACGGTGTTACCTACACCTATGATGGCACCCATGATCCAGCTGGTTCGTTTGACCCAGGCCATCCTGCGTATGATTATATCGACATCACCGCGCCCAATGGGTTTAGTCAGCATATTGAAATTACGAACACCAGCTCTGGTCGTAGGCGGATAGATTCGGTCACAGATTCACAGAACAATACCACATCATATCAATACGACCCGTCACAAAGGGTGACACAGATCACCTATCCCGAGGGCAACAAGGTCAATGTGACCTATGACATCAGCGGCAACATCATCACGATGACCACTACTCCCAAGCCGGGAAGTGGCCAGAGCGCGCTGACTCAGGAGGCCTCCTACAATTCGGGTCTCTTCTGCGACACGGTGTCGTGCTTCCGGCCGGTCTGGACGCGAGATGCGAAGGGCAAGCAGACCGATTACACATGGGACCAGTACCACGGCGGCCTTCTGACTCAGCTTGATCCGGTCGACGAGAACAATATTCGCCGCAAGACCAAGAACACCTATGATGGCGCCGGGCGTCTCATCAAGTCAGAGATCTGCGAAGCCAGCGCTACTGGCGCGGAGCTGACCTGCGGCACGGCGAATTCCTTCGTCACCACATACACTTATTTCGGCGGGACGAGGCTTCCCCTTACTGAAACCGTCACCGATGGTATCGGGACTGCCCCGCTGACCACGACCTACACTTATGACAACGCGGGTCGCCGTCTGTCGGCTGACGGGCCGCTGCCGGGCAGCGATGATGCGACCTACGCGCGCTACGATACGCTTGGCCGGCAGATCTGGGAGATTGGACCGAAGAACGAGGCGGGGACCAGGGTCGCATCCAAGATGACCTACCGCGATGCCGATGATCAGGTATCCGAGGTCATTACCGGAGTGGTTCCAGGTTCAACCACGGCACTGTCCCCAGCAGTTCTCAGCTTTACCAGCATCATTTCTGACACGGACACGCAATTCAACTCGCGCCGCCTTGCGACGCGGACCACCGTGTCGAACGGCAGCACGACCTATGCGGTCACGCAGATGAGCTATGACGCTCTCAATCGCAACACTTGCACCGCTGTTCGCATGAACCTGTCCAGCCTGCCGGGCGACGCCTGCACGCCGGGGACCGTGAGCAGCGACGGGCCCGACCGCATCACCCGCCAGCATTATGACAGCGAAAGCAGGGTCGTGCGGATCGAGCAGGGTGTGGGAACGCCGCTGGTGCGGGATTACGCCACCTACAGCTTCACCCCCAACGGCCAGATGGCGAGCATGACGGATGCACGCGGCTACAAGGCCTCGATGCTCTATGACGGGTTTGATCGCCAGTCGCACTGGTACTTCCCGCAAGCCAGCCAGACCGGCGCGATCAACCCCAATGACTATGAGCTCTATGGCTATGACGCCAATGGCAACCGCACCTCGCTGCGCAAGCGTGACGGTACGGTGCTGACCTATCAGTACGACAATCTCAACCGCATGATCCGCAAGACCATACCCGACAATCGTCCCGAGCTTCACGCCGATCACACGCGTGATGTGTTCTACGAATACGATATTCGTGGACTTCAATTGCACGCGAGGTTCGGGAGCGACACCGGGCCCGGCTCGACCTCGGTCTATGATCGCTATGGCCGGGTCACCTCGACCACCGACAACACCGGGATCGCCGCCGGACGCACGCTGAACTACACCTATGATGCGGGCAGCAATCGCACCTCGGTGCGCCACACATGGGATAATGCGCTGTTCAGCTACACCTACAGCTCGGGCGGACAGTTCAACCAGCTGCGTGACCCATCCAACCTGACGCTGATCGACTACAGCTACGATACGCAAAACCGGGTCAACCGCATTGATCGATATTCCAGCGCGCCGAACCAGTATTTTGGCTACGACGGCTTGTCACGACTGAGCGCCATATCGATCGGGCAAACCAGCACCAGCCCGACGGTGACCTGGTCCTTCACCCGCAACGCTGCAAACCAGATCAGGACCGAGAGCCAGAGCAACGACAGCTTCAGCTGGGACGGGTATCAGCCGGTCAACCGCGGTTACACCACCAACGGGCTGAACCAGTACACCGCCGTGTCGGGTCAGGCCTATTGCCATGATCCCAACGGCAATCTCACCGCCGATGGCCAGTATGTCTATCTCTACGATGTCGAGAACCGTCTGGTGGAGATGCGCGCGCAGACCAACTCGGTTTGTACCTCGCTGTCGTACTCCGGGCAGATCAAGGCCGAGCTGCGCTATGATCCCATGGGCCGGCTGTATCAGGTTACGGACTATGTGAACGGCGTCAGCCAGGGCGCGCGGGTGTTCCTGCATGATGGCGATGCTCTGGTGGCGGAGTTCAACGCATCGGGTGCGGTTCTGGCGCGGCATGCCCATGGCCCTGCTGCCGGCGTTGACGATCCGCTGGTGAGCTACAACGGAGCCAGCATCAGCATCAACAACGCCCGCTTCCTGCAGAACGATGCGCGCGGCTCGATCGTCTACAGCTCGGATCGCTACGACTCCGCCGCGAGCCGGGTGATCAACACCTATGACGAGTACGGCCAGCCCGGCGCGGGCAACGAAGGGCGGTTCCAGTACACCGGCCAAGTGTGGCTGCCTGAGCTGGGCATGTACTACTACAAAGCCCGCATCTACTCGCCGACGCTGGGGCGGTTCCTCCAAACCGATCCGATTGGGTATGAGGATAACGTCAATCTCTATGGGTATGTCGGACAGGATCCGATTAATGGGGTGGATCCAACGGGACTTTGTGAGATCAGAACCGGTTCGAGGATATGCCAAGAACAGAAGGTTGAACTCACTTTGACTATTGATATGGACCAGGAATTCGAAACTCAGGAGGAAGCTGCAAACGCGTTTGCGCAGCAGAACGAAGATTTGATCCAAGCGACTGAAAACGATGAAGAAGTGTTGGGTCTCGTGTTCAAGAATGAAGAGACTGGGAAATTTCATATATCGAACGCAGGAATTGTTCCTGCGGATTCTTTCGAAGCGGGTATCACTGTCACAAACATGTCGGGCTTCACAGTGTCGGCTGGGGTTCATTCACATCCTTATGGCAGTGCGCTTGGTGAAGGATATAGTAGGCAAGACATCCAGTTCGCGAGGCGGTTTGACTACTTCCTCCGTACCCCGCAGGGTAGGTTTAGGGAAATGACAACTAGGCGGGCAAGGAGAGCTCGACAAGGCGATAGAGGTGCAAACGCTTGCCCGCCCGGGACTGGGGAGATTTGCCTTCCTCCGCTCAGAGGCAATTAGTGTATTGAAGCTTGAGCGAACGCATTCGCAGCTATCGGGGTGTCTATGTCATACAAGCTAACATTTTTGACCGCCTTTTTGCTGGGGCTCTGTCAAGTTTCAGCCGTCAAAGCAGAAACGAGATTGGACCTGTCATTTCTAGAGCCAGACATTTCGATCGCCGCAGGGGAAGGCCCATCTGAGCGAATCTTCACGGCAACGTCAAAAGACGGAGAAATCATTTGGTCAATTAGAATGAAAATGAATGGTAGCGGCGGCTTTGTATTTCCTAGTGACCCAATCGAGTTCTCAAGATCGTTGTGGGTGGGCCTCAGCGCCGATACTCAAAGGAATTTCCTTAGTTCGTATGGTTTGCGGATAGAGCAATCTCCAAACAAGGAGCGCACGACGAGATCAGACCTTCTGGGCTTTGTCGGATTTCTAAGACGCTCAGTGCTTGAAAGCAATTTGTCAGAAGATCAAATTGCGGTTCTGGAGTGCGTGACGGACGGATGGCGTTTGCCCGATGCGGCCCTTTTGGTTGGTGCTCAATCAACGGAAGTTGATGAGAACGAGTTAGTTCGAGGTCGCGACTATCCAGAAGAGTTTAACGAGAGAATGAGTTTGGTTCTAGCTCATCAGGTCACTTATCTCTGCATCGATCAGCACTCGGGCTAACTGAGAAAATGTTCGATCTGTCCAATCGAGGGCCAGTGTCCGGTCTCGAAACAAAGCATGAGGCATTGTCACATTGACTCATACCGCCAAGAGATGTGCCAGGATGGTGTCGATACAGCCAGTCTCATTTGATCGCCTTCGGTTTCCGCCAGAAGTTATACGCCACGCTGTATGGCTCTATGCAAGGTTCACCTTGAGCTACCGCGATGTCGAGGATTTGCTCGCCGAGCGCGGACTTGATGTTTCTCATGAAACCGTGCGGCGATGGTACTTGAAATTCAGCCCGCTCATTGCTCGTAACCTGCGAGGCGCCAGGCGAACGCCTAACCTCAAGGCTCCACCAGCGCTAAAGCGATGTCGGACATTATAAGCGCCACTTCGCCGAATAGGCAATCCTTGATCCAACGCACCGCGCTTGCGTTCATCGACCCGTCAAGTGCATCCAACAGGCTTTGCCCCGGTGTCAGGCGCATCTCCGCATCCCTCCGTGCTATCCCGCCACCAACACTCGGCTCACCCGCCGCTTTCCGCTTCTTCGCTCCAACTGCACAAATGCATTCACGCTCTCACGTACATAGTGCCGAATATCCTCGCGGCTGAGCTTCGACCCAGCCTGCAGCACCAGCAATGACAGCTGCTCGATCGCCCGCTGCGGGGTATCTGCATGGATCGTCGTCATCGAACCAGGATGTCCGCTGTTGACCGCACGCAAGAAGGTGAACGCCTCGACCCCGCGCAGCTCGCCCAGAATGATACGATCAGGCCGCATGCGCAGCGCGGCGATCAGCAGGTCCTCGGCGGTCACTCCCGCCGAAGCGAGGCCCCTGCATAAGGGTCATGATCAGCCGGAGGCAGCGGATCGCGCGGCGATGCTGCTTGCGCAGGTGGTCTGAGCCCCTAGATTTCCTCCAGCGATAAGTAGAGTCCGGCCCTGACAAGGAGACGGACGATATGAAGCGAAGCAGGTTCAGCGAGGAGCAGATCATCGCTGTTTTGAAGGAGCAGGAAGCGGGGATGCCAACGGCGGATGTTTGCCGCCGTCACGGGATCAGCTCGGCAACCTTCTACAAGTGGAAGTCCAAGTATGGCGGGCTCGAGGTGTCGGACGCCCGTCGGCTGCGCCAGCTGGAGCAGGAGAACGCGCGGCTGAAGAAGCTGCTGGCGGACTCGATGCTGGACAACGCCATGCTCAAGGAGATCAGCGCAAAAAAGTTTTAGCGCCCGGTGCCAGACGGCAGGCGGTGGCTCATCTCCAGGAGGTCTTCGAGGTGAGCCAGCGTCGTGCCTGCACGGTGCTGGGCGTGGACCGGACCATGGTGCGCTACGTCAGTCGTCGGCCTGATGATGCGAAGGCGCGCGAGCGGATCAGGGAGCTGGCCAGTCAGCGACGCCGGTTCGGTTACCGGCGGCTGCACTGGCTGCTGTGCCGGGAAGGATGGGCGATGAACCACAAGAAGTTCCGGCGGCTCTATCGTGAGGAACGGCTGCAAGTGCGCCGCCGTGGTGGTCGCAAGCGGGCCTTGGGCACAAGAGCGCCGATGACGGTGCCTCAGGGGGCGAACCAGCGTTGGAGCCTCGACTTCGTGTCTGATGCCTTCGCTTGCGGGCGCAGGTTCCGGATCTTCGCCGTGGTCGATGACTACAGCCGGGAGTGCGTGCGCCTGATCGCCGACACGTCGATCTCCGGCGCAAGGGTTGGGCGTGAACTCGATGCAGCGGTCTTCGAGCGCATGGCGCGGCCCCACACCATCGTCAGCGACAACGGCACTGAACTGACCAGTATGGCGATCCTGCGCTGGTCGAAGGAGCGCAATGTCGAGTGGCACTACATCGCGCCGGGCAAGCCCTACCAGAACGGGTTCATCGAGAGCTTCAACGCCCGGCTCAGGGATGAGTGCCTGAACGAGACGATCTTCACCAGCCTCCCCCACGCTCGCCAGGAACTGGAAGCCTGGCGGCACGACTACAACCACTTCCGGCCCCACTCGAGCCTCGGGAACCGAACCCCGGCCGAGATCGGGGCTGGATCAAGCGGCCAACCGTATCGGGGGCATGCCCCCGATACGGTTGTTGCCATCACGCCCAGCAATGGGCATCAAAACGGCCCAAGGCTCTACTCGTAGCTGGTAGAAACTTCGGGCTCAGACCAGTTACGACAAGACCATCCTATCGTTCGAAAGCTTCCTCAACCTCGCCGCCGCCCGCCTATGGCTGAAGTCTTTTGTCAACACGGCCTAAGGTTTGAGGCGTGTCACCGATTTGTACGTGACAATCGGTCAAGTAGGGTCAACTGCTCAAAGTCGCTGTCAACCTGTCCGGATAAGATCGCTTGCCGGATCAGACTGAGTTAGATTCTGAATTCGTTTTTTCAATAAGAGACGTGTCGCTAGTGCTTTGGAAAGCTCTGGAAAGCTCGCCTCTGACTCTAAGACCAGTTGAGCGAGCCAGTCTTTAGCATGAAGATGACCTTCATCAGCAGCAACTTTTAGATAACGCGTTCCTAAATCTAAATCTTTCTCGGTAAAGGTGCCCTTTGTATAACTCACACCCAAAACAAAAGCAGCTGGAGCGAACCTCGCCTCAGAAAGGTTCTCATAGATTTGTATCGCTTCGCTATTTAACTTCTTGGCTTCTAGATAACGTGCAAGGCGAAATGCCCCCTCTAGAGAGCCAAGCTTAGAAGCCCTTCTCAGAAACCTCTCGCCTTGATCCTCATCTTTTGTCAGTCCGTTACGTCCCATTAGATGTGCGTCACCCAATATCATGTTTGCCATTGGCGAACCCATTGCCGCAACTTCCGCTAACTTCTCGTAGGCTGTCGACGGTTTACAGCTACGAAGAGTTAACGCTTCTCTGACCGTCGCTGAGTACGGATCGGAATGGATCTCTCTTTCGTAATTATTCATGGCAGACTAGCTCAGAAGGCAGGAAGCGGCTTAGCGGATCACAAACTTTATGGTTCTTGCTGTCAATTAACTTTTGGTTCTCTTAACTGCGAAGCAGCTGCAGAAAGCCTCGCAAACCATTTCTTTGCCCTATCTCCGAGCTCTCTCAGCGTCAGCTTCCTCGATCCTTTCCAACTCATTCGTGATCGGTGAACTGCAAGCAGCTTCGACACCAATAGCACAAGTTGCTTGTTCTAGTATGCCAATAAGGCCCGTAGCAATGACCACACCCAGCCCGCGCGTGCCTCCCCGTCCGCCGGTAACCCCACGGCCACCGGGTCGGCGCGGGGGAGGAGCGGAACCAGCTGCAGTGGGTCTGCCAGATTGAACTGGCGGTCGCCCGCCCCGTCTTTGGCTTTCAGAATCTTCTGTCCGTTGCTGCTGTGATTCAACAGCTGGCGGTTCAGCCGGATTGTCTGGGCCCGAAGGCGCAGTCGGATCACCAAGACCACCCAACCGCGCAAAAGCCTCCATGACTCTTCTCTTAAGTGGCTTTTTGTCGCTGCTATTCGTGGCATTCTCGATGCCGAGATCGGAGCTTGTCCCATCTCTAGATTGGCTTGCGAACGAAGAGCCTCCTCCGTCGCATAAGCGCGATTCAGCACATGACAGACCGCCCAAGCTGATCATCCCCGTGGGGTCAACCATGTTGATCGGATCATTTGCGACATACGCATACAGGTTAAACTGATCCTCATACCCGATGGGATCGGTCTGCAGGAACCGCCCCAGCGTCGGCGAGTAGATGCGGGCCTTGTAGTAGTACATGCCCAGTTCGGGAATCCACGCCTGCCCGGTGTAGCGGAACCGTCCCTTGGTCGCGATGTCATTGCCCGATGCGGTGTCGGGAATGCCATAGGCGTCATAGGAGTTGGTGGCGATGGCAGTGCCGGTGTAATTCGTTACTGCAACGATGCTACCGCGCGGATCGGCGTGGACGTAGCGGCGGGCGGTAGCGGTCTGGGCTGAGCCCTCGTACCAGATCAGCGGATCGTCCGCTTCCGCGTTCGAGCCATGGACATAACGCCGCAGCATCGTGCCTGCGCTGTTGTATTCCGCGATCAATGCATTGCCGTCATAGGCAAACCGCTGCACCCCTGCCGCGCCGCCGGATACCTGATACAGGCGCCCGGTCGGATCGTAGAAAAGCTGTGCCTGAAGCGCACCCGCATATGACAACGAGTTGCAATTGGTGTTGCCACTGCCCTGAGCCCGCTTTTCAACCAGACGGTTCTCGACATCGTAGAGATAGACACTGCTACCGTCAGCGGTGAGGTTGCCATTGGCATCGTAACAGAATGCCGCACCTCCGGCGCTGACATACTGATTGAGGCCATTGGTGGAGTAGGCCCGCGTCAGATTGACGTGACCGTTCCAGGAGTAACTGTCGTTGCTCTGGCTTTCGGCCAGGATCTGGGAAGCGGGATTACGGGTGTAGCCCCAGGTAACATCGCCGCTGGTTCCGTGGAGATTGAACCCGATCGACGAAAGGCGCCCGGCAAGATCGTAGCCAAAGCTGCGAGTGTTGGCGCTTGCCGTCTGACTGGTCCAGGCGAGCTGTGTTGCCAGTCCGCGATTGTTGAAAGTGGCGGTGCCCAGCAGGGTCGTGCCTTCACGCAGGCCGGTTGCACGATTGAGGCCATCATGGTCGTAAGTGAAGAACTGGCCATCAGGATAGGTAACCCGGATGCGGTTCCCGTTCGCATCATATTGGGAACTGATGGTGCGGGTCACTCCATCGGTGTTCTGGCTTTCCGCCGTCAGTCTGCCGAAACCATCATAGGTGTATGTAAGGCCAACGCCATTGATGCTGCCAAACCGCGCCCGCGTCTGCAGTCCGCGCAGATCATACTGGTAAAACACATCGCGCGTATGCGTACTCGACAGTCCAGCGCGCTCGGGAACGGTCTTGCGGGTGTTCCGGTTGAGGGCATCGTACTGGTAGCTGATCACCGAGCCATCGCGCTTGCGCAGCGTCAGCCGGTTGCCGTTGGCGTCATAGGTGTAGGCTTCGTAGTCGGCCTCATTGAGTGATCCCGCGCTGGCGATGGCCGTTGCGGCAGTGGAGGCATTGAATGCTGTCGGACGGGTCTTTGACGGGAAGACCCACCGCGTCTGCCGGTCATGCCCATCATACCGGAGTTCTGCGCGGTTGCCGTTGGCATCAACAACCTGCCCAATCTGGCCATTCAGCGTGTAGGTATATGTGACGTCCGCGATTTCGATCGGGGTGCCTACGGCCTTCCTGATCTGCAGCACTTGCCCTGCCGCATCATACACGGTGCGCGTGATCCGGTCGGGACCATGCGACCCCTGCGCCCCCAAGGTGCAAGCGCTCGCAGGGAGCGAGCCATAGGTCGCTGGGTTCATCCTCACCGCAGTGCATTCCAAACGGCCACGATTGTCATAGCTGTACTGGGTCAGGCCGATCGTTACGCCATTGGAGCCCTTGACCCGCTCGGTTGTCTTGCGGTTCAGCGCATCATAAGTGGTCTCGGCTGTGGTAAGGACTGTGAAGTCGTTCCATTGCGTATAGGGGTTCTGGTTCTCGCTCTTCCAGGTCGCCAGTTCGCCTGTCTCGACCTTGATGGGATTACCCCGCTGGTCATAGGTCGTTCGCGTCGCAGCGTATTTGAGGGGGCCACCCGCGTCGGGATCCGGCGCAATGGTTCCGGTCACACGGCCCATCGCATCATAGCGCACGGCCGATGTGTACGCAGAGGGAGAGGACTGGGCGCTAACAGCGGCCGGAATGGTCGAAGTGGTAATTACGCCGAGCGTCACCAGCAGTCTGGAAAAGGACTTCATCTTGAATCTTCCCCTACGGACAACTGGTCAGATTAGCTTTTGGCTGCGTCTCACTGATGCGCCGACCAAATGCATCGTACGAGTAGCAGGTGCGAAGTGTCTGACCTTCGCTGGTTACTGCGACGCCTCGGAGCCAGAGATTGTTGGGACCGCTATCCGGACCGTAGTCGTAGACAGTTCGCACAAGATCGTTCGCTCCCGCTGAACAGGTCCCGTTCGAAAGGTTCAGCGCGCTGGTCCGGCAACTGCGCTCTTCTGACAATAACCAGATCGGGCTGCCAGTCTTGGCGAAGCCTGAGCCGCTCCTCAGCCATGCTTCGCGCTGAACGTAATAGTATTTTGTCGCAGGCGCGATCCCACCAACCATAGGCCCAACTGAGGTGAGTACTCCTCCGTGAGTGGTGCTATAAGTATACGTGGTCGTATTGCCTCTGGCGTCGGTTACAGAACTTGGTTGGTTGCAGACTTTAGGATTTGAACACGTGCTCGGGTATGCCGCAGATGTGATGATGTCCGCATCTCCGGAGCCTGGCCTGCCGATAATGCGCGTTTGAGTTCGGTTTCCTCGGGCATCATAAAGGAACTCGACCCTGCGACCGTCAGGATACTCGACTGATGCAAGTTTATCGTCTTGCTTCAGGCTTGCGGCAGCCACATTTGCCCCTGTCCATGCAAAGTTTGTTTCTCGCCCGAGTGGGTCCGTTATCGAAGAAAGACCAGGTGAACTGGACTTGGAGCCACTTTTCTGTGCAAGTTCGATTTGTGTGATAGCCCCACCTTCATTCATCGTCACAGAGTGAACATCATCACATGGCCCGTTTGCCAGGGGACCAACAGACCCTCCGGTATATGTGTAGGATACTGTACGCCCATCGGCCAACATCTGACTGCTTACCCGGTCTCGACTTCCGGACCACTCACTATCAAACTCACCCCAAGAACCTGTTCCAAAGTAGTTAGGGCTGAAATACGCCCATCCCGATCCGTCGCAGGCATCGTAAGAGTTTTGAACTGCGCAACCCGCCTGCCCCGGCTCCCTTACACAAGAAAGGTGATATCTTGTTCTTGCGGAACTTGATTGTCCGTCGGGAGAAACTGAGGACGAGTAATAGGCCTGGTACTCAAAGGTGTATGTGCCTCCATCGGGGCGAGTGACAGAGGTAACCAGATTCTGCGTTCCAAATGACCCGAATGGCTGCGTCACAATCGTAGCAACCAGATTTGACTGGGAGCAGCTAGTGACTGTGCTGGGGTCGATGACAGCAGCGTTGAATGCGCAAACCTGATTTCCGAACATTCGGATCAAGAGGCCTGTACTGCCACCGGAATAGGAGGTTGAGCCGCTCCAGAATAGTGGTTGTGAATAATCAATCACGTGTCCACTGGGCAAAGTGACGTGTGGAGGCCCACTGGCTTGAACAGGGCCTTCATATCCGACCAAGCCTCCAGGAAACTCTATAGTTGTGCCATCGCGCAGCGTGGCCTTGAATTCACCGTGCTGGTCGAAATTGATACCGCCAAAGGCTCCGCTTGGCCCCTCAGTGAATTCGATCTTGCTGCCATCAAGACTGGCGGGCTGAAAATTGTTCGTATTGAGCGCTCTGCCTCCGAGGTAGAACGTCGTTGACCCATTCCCTGTCACAATGTTCAATCCATGCCGAACCTGTTCGCTAAGCACGTCGCCCTCAAATCCGGTGGGATAGCTCTCGTAACTTCCGCTCATTCGGCGCTGAATATTAAGTGTCCATGGGTTATTGGGGTAGCGCGCCCCTGAGCTGTCATAATTCAAACTCACAGTGATCTGATTTGGCCACTCGCCATGCCCGATTGTAAAGAGTGGCACTGAATAGGTGAAAGACCCAGTGTGATAACTGACACCGTAAGGTGAAACAGTATCTGCAGGCTTTGCGGTATCAATTGTGTCGTCAGTGGTGGTTTGCGCGCCTGCAGGATTTGAAAAAATAATGGAAGCACCGATCGCAGTTAAAGCTGCAATGCGAATGAATTCTGCAAGAAATGCTGGCGCTTCAGGCTTTGTTTCCACAAACTGAGCGCTTCTCCCTTGAGCGGGATTTGTCGAGGCGACGCTTAACATTCTGTCTGCTCGGCTGGTCATATTCAGAGTTCTCCTGCCAGAGTGCACAGACGAGACGGGCTTACGGAGTAGGCGCTGGCGAACTGCTGCTGCGCGTTCATCGGCAATCCCGACGCGAGCTTGCATATGTCAGCTTGGTATTGCGCCACCTCGAGTTCCTTGCCTGCGCATGCCATGGCGACAAAACCGGCTGCTTCCAGCTCAGCCTGATGCGCCTTGGGCACCATTACCGTGAGAGGGGCCGCCGCTGGGGGGCTGCTTGTCAGGCAAACCGGGGAGGATGCTGACTGAGCCAGAAGTGCCGATCCACCCAATCGAGGCCCGGGCGCAAGAATGGCCGGAGCAGCGGCCAGTGTGAGTACCGTCAGTCGATACTTCTGTTTCATGGTGAGACCCCTGTTCCATAAGCTGAAGACGTTACCTGGAGCGCCCCTGAACTGGTCAGGGAGTATCCCGGATCAAAGTTGGGAGGCAGCCAGGTCGTGTAGACAGTGACATTGGTCGTGAGCAGCGTGCAGACCGCCCATGGAGATCCGAACAGGTTGCCGGTCATGCAGGAATAATTCGCCGCATGGGCCGGCAGGACATTCAGACCATTATCCGTAATAGTGATCGATGAGGGAGGCGGCGGAGGAGGAGGAGGAGGAGGAGGCGGAGGCGGTGGAGGCGGAGGCGGGGGAGGTGGTGGTGGCGGCGGAGGCGGCGACGAGCCTCCAGAACATTCGACACTCCCGCTGCTCGTGTTAGCTGTGTATTCGGTACGATTTCCAGCAGCATCGTAACAGATCGACTGCGTCTCGCCGTTGTTCTGACCGCCGGTTGTGACGACCTTGATGAGGCGCCCGAGCGCATCATAGGTGTAGGTCTCCGTGCTCGACTGCGCATGCGCCACCGAGGCACAGGAAAGAGCAGCTAGGGAGGTACTCGCGAGAAACAGAATACGGTGCATGAACAGCAGGTGCCTTTTGCAGCAAGTTCTCGTCAGGACTGCAAAATATCCGAGTAATATCAATGACAATATTCACCCGACCTGAGGGCTGTGAATTGTTGTTTCCCGGATTTCTGCGGCATCGGGCAACTTGCCCTACAGAAAAAATGAAGGTGCGCCTGAACGCAGATTTGAGCGGATCTGCACCCGCGGACGCACCAACATCTTGGGTAAATCGGACAAATATCCCGAATCGCCACAATCTCCCGACTGCGATTCGCCCGCGCTACCCGCTCCGCAATCGCGGCAGCGCAGGCTCACCGCCGTTATCCTCGCAGACGCGCTCGAAGTGCCTGAGCGAACGGTAGCCAAGCGAGCGGAGTACCGGCCCGAACAACATGTTCGCGCTGCGATACTGCTGTTTGGAGCGCATTGTCGGGGCTTCAAAGGTACGCTCAAACCAATCGCGTTCGCCGGACACGATGGCCTCGAGGCGCGGCAGGCGCATCATCATCAGCGGACCGCTTGCCGCGTTCAGGTCATGCGACACCTGCCATCGCGCCGGAAGGTCGCGGTCGGTGAGTGCAATCAGGCCGAGCCACAGCTTCCAGACCAGCGCGGGAGCATCGGTGCTAATGGCAAGCACCATCTCGGCAACGAAGTAGTCGCGAAGCCGCCGCAGTTCTTCCCATCGGGGCACGTCTTCGGCATCCAGCGGACCGCGCACAAGGTACTGTGTGCCATCCTTGCTGAGGATGATGTCATCAGGATGTGGCCATGGCTCATCAGGCTCTACTTGGCCCTGCGCCAGAGCCGCTTTCCATTTGCGGGCCTGCTCGAGCCGGAGGCCCCGCAAGAAGCGGAAAATCCGCATCTCCTCCTCAGCTTTCTCCCTAGCAGAAGAGGCTTCAATCTCAGCCATGGCTCGCTCCCTTGCTTCCTTGCGAGCCTCGCTCCTTTCTACGTCACGGTGGATCTCGCGCAGTGCGTGCGGGTTGCCTTCAGCCGCCAGCTTGATCTGCTTGTGGCGAAGGATCTCAAGCATGGTCATTTCGACCTGCTTTCCACCCTCAATGACCACGTGGCGCCTGCTGAGAAGCTTGCGAAGAACTGCGTCGGATTCGCGCTCGGGATCGGCCGCCGGGATCTGCTCCACCTTTTTTCTCTTTGGACGTCCCCCGGGATTGCCCGACTGACCCTTGCGGAACTGCCCATCCCGGGGCGGGCGTTTGTAACCAATGCGTTCGTCATCAGCTCGATCATCCATTAGCCCGCTCCTCTTCGAGAACAGCAAGAGCCTTGCCGCTGGTCATGTTGGTGGCACTGCGTCCGGTGTATGCCTCCCAGCGGCGGACGATGGTGTCGCAGTAGAGTGGATCGTATTCGACAAGGCGCGCCCTGCGCCCGGTTTTCTGCGCTGCGATCACTGTCGAACCCGAGCCACCGAAACAATCGAGCACGATCTCGCCGCGGCGCGAGCAGTCGAGGATCGCATCGGCCACCAGCGCAACCGGCTTGACCGTAGGGTGCATCGTCAGCTCCTCTGCCCGGTTGCGGCCGATCGAGGAGATCCCTGCGTGGTCCCAGACATTGGTGCGGTAACGCCCCGTATCGCCGAGCCCGAAGGTGTTGGTGTGCTCTGCGGTGCCATGCTTGAACACGAAGATCAGCTCGTGCTTCGAGCGATAGAAGGTGCCCATGCCGCCATTGGTCTTGTTCCAGACTACAAGGTTCCTGAGATCGGTGAACACCTTGTCTCCTGCGACAAGCAGCTCGCGCATGTGACGCCAGTCCATGCAGACAAAGGCAATCGCACCGTCACGCATGACGCTGGCGGCATTGCCAAGCGTCACTTCGAGGAAGCGTGTGAACTCGTCCTCGCTCATCTCGCCGCTGGCAAAGGCAAACTCGCGGTGCCTGATCCCGCCCTTGCCACAGACATGACCGTCGATCTTCACGTTATAGGGCGGGTCGGTGAACACCAGATCAGCGCTTGCCCCGTCCATCAGCGCCCCGATATCGGCCGGATCACGCGCATCGCCGCAGATCAGCCGATGCTCTCCCAGCAGCCAGATGTCGCCGCGCTGCGATACCGGTATTGCTGCCGGCTCGGGGATCCGGTCCTCGGCTGCATCGCGCGCGTCCAGCCTTGCCTCGCGTGCAGCTTCAAGTGTCAGGTCGATCTCGGCAAGGCTGAACCCGGTAAGCCCGATATCGAAATCAAGATCGATCAGCTCCTGCATCTCGATCGCGAGAATCTCGGGATCCCAGCCCGCATTGAGCGCGAGCTTGTTATCAGCGAGCATATAGGCCCGTTGTTCTGCCGGGCTCATGTGCGAGAGTGTGATGGTGGGTACGCTGGTAAGACCCAGCAGCCGTGCTGCCTCGACCCGGCAATGGCCGGCAATAATCAGGTTGTCGTCATCGACCAGCACCGGGTTCGTGAACCCGAACCGTTCGATGCTGTCAGCAATCTGCCTTATCTGCTTGCGGGAATGGGTGCGCGCATTGCGCGGGGACGGGGTTAGCTTTGCTATCGGTTGTTGGGCAATCGCTTGCGCAAACCGGCATCCGGTACTTTCCATGGGACTTCTCCATAATTTGCAACTTGTCTGTTCAAGTCAGTCTCAGTCACTGGTTCAGTCCTCCTTCTGGTGAGCGCCCATTATGCCTCAGCAAGGCAAACCGCGTCAGCCCCGGTCCGTTCTTGCGCGCCGATAGCTGTGGAGACTTGTGGATAATGTTCACTTTGCGTTCCTCGGCATGTGAGGAGCCCGCATCCTCCAGCAACAGCAATCCGCGCGTACATATTGCGGGGATGGAGAAAGCTCCGCGATCAGCACCTCGACAAGTGCGCGCACATACAGCTTCCGATTGTAGCGTTCGGCATGCTGCCGAAACTGAGCGCGCTGCGATCACACGGCGCAGAAGTGTTTTCAGGCATTTTGGACATTACCGAACTCCTCAGGACTGTCTCGCGACGGTCGCATTGGGGGGTGAACGGTTCTTCGCTTTCTTGCGCCCCGGAACGCGTTCCGGGGCAACGCCAAATCCTGGTGGGATACCGTCGGTGCTACGGGCTGCGGATTGGACCGTTCGGCAGGTTCCGGACTTGCGATGCGGCGAGCGTTCAGCGATCTGTCCTGCGCCCCTGTTCTGCGGGATAACAGGCCCTGATCGGTCGATTGAATTCCCTGTTATGGCCGAACAAATTCCCTGTTCCGTCGAATAACAGGGAAACGGGATGTGCCGGCAAATAAAGGACTGAAATTGCACGCAAAAATCTCCAATCCAAGGTCTGGATCGGGCAAATTTCGCCTGTTTCAGGCCTCAAATGAACGAATTTCCCTGTTATTCCCTGCAAAACAGGGAAATCAGGCAAGAGCAGCGTTCGCTCCAGACTGCGTCGCGCACCATTCCCCATCCTGCCCGATGATTTGCCTCAGCGGCTTTGCCGCCATCGGGTTGTGGGCGTGGGGCGTATCGGCCATAGGCCGTTCAGGCCTTCGCCGGGGAAGCCTCGCGGGAATCAAGCCATTCAGCGGCCTTGACGCCGAAGGTGATCAGGAACGGTACCAGCACGAAGCTGAGCGTTACCTTGGCCAGCACCTGCCCGATCAACAGATTGGTAATGTCGAATTCGCCGTAGAAAGCGAGCGTCACAAAAATGATCGAGTCCACCGCCTGGCTGAGCGCCGATGCGATTGCGCCGCGGATCATCAGGCCGACGGTGGTGGCTTCGCCACTGCCGCGCAGCTTCGAAAAGATCCAGACGTTGAGAAGCAGCGACGTGATGTAGGCGGCAGGCCCCGCCATCAGGATGCGCGGGGTCTGACCCAGCACCGTCTCGAACGCGGCAAGATCGGTGGCGCGGAATTCCAGCATCTCGGGCGATGCGGGAAGGGACAGAACGAGATAGATGAGCGCCGCCGAAAGCGCCAAGGGCAGGAAACCGATCCAGATCAGCCGATTGGCGAGCTTTTGTCCGTAAAGCTGGGCAATCGTGCTGGTGATCACCACCAGCAGCAGGAACGGAAAAATGCCCGCTTCCACCGCAAGGTTGCTGGGCCACAATTGCACCTGCTTGAACGCGACGACCCCGGCCAGCACCGTCATCCCTCCGTAAAGGATGATGTAGACAAACAGCCCCGTGGGCGTGGCCAGCGCGGCCGCCGCATTGGGGCCGGTCGTTTCTTGCGGTTTCGCGGTGTCGTTCATGTCCAATCGGTAAGCGAGCGCCCCGCAAAAGAAAAGCCGGATGCATCGCAGTTTCACCATGCATGCGAACATCGGCTTGCGGTGAAGCGCGCCAGCGCGCTAGATGGGCTCTGATACAGCGTCGCTGCGGGGGCGACGCGCGGGATCACAACGGCATATTCTTGAAGGGGCACCGCCTTAGCTGCGGTGAGACACAACATAACCTCCATCCTGTTCAGCCTGCTCGGCATCGTCGCAATCCTTGGCATCGCTTTTCTGCTTTCCTCGGGAAAGAGGAACATCAAGCTGCGCGTCGTCGGCGCGGCCTTTGCCTTGCAGGCATTGATGGCCGTGCTGGTGCTGCGGACCGATTTCGGCGTGCAGGTGATCAAGTTCCTGTCTGACGGGGTGATCGCGCTGCTGGGCTATTCGGTGCAAGGCATCGAAACGCTGTTCGGCCCGATGGGAACAAACCCCTTCGCCAACACCTTCCTGATCGCAGCCCTGCCCGTGATCGTGTTCTTCGCCGCGCTGGTTTCGATACTTTATTATCTGGGCGTGATGCAGCGGCTGGTGCGGTGGCTGGGTGGTGCGATCGGCTGGATCACGGGGATCAGCAAGGTCGAGGCGCTGGGAAGCGCCGCCAATATCTTTGTCGGCCAGTCGGAAAGCCCGCTGGTTGTGCGGCCCTATCTCGCCGCGCTGCCGCCTTCGCGCCTGTTTACGCTGATGTGCGTGGGCATGGCGGGCGTGGCGGGGACGATCCTGGCCGCTTATGCCGCCTTCCTTGGTGACGACGCCGTGCCTTACTTGCTGGCAGCCGCTTTCATGTCGGCGCCCGGCGGCATCCTGATGGCAAAGATCATCATGCCCGATGATCCGGAGGAAGCCGCCGAACATGACAAGCTGATGGAGGATGTGACCGTTTCCGAAACATTCGAGGACGGCGCGCATCCGACGAACATCATCGAGGCTGCGGCACAAGGCACGCAGACGGGTGTGAAGCTGGCCGTGGCTGTCGGCGCGATGGTCATGGTGTTCGTTGCGCTGGTGGCGCTTGCCAACGGTATTCTGGGGGGCATCGGAGGCTGGGTCGGCTACCCGGACGTCACGTTCCAGCAATTGCTCGGCTATGTCTTTGCTCCGGTGATGTTCCTGATCGGCATTTCGGACTGGAACCAGGCGCAGATCGCGGGCGGATTGTTCGGAACCAAGATCGTGCTCAACGAATTCGTTGCCTTCATCGAACTGGGCGCGGTCGAGGGGCTGACCGAGAGGAGCCGTTCGATCCTGACTTTCGCACTGTGCGGTTTCGCCAATTTCTCGTCCATCGCCATCCAGATGGCGGTTACCGGCGGGCTTGCCCCCAATCAGCGGCCCGTAATCGCGCGGTTGGGGCTGAAGGCGCTGGCGGCGGGCAGTCTCGCCAATCTTATGAGCGCAGCGCTGGCGAGCCTTTTCCTGCCGTTTTGACGCGCATCAATTACTGATCCTCCAACCTGCGTGAAGGGGCAAGGGCACAATCCCTTGGCACTCCAACGCGCGAGCCTATAAATGAACCTCATGACAGACATTCAATCCGCTGATGGCATCGCCACCGTATCCCTCGCCCAGCCGCTCGAAGATATTGCCGACAAGCTGGGACGCAGCTTTGCCGAATACGGCTTTGCAGTGATCCGCGATCATGGGATCCCGCAAGAACTGATCGACCGGGCCGAAGCGACATCCAAGGCCTTCTTCGCGCTGCCCGAAGAGGTGAAGCGCGCCTATCACAAACCCGGCGCGGGCGGTGCGCGCGGCTACACCCCGTTCGGCACCGAAAAGGCCAAGGATGCCGAGATTTTCGATCTCAAGGAATTCTGGCACGTTGGCCGCTCGCTGCCTGAAGGCCATCCGCTGGCCGAATACATGGCCCCGAACGTCTGGCCGGACGAGATCGAAGGGTTCAAGGATACCTTCAGCACCCTTTTCGCAGCATTCGAAACCGCCGGCGGCCGCGTGCTGGAAGCGATCGCGCTGCACCTCGGGCTGGATCGCGATTTCTTCGCGCCGACAGTCGAGGACGGCAATTCTGTCATGCGTCTGCTGCATTACCCGCCGCTTGGCCCCGATGCGCCCGAAGGCGCGATCCGCGCCGCAGCGCATGGCGACATCAACACCATCACCCTGTTGCTGGGAGCAGAGGAAGCGGGCCTCGAATTGCTGACCAAGCAGGGTGAATGGTGCGCGATCGACGTGCCCAAGGGGGCGCTGGTGATCAATGTCGGCGACATGCTCGAACGGCTAACGGCGGGCAGGCTCCGCTCGACCACTCACCGCGTCGTCAATCCGCGCGGTGCAGGGGCGCAGCGTTCACGCTATTCGATGCCGTTCTTCCTGCATTTCCGGCCCGACTACCTGATCGAGCCGCTGGAGTGTTGCATTGCACAAGGCGCGGGAGACGTGCCCGAACCGATCAGCGCTCACGACTTCCTGCAGCAGCGCCTGCGCGAGATCAATCTCGCCTGATCGCGGGTCGAGGCGGTAGCGAATCACCGTCACAAATCGGTCAAATTCAGTCGGTCCCGTCGCAAAAACGCCCTGTCGAGGGGGCGTTTGAGCCCGCCAAAAAAAGCCCGCTTCGTTGCGCAGATGCAACACAGGCCCGGTTTACGGCGGAATTCCGCCAGTTTTCGGGTGCAAAGCCCTGTGGATGAATCTAGCGGCCCGTTGCGTCTTGGCAGGTTTCACAGAATTGTCACAAAACCGTCGCTTTTGTGCAGTGCAACCCGCTTAGGGACGCGCGCATCACATCACTTCTCTCCACCGTGATCAGGGGCACCCTCACATGAAAATAAAGTATCTTCTGGCAGCGAGCGTAGTAAGCCTCTCCGCCGCAGCCACCATCGCAACGCCTGCCTATGCGCAGCAGATTACGTCGGGCGTCGAAGGTCAGGTTACCGATGCCAACGGCAATCCGCTGACCGGCGCGACCGTAACCATCACCGACGAACGCACCGCGCAGACCCGTACTGCGACCACCAGCGCAGACGGCAGCTTCCGCATCCAGTCGCTCCCGCCGGGTGGCCCCTACACCGTGACGGTGACTGCTGACGGGTTCGAAGGCCAGACGGTCGAAGACGTCTTCACCAGCATCTCGGGCAACACCGGCTTCACCTTCGCGCTGACCGAAGGTGCCGCCAACACCATCATCGTTACCGGCGCTCGCGCTCGCGTGACTCAGGTTGCCGTTGGTCCGGGCACCGCCTTCGACACGCAGACGCTCGAATCGTTCCCGTCGATCACCCGCGACATTCGCGACATCATCCGCATCGACCCGCGTGTCGCTCTCGACAACCAGAACGACGTCGATCGTATCTCCTGCCTTGGCGGCAACGATCGTTCGAACACCTTCACCGTCGACGGTATCGTCCAGGCTGACACCTTCGGCCTCAACGGCACGCCGTTCGCGGCGCGTAACGCGCTCCCGCTGCCGTTCGATGTGGTCGATCAGGTTTCGGTCGAATTTGCACCGTTCGATGTCGAATATTCGGAATTCACCGGCTGTCTCGTCAACGTCGTGACCAAGGCCGGTGGCAACCGCTTCAGCGGTTCGGCTTTCATCACCTACTTCGACGGCGGCCTGCTGGCTGACGAAATCGAAGGCCGTCCGCTGCAGGGCAGCGAAGAAAAGCGCTGGGGCGCGACGCTTTCGGGTCCGATCATCCCCGATCGCCTGTTCTTCTCGGTCGGTTACGAAGAAACCGATCTGGGTGACGGCAACGAATTCGGTCCGGCTGGCGGCGGTTTCGCCAACGAAGCAAACTTCGTAACCCAGGCACAGTTCGACGAATTCGCCCGCATCGCGCGCGATGTCTATGGTCAGGACGTTGGCGGTTACCCGACCACGCTGGCCGAAGCTTCGATTCGTTACTTCGGTCGTATCGACGCGATCATCAACGACAACCACCGTCTCGAAGCAACCTATCAGCGTCTTGAGGAAACCAATGTCGAAAGCGACACCGGTGCCCAGGAACTGACCGGTCTGAACTCGTTCGAAGACGAAGGCACGATCTCCGACTACTACTCGGTCCGTCTCTACTCCGACTGGAGCGACACGATCTCGACCGAACTGCGCGTGAGCCGCGCCGAAGTTGGCGACGTTCAGGGCCCCGTCGGTTTCGGCGAAGCACAGTCGGACAACCCGGCCGTGCGTCTCGTTGTCGGCGTTCCGCCGGTTGCCGGCCAGACCACCCAGAACGGCATTCTGTCGACCGGCCCGGGCATCTTCCGTTCGGCCAACCAGCTCGACACGAAGATCGATCAGGTCCGTTTCCAGATGAATGTGGACGCCGGTGGCGGTCACTTCCTCAAGTTCGGTACCGAAATCAACGATCTGGAAGTCTTCAACCTGTTCGCCATCAACGCGACCGGTACGCTGTTCTTCCGTAACCTGACCGACTTCGAAAACGGTCTGGTTGCCAGCGGTTCCTCCTCCAGCGTGTTCGGCGACATCGCCGACAACCTCGCTGCAGGAAGCCTCGGCGGCGGTACGATCAACGCCACGCCGAGCGGCGACATCAACGAAGCTGCCGCGCTGTTCAGCCGCACGATCTATTCGTTCTACGCACAGGACGAATGGCAGGCGACCGACCAGCTGTCGATCAACGCCGGTATCCGCGTCCAGCTGTATGATGGCGGCGCACCGCGCACGAACCCGGCCTTTGCCGAACGTTACGGCTTCACCAATGCCAACTCGTTTGCTCGTCTCGACACGGTACTGCTGCCGCGTCTCTCGGCGACCTACGAATTCGACAATGACGGCTTCTTCTCGAACAGCCGTCTGACCGGTGGTGTCGGCATCTTCTCGGGCGGTGACCCGGTGGTGTATTTCTCGAACGCATTCTCGAACAACGGTTTCTCGACCGGTGAAGGCACCACCTTCCGTTCGCAGTGCGCCGGGTTCACCAATCCGGACGGTTCGTTCAACGTCCTGCAGGGCGGCAGCTTCGCCGGCTTCCCGCAGTGCGCGATCGCAGCCGGTTCGGCTCAGGCCGCTGCCGGTCTGTCGGACACGCAGTCGACCGATCCCGAATTCGACGTGCCGACCGTGGTGCGTGCGAACATCGGTTTCTCGACCGACTTCGGCGCTGAAACGGGCTTCTTCAGCAACTGGCGCCTGAACCTCGATTACATCTACTCGCGGTTCAACGACACGCTGAACTTCGTCGACCTGGCTCAGACCCCGAACATCACGCGCGGCCTCAACGGCTTCACCGTGGACGGGCGTCCGATCTACGCTGCGATCGACCCGACCGATCCTGACGCAGCCGGTTGTAACGCCACGCTGTCGTATTCGGGCGGCACTCCGCCCGTCTGGAACAATGTCACTGCTGCATGCTTCAACCGCATCGGTCGTGACGATGAAATCCAGCTGACCAACGGCCCGAGCTACGAAAGCCACGTTGCTTCGATCATCCTGTCGAAGAACTTCCAGGGTGGCCTGCTCACCGATGGCGGTTCGGTCCGCGTGAACTTCGGTTACGCCTTCACCGACTCGGAGAACAACCGCAACAACGGTTCGTCGACCGCAACTTCGTCCTATGACGTGACCGCGGCCTTCGATCGTCAGAACCCGGCTGTGTCGACTTCGAACTTCGAAACCCGCCACAACTTCACCGCTGCGGTGAACTTCCGTGAAGAATTCTTCGATGGGTATGACACCAACATCGGCTTCTTCTTCCGGGCGCGTTCGGGTCTGCCTTACAGCCTGACCTTCGACGGCGGCGGCGTCTTCAACGACAGCTCGTCGGGTTCGGACAACGCGCTGCTCTACATCCCGAGCGGCCCGAACGATCCGAACGTTTCGCCGAGCTCGGATCCGGCAGCCGTTGCCTCGCTGCTCAACTACCTCGCCACCAGCGAAGTGGGCGGCCAGTGCGACTTCGAACTGGGCGAATCGATCGCGCGCAACACCTGCCGCAACGATTGGCACTTCGATCTCGACCTGCGCTTCAGCCAGGAACTGCCGTTCATCGGCAAGCTGACCGGGATCACCGACGATCGCATCACGCTGTTCGCTGACTTCCAGAACTTCCTCAACCTGCTCGACAGCAGCTGGAACGTGCTTCGTGCACGCGGTGACTTCACCGATCTGGTCGACGGCGGTGTGGACTCGCAGGGTCGCTACATCATCAGCGGTTTCAACCCGGATGATCAGAACGACCTGCGCATCGGCCCGTCCGCATGGCGCATCCAGGTTGGCGCTCGTTACGAATTCTAATTCGTCGCCAACTTGCCAACAAACACGCGCGGCGGGGCCTTCGGGTCCCGCCGTTTGCGTTTCAGGGGTGAGTCAACGCCCTGCAACCCCCACCAAAGGCGCTCTGTCATCCGCCAGATCGAGCAGATCGCGGGCCAGCGTCTTGCGCAGCTGGCTGGACATGTTCTGCCGGATCGCACGTTCCAGCGCGGCGGCCTGATCGCCAAGCTCGGCTTCACCGAAAACCGCGGCTGTCCCGGCCAGACGATGGACGAGCCGCGCCAGCTCCTCGCCCGTATCGGTCACGGGGCAATCCCGCTCAAGCGCCCCACTGTCTAGCGCACGGCGAACGGCACGGATCGTCTCCTGACGGCGATTCTCCCACTGGCGTTGCAGCTTTGGCGTATGGTGCTGCGTGGGGGGCGCGGCCTCGCACCCAGCTTGACCTGCATCGACGATGCGCGTCGGCAACCAGCGTTGGAGCACGCGCGCCAGATCGGCAAATGCCAGCGGCTTTGCCAGATGGCCCTGCATCCCGGCTTCCCGCGCATCGGCGATATCTTCAGGGAAGGCATTGGCTGTCAGCGCGATGATAGGCAGCACGCCTGCGCTGATACCCTCGGCACGGATGGCCCGCGTCGCGGCATAGCCATCGCAGACGGGCATCTGCACATCCATCAACACCAGATCAAACGGCTTGCCGCGCATCATGCCGTCCATAACCATGGCGATGGCTTCATGCCCGTCATGCGCGACCTCCACGGTTTGCCCGCAACGCTCCAGCATCTCCGTGCCAAGCACCCGGTTCACCTCATTATCCTCGACCAGCAGCACTCGTGCTGCATCGGGCAGGGGAAGAGCGGGATCTGGCGGCAGGGTGGAAGGTTCGAGCGTGTCAGGCTCGGCGAGCGAAGCTGGCAGGGCGACAGTGAAGACCGATCCTTGGCCGGGCGCGCTCTCGACCTCGATACGCCCGCCCAGCAATTCGGCGAGTTGGCGGCTGATGCTCAGCCCCAGTCCCGTCCCGCCAAAACGCCGCGCCGTGTCTGTTTCGCCCTGTGTAAAGGGAGAGAAGATGGCCTCGAGGCTGTCCGCGTCGATCCCGATCCCGGTATCGGCAATTTCGATCCGGACTTCGCCATCGACCAGTCGGCACCGGATATCGACCGAACCGCTCGGCGTGAATTTCACCGCATTGCCGATCAGATTGAGCATGATCTGGCGCAGCCTCAGGCCGTCCGTCACGATCCAGCGGTGCTTTTCCGATCCCTCTTCCTGATCCTTGTGAAACGAGAGCGACAACCCCTTTTGCGCCGCTGCCGGGGCATGGAGCGCCGTGCAATCCGCTATCGTGGCGAAAAGGTCGACCGGCCCCTTATCAATCGCCACCTGACCCGCTTCAATCTTCGACAGGTCGAGAATGTCATTCAGCAACATCATCATCGAGCGGCCCGATTGGGCGATCATCTGAGCGTAGCGGCGTTCCTGATCGGATAGATCGCCTTGCAGCAAGAGGTCTGCAAAGCCCAATACGCCGTTCATCGGAGTGCGGATCTCGTGGCTCATGTTGGCAAGGAATTCGCTCTTGGCGCTGGCGGCATCCTCGGCCTTGCGCCGTGCACGGGTCAGCAGTTGTTCCAGCTCCACCCGCGCGGTGATGTCGCGCGCCGAAATGACGACGCCGCTGCACATCCCGGTTTCGGAATCGATCGCGATGGCGCAATCGGCCTCGATATAGACGGGCCGCCCATCCCCGGCATCGCAATCGCGGCGGTAGCTGATCCGTTCCTTGTCCATGTCCCCGCGCAACAGCCGATCGACCACTTCGGCAAAGCGCAAGCCCGCGTCGTCATGCGTGGTTTCGAAGAGCGGGCGGTCGATCAGGTCACCGGGTTCACGCGCCAGAACCTCCCGCACCGAAGGGGAGGCATAGGTGCAAATGCCGCGCCGGTTGATCCGCAGAACCGCGTCGGTCACGTTTTCCGCCAGCAGGCTCAATTCGCGCCGCCCGCGAACCAGTTCTGCCGTCATGCGATCGCGCCCGGCGAGGATTGCCGCAATCGGCAGACCGGTAAGGAAGTTCGCGGCGATGAAAGCCTGCATCACGAACATCTTGCCAATGTCGGTTCCGGCATTGCCTGCAATGGGGCCGTATCCCGAAAAGGTCATCCAGCTGGCCAGGATTGCCGTGCCGGGAACATAGAGCGCCGTCCCCAATCCTCCCAGCCGGAACGCCACCAGCAGCGTAATCGGCGGGATGACGAACATCAGCGGATAGGCGCTCTGGCTGAATACGATCATCACCGCGATCATGCCCCCCAGCATGAGCGCGCTGTGCTCGAGGGTTTCGGCTGCGTTCGAACTGTCCCGCACACGCACTGCCTCTGCGATCAGCAGCACGGCGGGTACGATCAGGATCATTCCCATGCTGTCCGCCAGGAACCAGGCAGCCGCCCCCGCGATGGCATCGGGGACTGACCCGGCCATGCCGAATGCGGCGACGGTCGCCGACACAACCGGGCCGATGACTCCGCCGCAAAACAGGAAGCAGCCGAGGTGGTGGAGATCGGTCATCGCGGGTCGACCGCCGCATCCCCTACGGGTCAGCCGGGTGATCAGCGCGATGTCGATCAGGTTCGCTGCCGTCAGCAACAGCGATTGCAGCGGGGCAAAACCGGCATGGGCTTGCGCGCCAAGGCTCGCCATTGCGATGCAGGCATAAAGGGGCACTTCGCTGCGTGGCCGCGCCAGCAGCAGGACGGCAACAGCAACGGCATTGGGTAGCCACACGCTCGCCAGCACCGCGTCGAAACGCGAGAGCGCGAGGCAGATGACGCCAAGCATGAAGAAGCCCAGACCCGTCAGCAGCGCGATGCCGAGACTGCGCAGGTCGACCGGGGCAAGGGGGATGGGGAAGGCGAAGGTGTTGATCTTTCTTGCTCCTTCGTGCGCAGGGTCCATCGCATTTGTCCCGATTGGTGGTATAAGCAGCGAGCGTCGCGGACGTGATCGTGACGCGGCGGGGAGGGCTGGACGCTAAGGTGGCACATTCGGGATGAGCACCCCTCAACACGGCTATCCGGGAAAACCGAAGCGGCTAAGCTTGCCTCTGTTGCTGGCGATTGCGGTGTTCCACGTGGTCGCGCTGTACGGCCTGTCGCGGCTGCTCGCGCCCGAATTCACCGCGAGTGTGGAGCGCGAAGTCGCAGCGGTCTTTACCGTTACCGTCACCACCCCTGACGAGCCGGAAACTCCGCCCGAACCCGATGAGGGCGCGCAAGGGAATCCGGGTGAGGAGGCCGTGCCGCAGCCGGTGACAGCGCCGCGTACCCCGATCGAGCGCAAGCCCGAACCCCGGCCCGAAGCATCTTCAACTGGCACGGCGGACAGATCGGGCGCCCGCGAATCCGGCGACGGCACAGGCGCCCAAGGTGACGGGCTGGGGACGGGCAGCGGCAATCAGGGTGGCGGGCAAGGCAATGGCGTTGCGGTGCGCCCCAGCGTGCGATCCGGCAGCCTCGATGTGCGCCGCGACTTCCCGGTCCCCGAAGGCGGGCGCGCGGCGCGCTTCGGCACATCCGTCACCGTGTTCTTCACCGTCACCAAGGATGGCCGTGCGCGCGATTGTTCGGTCACGCAAAGCAGTGCGGATGCGCAAAGCACCGCTCTCGTATGCCCGCTGGTGATCGAGAAAATCCGGTTCAACCCGGCGCGCAACCGTGCCGGTGATCCTGTCGAAGCGCGCTATGGTTACCGCGTTGATTTTCGGGAGCGTTAGTTCGGTCTTCACGGGATTTACACTGTTCGGGGGGTAAAGGTCTGCCATGGTAATGCAGAGCCAAATCCATCCTGTGATCCTGTGCGGCGGCAGCGGCACCCGGTTGTGGCCGCTCAGCCGCAAGCAATTGCCCAAGCCGTTCCTGCCGCTGACGGGTGCGAAAAGCCTTTTCGAACAGGTGGTTGCGCGGGTGGCTGGCGATGCCCGGTTTGCCGAACCGGTGATTGTTGCCGGGGCCGAACACGCCGATCTGATCGAAACGCAGATGCATGGCGCGGCTCACCGTCTGATCGTTGAACCTTGCGCCCGCAACACCGCTCCGGCGATTGCCCTGGCGGCGGCGTTGCTCGATCGCGACGCAATCATGCTGGTGTGTCCTAGCGATCATCACATTGCCGACGCAGACGCGTTCCGTGCAGCCGCGCTGGCTGCTGCCGAACAGGCCGCGCAGGATCATCTCGTCGCTTTCGGTATCGCCGCCGATCGCCCCGAAACCGGCTATGGCTATATTCGCCGGGGCGAGCCGCTTGCGGGCGGATACGCCATCGCGCAATTTGTCGAAAAGCCTGATCGCAATCGCGCAGAGGCCTATCTCGCCAGCGGAGAATACAGCTGGAACGGCGGGATATTCGCATTCCGCGCCGGAGCCTTG
The DNA here is from genome assembly GCF_036322605.1 of Erythrobacter sp. Dej080120_24. Taxonomy (GTDB): domain Bacteria; phylum Pseudomonadota; class Alphaproteobacteria; order Sphingomonadales; family Sphingomonadaceae; genus Erythrobacter; species Erythrobacter aurantius. Next base: position 872,880 of record NZ_AP027262.1, read on the forward strand.
CTCGATGAGCTTACAACGCACCGGCCGACGATGGCGCAAAACCTTGGCGCAGCGGTGGCCAACGGTACGACGCAAGGCACGCGCTTTCACCCCGATCCCGATCACTTCGCGGCGATTGCCGGGGAATCGATCGACTACGCGATCATGGAACACACCGATCGTGCCGCGATGGTGCCCGCCGACATGGGCTGGTCGGACATCGGCAATTTTGCCGCGCTGCATGATGCGCTTGAGCAGGACGAAGCAGGCAATGCCGTGCGTGGCCCGGCGGAGCTGGTGCAATGCGACAACGTACTCGCGGTGACAGATGGGCCGCGAATCTCCGCGATTGGCGCCAGCGATCTGTGCATTGTCGTGTCCGGTGACGAGGTGCTTGTGACCACCCGCGATGGTGCGCAACTCGTTGGCCGACTCAAGGGAGCGAGTGAACAATGAGCCTCGCCCCGCGCCCATTGCCGACACGGCTGCTGAACACGCGCATGGTTGAAAAAGTGTGGGGCCGTGACGTGCTGCCCGCACCGTTCGCGACCCCTGCCGGGCGGCGGATCGGCGAAATCTGGTTCGAACCTCCCCCCGAAATGCCCGGCCTGCTGGCGAAATACCTCTTCCCCAGCGAAAAGCTGTCGGTTCAGGTCCATCCAAGCGATGCCACCGCATTGCCGGGAGAAGACGGCAAGGAAGAATGCTGGCTGGTGCTTGATGCCGAGCCCGGCGCAAGGCTCGCCATCGGGTTCGAACGCGAAGTGCCAATCGAAACGGTCCGCGCGGCGGCGCTGGACGGATCGATTGAAGGCCTGCTGAAATGGCACGAGGCTAGCGCGGGTGATGTGTTCTTCCTGCCTGCCGGGACGGTTCACGCCATCGGACCGGGTCTGTCCCTGCTCGAAATCCAGCAGGCGAGCGACTCCACCTTCCGCCTGTACGACTATGGGCGCCCGCGCGAGCTGCATCTGGAGCGGGCGCTGGCGGTGCTCGATCCGGCGCCCTATCCGCTATGCCATCGCAGTTCCGTGGCGGAGCGTGGGCGGACGCTCATCGACGCCGCGCACTTCCGGATGGACCGGATCGAAGGGCGGCCCGGACGGTTGCTCGCCAATCGCTATGCGCAGCCCCTGCTTGCCTTGCCGCTGAGTGGCAGCATCAGCGCAAACGGGATCAAGGCGGGGCCGGGGCAATGCCTCTACGCCGATGACATCGCCGCGATTGATTTTGCGAACGCGGGGGTGACAATCCTTACGCGGCCCAATCAGGGCTAGAATCTAGCCGAATTGCTGATCGAGGATCGCTTCGATCTCGTCCCGGCCGTAGGGTTTGCGGATCAGGGCCGAGGCTCCGAATTCGGCCAGCTTGTCGCCCACCTCGGCATAGCCGGTGGCTAGCACGAAGGGGATGCGGCGATTGGCCAGCTCACGCGCGACAGGGGCCGAGGATTCGCTGCCGAGGTTGAAATCGACAATCGCGAAATCGGGCCTGCGCTGATCGATCGCGCTCAACGCGCCAAACACGCTGCTTTCGACATGGACAGTCTTCACCCCGAGCCGCTTGAGGTTTTCTTCGGTGTCGAGCGCGATGATCATGCTGTCTTCGACGACCAGCACATGCCGGGGACGCGCCGCCGCGCCCGCTGCGGTGCGTGTGCCTGCGGGGCCGCGATCATCGTCATTTGCAGCTGCGGCAGCCTTTTCGGCGCTGCTTGCCTCGCTCACCGTGTTCTTTTCGAAGAAGCGTTTGGGAATGACGAAATCGGCTTCAAGTCCCGCCAGCTTGAAGCGCAAATCCGCCTCGCCTTTCAACTCGAACGGGATCGATCGTTCGATGATGGTAGAGCCGAAGCCGCGCCTTGATGGCTGCCGCACCGGCGGTCCGCCGCTTTCGCGCCAGCTGATGCCAAGATCGCCGGTAGGCGTGCGTTCGACATGGATTTCGAGCCGTCCGTGGCTGTCGCAAAGCGCCCCGTACTTGGCGGAATTGGTCACCAGTTCGTGCACCACCAGCGCCAGCACGGTGTAGGCTTCGGGGCGGATCAGAACGTCTTCGCCATCGAAGACGAAGCGGTCGCGCTTTTCGTTCACATAGGCAGCCAGCTCCGTCTCGAACAGGAGCGAGAGCGGGGCGGGCGACCAGTTCTTGCGAGTGATATTGTCATGCGCGCTTGCCAGCGCAGCGATGCGTCCGCCGATGAGCTGCGCGAATTGCGCGACGCTGAGCGTTTCGTCCTGCGATTGGGAGACGAGGCTGCGGATCAGGTTGAGGATGTTGCGAACCCTGTGGTTCAGCTCTGCGATCAGCAGATCCTGCTGCTCCTCGGCCCGCTTGCGTTCCTTGGCGACTTCGTCGCTCATCCTCAGCACGACTTCGAGCAGGGTGACGCGCAGGCCTTCGGCTATGATCAGTTCGTCGGCGGACCAATCCTCGCTGCTGCCTTCGACTGTTTCCGCCCAGGCGGCAAAGCTGCTGCGCGGTTCGAGCCTTTCACCTGACGGCGCAATGGCCTTTGCCGGATTGCCTGCCCATGTCACCGTCGTCGTCAGCGGCTTGCGCCACAGGATCACGAAATCGCGCTGGTTGCGTGAAATCGGCAGAACCAGCGCACCCGCTGCCTTGTCCGCGAATTCGGCGGCTTCGGGAAGGTGATCGGCCAGTGCATTGACCGCCATCAGCGCGCTGGGCGGAGCCGTGGCGAGAGCCGGGGCGAGCCGGGAAAACTGGGCCTTGTCCGGGGCCGCCCCTTGCGCGCGATATTCGCCGTTCATCAGCACCGAAACGCCGTCATGCGGGATCAGGTCAGCCAGCATTTCTTCCAGCATCGGCACGCTGTGGGCAAGCGAAGTGCCGCCCGCGAGCTTGAGCATCAACTGATCGTGCAATTGCCGCCCGCGCGCACGCAGCAGGTCGGATCGTTCGATCAGCATCCGGTCGAGCATCATCGAGAACATCTGGCTGAAAGTCTCGCACACAGTCCTGAGCGAGAAGGCGGGCAGACGCGGGGTCATGTGGTGGCACGAAATCATGCCCCACAGCTTCCCGTGCCGCACGATTGCGATTGCCAGCGATGCGCCCACACCCATGTTGCGCATGTATTGAAGGTGCATCTGCGAATGGGCGCGCAGCATGCTCATCGAAAGGTCGAGCGGCGCGCCATCGACACTCACGGCCGGTTCGATGGGGACGGCGTCCGCGTCCATGTCGGCAATCACACGAAAGCGGTTGCGGACGAACAATTCGCGTGCCTGTTGCGGAATGTCCGCCCGCGGGTAGCGCAGTCCGAGATAGGGTGTCAGGTCGTCGCGGCGATCCTCCGCCACGACTTCCCCGCTTTCGTCCGCGTGAAAGCGATAGACCATCACCCGGTCATAGCCGAGCATCTGGCGCACCAGCCGTGCGGCCGTCTCGAACAATTCCTGCGGTTCGCGGATCGGTTCAAGCTGGCGCAACGCCGGGCCGATCAGGGCAAGGTGATCGGCATAGTCGGCGATTGCATGAGGTTCGAATTCGATCACCGCCATGGTGCCCGACTGGTGCACCGCGCAGTCCAGCAGCGGCCCTCCGGCGACAAGGCGGATGCCGAACATCCGCTGGACATCGTCCGGGCCGCGCATGTCTTCCACCGCCTGTTTGAGCGCTTCCATCGCGCGCGGCAGGAAATGCGCGGACAGGGGCGATCCGGTTTGCGGCAATTCAGGCAAGCCGAGCAATTCCCCGCAATTCAGCGATCGGTGCGCGATCAGCCAGTCAGCCGTAAGCGCGATTAGCCCGCCAAAGTGCTGGATCGCGGCAATGTGATGGATTGCCTCCCTATCGCATTCGGTCTGCTGCGCGGGTTTGGGGTTCAGCTGCATGGCACAGCCTCCGCTTGCATGGCTGTTGCAAGGAAATGATCGAATACCGCGGCCGCCCCTGCGCTGGCATTGGCGAGTTGCTCGTCGCCTCCTGCCCTTTCGATCCGGCGGCGCAAGCGGCCCCAGAAGGCGATCATTCCGGAATCGCCAAGGAACGCGACCGGCAGACTCGTTCCAGTGCCGGCTGTGCGCCGCACCTCCTTGAGGATGGAGCGATTGCCCAGTGCTGATCCGGCCAGCGCCCATGCAACCCCCAGCACGGCATTGCGATCTTGCAATGGCGATGAAAACACCTGGCCCGCGCAGGGTGGTTTCGCGTTCATGGCCCGAAGGTCTTGTGCGATCAGCAAGGTCATGTGCGGGGGATTGAGATCAGCCGGGGCATGACGATCGAGCCACGCCTCTATCGGAACCCGCGCCGCGTGCTGCAGCTGCAGGAAGCGGACATAGTCTGTGGGTGTTTCCCAGCCGGATGCGGCGCGCATGGCATCGTCGAGCAGATCGTGCGCCCGCGCTGTTGCCTCACGCAACCGGTATCTCAAATTCACGGCTGGAGCCGTCATATGCCATGCCTCGCGCCAAAAAATGCGCATGGCCAAGAACCAGGCGACCGGCTGCTTCGTCAGCAGAAGCGTCAATCAAGGTGGTCAGCCAAACTGTCCAGGCAGAATGACACAAGGGGCGGCGCTTGGCAAATGCATTGCGCATTGCCACGGATTGGAGAAAATCTCCCAAGGTATTGATTTATTTGAAGGTTACTGAAAGCCGCCTGCGGATCAGCTTTTTTCGAGCAGCCGTCCGCCGTGCTTTTTCACTGCCCGTTCGAGCGTGCCGCTGAGAAAACCGAGCATGGCCGGCAAGTCCATCTCGATCAGAACGCTGTCTTCGGCGATGTCGATGCCGCCCTTTATGCGTTGTCCCGCGGCGGTGATGACGAGGTCCATCCGGTCTTCATGCGGCCAGCTGTTTTCGACCGTGGCCATGCCGGGCGGGAAGTAATTGGCGATTTCATGCCCATGCTTGTGCATCCGTGCGCGCACTTCTCCCTTGCCGAGCGAATGGGGGAGTGAGACGCGCATCCTATCGTTCCGCCTTCTGCTTTTCCGTGGCGAAATCGGGCAGGGGCACCCCCGACCCTTCCTCGCGCATATCCGCAATCAGTTCGTCACCGCCGTAACGATAGTCGAGATAGCGTGATTTCACCGCGAGATCGTCCAGCGCCCCTTCGGCGAGGCGGCGTGTAACCCGATCAACCTCGCTCGAAAGCTTGGTGAGGCTTTCGGTCAGACGTTCGTCAGCGGTTTTTCCCGCGTGTTCTTCCTTGCGCAGATGCGCCGGGATCTTGCGGTAATTGTCGATGGTTTCGGGGATGTATTCTCCCACCAGCTCGCGCACTTCGCCCATGGCCGGATGGGCGGCATCGATGGTCTGCAATTGCAGGCCGAGCGCATCCAGTTGCACACCCAGCTGATCGACAATCGCGGCAGCGGGGGGCGGGAGCGCGCTGCGCTGCGATTCCAGCCACAATTCGGTCCGCGCAACCATCTGCTGCGGGTTGCCCTGTTTCAGCTCGCCGCGTTTGGGCACCTTCACCTTGGGGTAATTGGTGAAAACGAAGGCCGCCGCCATCACGGCAAGGGCGACCATCATCACCCCGGTAAAGCCGATCCCGTCGAGCACGATACCGGCAACCGACGCGCTGACGAGGATCGTGATGATCGCACCGGCGAAATACTTGGCACGGTTGATCCAGACCTTGCGCTTGGCCGCGGCGGAACCCTTGCCGATGCTGCCCCGGCCCGGCCGATGGGTGCCGCCTTCGTCACGCTGCGTGACGAGCGATTGTTTCGCCGCGCGCAGGATCTGATCGGATTCGCGGGTGGAATCGGTCATCAGCTATCCAGCGCGAGCAGGGACGGTTCCGAAGCGACCTTGGCCTGAGCCTGGGCCTGCCCTTCGGCGCGGGCGATATAGCCTTTCGACTTCTCGACCTCGTCCGACAGCACATTGACGGTCTGCTTCATGCTGGCGAGCGCGCGCACCTTGAAATCGTCGACCTCGTCCATCGTGTCGTAGATGTTCTGGAAAGCGCGCTGCAGCGTTTCCAGCGGGATCGTGCTGGAAGCGGCCTGTTCGTGAATCTGTGCGGTCTGTTCGCGCAGCAGCGTGCTGGTCGAATCGATGATGTCGCTGGTGGTCTGATTGAGCGAGGTGATCTGCTGCAGCACCAGTTTCTGGTTGGTCATCGCCTGTGCCACCGTCACCGCCGTTTGCAGCGCGCCCACGGTGGTGGTGCTGGCGCGGTCCACGCCCTTCACCAGTTCGACATTGTTCTTCTTGACCAGATCAAGCGCGAGATAGCCCTGCACGCTGACTGCCATCTGCGTCAGCAAATCCTGCGTGCGCTGGCGGACATAGAACAGCGCGGATTCGCGCAGCGCCTTGGCCTTTTCCGGGTCGCTTGAGTCGAGTTCGAGCGCCTTTTGCTCAAGCCGCGCGTCCAGCGTCTTGGCGATGTGGATCATCTGCTCCAGCTCACCCATCGCTTCCCACAGCTTGGCGCGTTCGGTGTCGATCGCGGCATTGTCGAGATGCAGTTCCTTCTTGCCGCTTTCGAGCCGGGCAAGGATCGCCTGAATGTGGCCCTGCGCGCTGGTGTAGCTGTCGAAATAGTTCTTCAGCCGGTTGCCGAAAGGGATGATGCCGAACAGCTTGCGCGGCGACAGCAGCTTGCCCTTGCGGCCCGGATCGAGATCTTCGACCGTCCGGCGCAATTCGGCCAGATCGCTGCCGACGCTGCTGTCGGCATCCATCGCGCGCACCGGTCGATCAAGGAAACGGTTCGAATGGCCTGCAGCGGCGCGGATCTGTTCCTGGCCCATGCGCGTGATCTGATCGACCTTTTCGCCGAAGGCAGGCGAGTTGGCATCGACCGAAACGAGATCGGCGACAAAGGCATCGACCTTCACATCGAGCTTCGATTTCTGTTCGTCCGACACGGGCACCAGCCCTGCCGCCTTTTCCGCGGCAACCACCGGCACCGGATCGGGCGGGGTCAGCGTGAAATCCGTCGCGGTCTTGGTCGCGGTGGCGATGTTCTTTTCGGGCGTCATTTCGGTGCTCATGCGGCGTTTGTGCTCCCTGATCCGGCCCTGCCTCGGACCGAGCTCGTATCTGATAGTGTATTAGTAATCTAAAACACGCGTTTCAAGCCGGATCGAAACTAGCGCGTTTCCCGCCGCCACGCCAATGTGCATTTTAGCCGCATCCGGCTCAGCTTTCCCTTGTCTGCAAATCGGTCTAGATGCTGCGTTCAATTCAGGAAAACGCGATCCGTGACTGACGAAACCACTCCTCCGCCCGCACCATCGAGCTCCGGCTATACCCCGCTGCCCAACAAGGGCATCGGCGCGGTACAGGGCGAAGGCATGTCGATCACCCGCGTGCTGTTCAGCTTCCGTCGCTGGTGGCGCGAAGATGTGATCGGCACGGTCGAACAGGCCGAAGTGATCGAGAAGCGCCGCGAAGACTGCCTGATGTCGGAACGCTACCTGTTCATGACCGCGATGAGCGCGGGCATCGCGGTGCTCGGCCTGTTGCTGTCATCGCCGGCAGTGGTGATCGGCGCAATGTTGCTGTCGCCGCTGATGGGGCCGATCATGGGGCTGGGATTTGCCCTGGCGATCGGCGATTACCATTGGCTGCGGCAATCCGCGAAAAGCCTTGCCTGGGGCACGGTGATGGCAGTCGGGCTGACAGGGGCGTTGGTTTATCTGTCGCCGATCCAGACGATCACGCCGGAAATCGCCGCACGCACCCAGCCGAACCTGTTCGACCTGTTCGTCGCGCTGTTTTCGGCAATGGCAGGCGCTTATGCCATGATCCGCGGGCGCGAAGGCACCATCGTCGGCGTGGCGATCGCCACCGCCTTGATGCCGCCGCTCGCCACAGTCGGCTTCGGTCTTGCGACATGGAACTGGACGGTGTTTTCGGGCGCGCTGCTGCTCTATGTTACCAACCTCATCACCATCGCGCTGACGGCATGGGCGATGGCGCGGCTTTACGGGTTCCAGACCAACCTCAGCCAGCGCAACTCGCTTTACCAGAACATTGCCGTTGCCGCCGTGTTCGTGGCGCTGGCGATCCCGCTGGCCTATTCGCTGCAACAGATCGCCTGGCAGACCAATGCCCAGCGCATCGCGCGCGACGAAATCCGCGTTGCCTTCGATCCCAATGCGTTGATCGATTCGCTCGCCATAGATTTCGCGTCCGACCCGGTTTCGATCACCGCGGCGATGCTGACACCCAAGATCCAGCCCGAAGCCGAAGCGAGGATCGAACGCGCGCTGGCACAGCGCCTTTCGCGCCCGGTCGAACTTACCCTGACCCAGTATCAGGTTCCCACCGGAGCCGCCGCCGCCGAACAGGCCCAGCTTTCCGCCGCGCGCGCCAATGAAGAAGCGGTCGCGCTGGAGCGGGCTGAAGACCTTGCCACGCGGCTGGCGCTGGTGGCGGGCGTAACCGAAGACGAAGTTACGGTGGACCGCACCCGCCGCCGGGCGACGGTGCGCGCGGAGCGGCTCGATGGGGCGACGCTGGCGGCCTATCGCGCGCTCGAAGCTCGCATTGCCGCGACCGAGCCGGACTGGATGATCGAACTGCTGCCGCCGATTGGCGATCTGCCGGACGAAATCCCCTTTGACGAAACCGGCCCGACGCCTGAAGGCGCGCAGGCATTGGCCACGGTGGAATGGGCTTCAAAGCGGATCGACCTGCCGATCGTGCTGATCGGGCCTTCGGATCAGGCAACGCAGGCGGCGGAATTGCTCGCCCAGCGCGGCGTCAGCGTGACGGTGCGCAGCGCGGGCGGCCCCCTGCGCGCGGACTGGGGCGGGAATTAACACGAGAATATCGGGACACCGCCAAGCGCGAAAGGAGAAGCGGGCATGCGACGATTGTTTCGGGGGCTATCGGTCGCAGGCTTTGGCTTGCTTGCGGCGCTCCTCATCAACGTCCCATCGCACTCGCCCGCCTTCGCGCAGGACGACTCCAGCGCAGAGCCGCTTGATCCGTTCACTGTAACGATCGAACTCGACGACGCATTGCATTTTGCCGATCTGTTTCGCGAAACCGGCGGCGCGCCCGATGCGGCGCAGCTGAAATCGGGCTATCTTGATCGCGGCGGCCGCGCGCTGGAGATCTTCACTCCGGGCAGGATCGTGGACGCGAACAATCTCGCGGCGAATATTGCCGCCGATCGCGCGGCTTATGCGGATGCGGTGGAACGATGCCTGCCCATGGTCCGGCAAAGCGAGAGCGATCTGCGCGCGATCTATCTGGCGTTTCGCGGGTTGCTGCCCGAACGCGAACTGCCGCGCATCGCGGTTGTGTTTGGCGCAGGCAACAGCGGCGGCACCGCACGTCCGGGAATGCAGGTGCTGGGGCTGGAGGTTTTGTGCCGGGCTTCGCCCGACGAAGCCGCATTCAGGGCCCTGATGCGGGATTTCTTCGCGCATGAAACCGTGCACACCATGCAGCGGCTCGACCGGGCGAAACTGGAACGCGATGGCTTGCTGGCGGCAACCATCATGGAAGGCACGGCGGATTACATCGCACATCTGGTGACAGGTTCGGTGCCCGATCCCGCACGCGCCAAATGGGCGCGAGAGAACGAGGAACTGGTCTGGCGCGAATTCGTGGCTGATGTTCGCATCTGGCGCGACCCTGCAATCGGGATGGAGCGCAAGATGCAGGCCTACACCCGCTGGATCGGCAATGCCGGAAACCCGCCCGATGGCTGGCCTTCGGAGCTTGGTTATTGGGTCGGGATGCGGATTGCCGAAGGCTATGTCGCCAATGCGCCGGACCGTCAGGCGGCGATTCTCGAATTGCTCGAATTCGACAATCCGTCAGCGGTATTGGCGCAAAGCGGGCTGGAATTGCCCTCGATCTGAAAGCGATTACGCCGCCAGCTGGATCGGGACGATTTCGCCTGACAGGTACAGCTTCTTCGCCTTGGCGCGCGACAATTTGCCCGAAGACGTGCGCGGAAGGGTGCGCGGGGGCACCAGTTCGACAACGCAGCTCATGCCAGTAACCGAGCGCACCTTGTCGGCGATCTGTTCGCGCAGGCGCACCCGTTCAACCGGATCGGCAACACGGCAATGCACCAGCACGGCAGGCGCTTCCTCGCCATTGTCGGTTTCGATCGAGAAGGCGGCGATGTCGCCGTGGTTGAAGCCGGGCAGCTGTTCCACCGCCCATTCGATATCCTGCGGCCAGTGGTTCTTGCCGTTGATGATGATCATGTCCTTCGCCCGGCCGACGATGAACAGATAGCCGTCGGCCAGATAACCCATGTCACCGGTGTCGAGCCAGCCGTCGACGAGGCAATCCTCGGTCGCTTCGGGATTGCGGAAATAGGAATGCATCACGCTGGGGCCGTGGCACCAGACCTTGCCGATCTGGTGATCGCCCTTGGCATGGCCATCCTCGCCGCGGATTTCGACCTTCATGTCAGGCAGCGCCTTGCCGCAATTGACGATCGCGCGGTAACGGGCGGGGCGGCTGATGTCGCGCGGAGTGCCCGACAGGCGCTCTTCCTCCACCAGTTCAACACGGATCCCTTCGCCCGGCGGCATCACGGTGACGGCCAGCACCGCCTCGGCCAGGCCATAGGACGGGGTGAAGGCCGAAGCCTTGAACCCGGCATCCGAAAAGGCGTTGACGAAATTCTGCATCACGTCCGGGCGGATCATGTCCGCGCCATTGCCAGCAATGCGCCAGCGCGACAGGTCGAACCGTTCGCCGACATTGCTCTGGCTGGAAATGCGGCGCGCGCAAATATCGTATCCGAAGGTCGGCGAATAGGACAGCGTGTTGCCCGGATTGCGGCTGATCATGTCGAGCCATGCCAGCGGACGGCGGGCGAAGGCATCGGGCTTGAGATAGTCTGCCGACACCTGATTGGCGATCAGCGAGAGGAAGCAGCCGACAAGACCCATGTCGTGATACCACGGCAGCCAGCTGACGCAGCGATCATTCTCGCCCAGATTCATCGTGGTCGAATGACCGTAGAGATTGTGCAGCAGCGCCCTGTGAGTGACGGCAACCCCGGTGGGGAAGCGGGTCGAGCCGCTGGAGTACTGCAGATAGCAGATGTCGTCCGGGCTCGCCTTGGGCAGCTCGGTTTCGGTCGCTTCGCGCTTGGAGAATTCCTGCCAGCTGGTTGCGGGGCAACCCTGCCGGGCGGCGGCGGCTTCGGCCATTTCCGCGATTTCTTCGGGATAGATCAGGATCGCCGGATCGGAGCTTTGCAGCTGCACCGCCAACTGATCGATGTAATTGTCCTTGCCGCCAAAGGTGGTCGGCAACGGCAGCGGAACCGGCCAGGCCCCGGCATAGACGCAGGCGCAGAACAGCGCGGCGAAATCCGCCCCCGTTTCCGCGATCAAAGCCACGCGGTCCTGCGGGCCGATCCCGGCACCGACCAGGCGATAGGCCATTTCCAGCGCGTCCTCGCGCATTTCGGCATAGGGATACACGCGTTCCAATTGCCCGCGCATGTCATGAAAATTGAGGCCTTTGCGGCTGCGAGCAGCGTAATCGATCGCGTCGTTGAAGGTTTCGAACTGCGCGCGGATTCGCGGCAGGTCGCAATCGTTCGGCGTCGGCGTCAAAGCGGCGTCGGTCATTTCCTAGCGATACCCGTCATTTGCTGCGCATGTGTGCGCCTTGTATAGTGTCCCCCTACCGTGCTCACTGGCATGCGCAACGGTTCAAACTTTCCCATTTGATAAGGACTGTGGCACGAATAAGGCGAAATGGTTTCACAGGAAAGCAAAACGTCATCGCGTGGTAGCGATCGGACCGATGGATCGGGCAACGGATCGGAGCGCAAACGCGCGCGCAAATCGCGCCCGCTGGACGAAACGAGCTTGCGCGATCTGGCGCTTTCCTATGTCGCGCGTTTTGCCACCACCGGGGCCAAGCTTGAAGGATATCTTGCCCGCAAGCTGCGCGAACGCGGGATTGCTGAGGATGCCGATGGCCGGGTGCGCGAAATCGATGTCACCGGCATTGTCACCCGCTTCATCGAACTGGGTTACATCGATGATGATGCCTATGCCCGCAGCAAGTCGCGCGATCTGACGGCACGCGGATACGGTGCGCGCCGGGTCGAGCAGGCGCTTTGGGCGGCGGGTGTGGAGGAGGGCGTGCGCGCCGATCACACGCCCGGAGAAGCCGACAGCCGCCGTGCGGCGATCCTGCTTGCGAAAAAGCGCCGCTTCGGCCCCTACGCCCCCGAAGCCGATCCCGACGAAGCGCCCGAGGCACGGCACAAGCGGCGCGAAAAACAGGTTGCCGCGATGCTGCGTGCAGGCCACTTGTACGAACACGTGGCCTTTGTCCTCGAAGCCGCCACCCCCGAAGATCTCGATGAATGGCTGATCGAAGCCGAAGACGAAGAAGAAACCGCAAAGGAAGCTGGTTCATGGTAAGACTGACCGCCCCGATTGCCGCCCTGTTTGCCGTTCTGGGGCTGGCCGCCTGTTCCGCCAATGGCGCTGCGCAGGAAGCGCCGGTTGCTCCCCCCGAAACGCAGGCCGCTGCCGTCCACCCCGAATCCGGGCTGGAACTGATCGATGTCACCGTGCTCAGCGGGGACAAGCGCCATGTTTTCGTGACCGAAGTCGCGGCATCGAACGCGGCGCAGCAACGCGGCATGATGTTCCGCACGCAAATGGGCGATGACGAGGGGATGATTTTCCCCTCCTACGTCCCGCAGATGCGCAGTTTCTGGATGAAGAACACGCCGCTGCCGCTCGACATCATCTTCATCGGAGAGGACAATCGCATCATCAATATCGGTGATGGCGTGCCCTATTCCACCGCCAGCGTCGCATCCGACGGCCCGGCCATCGCCGTGTTCGAGATCCGCGGCGGATTGTCGGCGGAACTGGGGATCAAGCCGGGCGATCTGGTCGAATGGAAACTGCCCGAAGGCGCGGCGCCCTGATCTTTGCGCGCCCCATCCGGGGCGCGGTATCCTCGGCCCTGTTGGGCCTGCGGGCGCGTAGTCGCGCTTGCGGTCCGCTTCGCGGTCCGGCTTCAGCGCGAGAGTGCTGCCCGTTGGTCTCGTTCTTAAGCCGGGCGTGCATAAAACCGGCATTCCATCGAACTCTCCGTCTTGGCGCTCCGCTCCAATTCGGCTAACGGCTCGGCCCATGGGAATCCTCGGCAAAATCTTCACCTGGTGGGACGGTGCGACGCTTGGCACGCATTGGTGGTCCACCCGCGTCGGCGGCGAACATGTCGGCACCGATGCGCAGGGCAACAAATACTATCGCGCCAAGGGGCGCGGCGGACCCAACACCGGCTCCTACACGCAAAAGGAACGCCGCTGGGTGATCTACAACGGCCCTAACGATTCCAGCCGCGTGCCGAGTGAATGGCACGGCTGGCTGCACGGCTCGTTCGACGATGTACCGGAAAGCTTTCTGCCTCCGCCCAAGATCTGGGAAGCCGACTACACGCCCAACCTCACCGGCACGGCGCAGGCATATCGTCCGCAAGGCGCGCTTGAGCGTGGCGGCAAGCGTGCCGCGGCTGATGGCGATTACGAAGCCTGGAGCCCGGAGGGCTAGGCCCGGAGTCGCGATGCGCGTTCCAGCGGTCTTCCTTTCCGCCATCGCGGTTCTGGTTCTCTCCGGTTGCGAGCAGGAGACGGACGGCGAAAGCGAAAGCGTCACCGTGCCGGTCGAAGCAGCGGGTGCAACAGACGCGGCGGAGCCTTCGACTCCGCTCGAAGTCGGCCAGTCGACCCCGATGGCCGAACGCGTTGCGACCATCGGACTGCTGAACAAGCGCAACAATGTCACCAAGGATTTCGAGCTGCGCCCCGGCGAAAGCGTCGAAGACGGGCCGGTGATCCTGACGCTTGCCGCTTGCGAGCGCACCGCGCCGTTCGAAATGCCGCAGGAAACCGGCGCATTCGTGCAGGTTGACGTGCGCGAACGCGGCGATGATGAACACACCCGCGTCTTTTCCGGCTGGCTGTTCAAGGAGAACCCCAGCCTCAACGTGGTCGAGCACCCGATCTACGACGTCTGGGTCAAGAATTGCGCAATGGCGTTTCCGGGCGACGAATAACCCGTTCCGGCAGCGAATTCGCGATAGGCCGCGTCCAGCCACATGTGTGGTTTGCCCCGCGCCTGATGCAGCAGCACCAGATAATCGGCCTGCGGCATTTCCACCGCGCCCATGGTTGCCAGATGATCGGTCATGAACTGGCAGTCGAGCAGGGTGTAACCGGCCTTTTTGAGGATCGCCACGAGCCAGCACAGCGCGACCTTGCTGGCGTCGGTCGAATGGCTGAACATGCTTTCCCCGCAAAACACCTGATCGAAGGCGACACCATACAGGCCACCCACCAGCAGGCGTTTGCCCTGCGTTTCGATCCAGCATTCGATCGAATGGGCATGGCCGGCACGGTGCAGCGCCGAATAGCTGGCGACGATCCTTTCGCTGATCCAGCTTTCGGGATGGCCGGGGCGCGGCGCGGCGCAGGCGCGGATCACGTCCTCGAACGCTTCGTCCATGGTCACTTTGAACTTGTCGGCGCGCAGCACCTTGCGCAGCGATTTGGAGACATGCAGCCCGTCCAGCGGGATGATCGCCCTGTCGCGCGGTTCGACCCAGAAGATGTCCTGATCCTCGCGCGAATCCGCCATCGGAAAAATCCCGCTGCGATAGGCGAGCAGCAGGGTCTCAATCGGAATCGGGGATCGCAGCGGCGAATGCATGACGTGCGCAGCCATACCAGCGCCTTGCGCCAAGGCTAGGCAGGATGCGACAGGCGGTGGCGTAAATTCGCCCGCGACAAGGTGGCACTTGCGTGTTGCGTATTGCGATGGGGCGCTATAAAGGGCGCGTTCCCTGCAGGGGTGTAGCTCAGCTGGTAGAGCATCGGTCTCCAAAACCGAGGGCCACGGGTTCGAATCCTGTCACCCCTGCCATTTCATTCATTTTTGGTCTTACGCACGCCCATCCGGGCGCGCGTCCTCGCTAGACGGCCTTCGCTCGCGCTGCGGCCCCGCTGCGGGCGGGCGGTCGCCCTTGCGGTTGCTGCGCAACCGTATCCAGCGACCGCCATTGGCTTTTCCTCAGTACTCCTCCGGCTCTTCCGGCGTTTCCGCGTGGTAATCCTTGCCCGCGGTCTTTTCGCCCCGCGCCAACTTGAACACCACGCCCGAAAGCAGCGCCAGCGCCAGCAGGTTGGGCAAAGCCATCGCCGCATTGGAGATGTCGCCCAGACGCCAGACCAGCTGCGAAGGCTGGGTCGCGCCGACGAAGATCGCCACGCACCAGATCACCCGCCAGATGATGTGCAGGATCTTCTCCCCGCCGCGCGTCGAACCCGGCACCCGGTCATAGATGAAGGTGATCGCGCGTTCGCCGTAATAGCTCCACGTCAGCAGCGTGGTGAACACGAACAGGATCAGCGCGATGCTGACCACCAGCGTGCCCAGCGGGATGCCCGCGATCAGCGTCGGGAAGGCCGCGCTGTAGGCGGCGATGGTGGTCGCCACGCCCGCCGTTTCGACGGTGCTGAGGTCCGATTGCCAGACGTGCTTCACCGCTTCGCCGCCGCCGGTGAAATCGCCCTGCACGGTCAGGATCACCAGCGCCGTCATCGTGCAGATCACGATGGTGTCGATGAAGGTGCCCAGCATCGCCATGCGGCCCTGCTGTTCGGGATCATCGGTCTGTGCGACCGCGTGCGCGATCGGGGTCGAACCCTGGCCTGCCTCGTTCGAGAACAGGCCGCGTGCGACGCCTGCACGGATCGCGATGATGATCGCTGCGCCGACAAAGCCACCTTCTGCCGCCTGATTGTTGAACGCGCCCGCGAAAATCCGCGAGAAGGTTTCAGGCAGGTCGCCCGCGTTCAGGATCAGCGCGATGATCGCCATCACGATGTAAGCGCCCGCCATGAACGGCACGACCTTTTCCGCGACATTGCCGATCGACTTGATGCCGCCGATGATCACCACGAACACCGCGATGGCGACGATCAGGCCGCCGATCCAGCGTTCGATGCCGAACAGTTCGTTGAGGCCGGTGGCGACTTCGTTGGCCTGGATCGAGTTGCCCGTCACCAGCGCGGAAAACAGCGTGCCGATACAGAAGATGATCGCCAGCCAGGTGTATTTCGGACCGAGGCCCATCATGATGTAGCTCATCGGGCCGCCGCGCTTCACCCCGTCGGAGGTTGTTTCGCGGTAACGGATCGCGAGGCTTCCTTCGGCAAAGGCCAGCGCCATGCCGATCAGCGCCGTGATCCACATCCAGAACACCGCACCCGGACCACCCCATGCGATCGCGAATGCGACGCCGGCGAGGTTGCCGGTGCCCACCTGTCCGGAAAGCGCGGTCGACAGCGCGGCAAAGGGCGAGATTTCGCCTGCGCCTTCACCCTTGCGGCCCGCGAACAGGCCCTTGATCGCGGCACCGAACTTGACGATCGGATAGAAACGCAGGCCGATCATCATCCACAGGCCGATCCCCAGAAGGATCACTGTCATCGGCGGAACCGGTATTCCGGCCACTTCGAGGATCTGCTCCCCGCGCCATTCACCACCCCAGATGAAATCCGATACGTTGACGACCTCATCGACGATTGTCGTCGATCCAGCTTCTGCTGCAGCCATGTGTGGCTATCCCCTTGTGCTTGTCCCCGAAGGCGGGCCGGATGTCCCGTACCCGCTAAAGAAGCGCGCACGCTAG
The DNA here is from genome assembly GCF_036322605.1 of Erythrobacter sp. Dej080120_24. Lineage (GTDB taxonomy): Bacteria > Pseudomonadota > Alphaproteobacteria > Sphingomonadales > Sphingomonadaceae > Erythrobacter > Erythrobacter aurantius. Next base: position 889,508 of record NZ_AP027262.1, read on the forward strand.
AGGCGCGGATCGCCGTTGACTAGCCCTGAAACCCGTCTTGGCGCTTGCTTTCCCGCCCCTCGCGCCATATTAGCCACTTGCATTCCGACATCGGTAAGACTCGCAGCCCATCCGTGACCTTGTCCCGGACGGCGACGGACCCTACCTGAAAGCCGGATCGAAACATCACTACCACGCGAAGGCGACAGGCACCCAAATGGCCGAAGACAAACAGCGCAAGACATCGGTTCCCGAATTCGTGAACCAGGTTCGCACCGAAACCGGGAAGGTCGTGTGGCCGACCCGTCAGGAAACCGTGCGCACCGCGATTTTCGTGTTCATCTTCATGGTGATCCTCGCGCTGTTCTTCCTCGGGGTGGACAGCCTGTTCAACTTCGTCGTCAACTTCCTTCTCTCGCTCGCATAAGCGCGCCCAAGTCCAAGGACCAACCATGTCACGCTGGTACATCATCCACGCCTATTCCGGGTTCGAAAACAAGGTGAAGGAAGCGATCCTCGCCGAGGCCGAGCGTCTGGGCCTGTCCGAAGGTGTCGAGGAAATCGAAGTCCCCACCGAAACCGTGACCGAAGTGAAGCGCGGCAAGAAGGTTCAGGTCGAACGCAAGTTCATGCCCGGCTACGTTCTCGCCAAGCTGCGGATGAACGACGATATCTATCACCTCGTCAAGAACACCCCCAAGGTGACGGGCTTCCTCGGCAACAACAACAAGCCGCAGCCGATCAGCGAACGCGAAGCCGCGCGCTATTTCGGCGGCGTCGAAGAAGCCAAGGCCGCGCCCAAGAAGGACATCAGCGTCGATTACGAAATCGGTGACAGCGTCAAGGTGCTTGACGGCCCATTCGCCAGCTTCAACGGCGTGGTCGAGGAACTCGATTTCGACAAGGCCAAGGTCAAGGTCTCGGTTTCGATCTTCGGCCGTGCAACCCCGGTCGAACTCGATTTCGAACAGGTCGAACTGGTCAAGTAAGATGGGGCGAGGCGGGATCACCACCCGCCCCGGCATCTGCAATCGCAAGAAACGTTTTGCCACGCGTGAAGAGGCAGAACGGGTGGCAGCCGCCGCGCCGTTCACTCTGCGCGCCTACAAATGCGCGCTGTGCAAACGCTTTCACCTCACCAGCCGGACAAAGGGGATGAAACTCCCGGCGAGCGAACGCCCTGCTGCCCGGCGTAATCACCAGTGATCGCTGGAATTGCTCCAAGCGCCTGATATGAAAGCGCCGGGGGGCATGATGAGCAGCGCGCAGACACCGCCGGAAAAACCATCGCAGCAGCAGATTGCCGCGCTCACCGGCAGTTTTCGCGCCGGACACCATGCCGAGGCGCTGGAACTGGCACGCACTCTGGCATCCCGATTTCCGTCGTCGCTTGCGGCTTGGAACATTCGCGGGGCCGCTGCCCGTGCGCTCGGATCGCTGGACGAGGCGGAGGCCAGCTTTCGCCAGCTTGAAACGCTCGACCCCGGTTTTGCCGGTGCGCCATACAATCTCGGGCTGACCTTGCAGGATCATGGCCGCAATGAAGAAGCCGTAGCCGCCTATCGCCGTGCGCTGGCGCTGGACCCGCAACTGGCGCAGGCGCACAACAATCTGGGCAATCTGCTGACGAGATTGGGTGAACTCGATGCCGCCATTGCCCATCTGGAAACAGCGCGCGGCCTGCGTCCCGACCTGCCCGAAATCCATAACAGCCTCGGCAATGCATTGAAGCGCGCGGGTCGGTTCGATGATGCGCTAGCCGCCTATCTCGCCGCGCTGAAAACCTCCCCCCGCTTTGCCAAGGCGCTCTACAATGCCGGGGTTCTGTGGATGGAGCGCGGCGAAACCGACGACGCCATCGCCGCATTTCGGAAGTCTTTGGCAGTGGAGCCCGGCAATGAGCTGGCCCGGCTTCAACTCGCATACCTGCTGGCGCAGGATTGCGACTGGGACGGGCTGGATGCGATGTCCGGGAATGTCTGCGATCTGGGAGTGACCACGAACGGCGTTCCGCCGTGGCCGCTGCTCGCGCTGGAGGATTCGCCGGAGCGGCAATTACAGCGCGCGCGCAGCTGGGGGCGGCGGATATTCGGTGAGCCGCAGCCAGCGCCACTGCCTGCCCGTCCCAAGGCAAGGCCAGAGCGGCTGAGGATCGGCTATTTCAGTGCCGACTACCATGATCACCCCGGCGCCCGGCTGCTGAACGGCATGATCCGTCACCATGATCGCGACCGGTTCGAAGCCCTCGCCTTCAGCTATGGCCCGCGCCGCAACGATCCGTATCGCCGCGACGCAGAGGCGATCTTTGACGGGTTTCACGACGTGCTCGATCATTCCGATGCCCAGATCATCGAGCTGGCGAGGTCGCTCGATCTTCACATCGCGATTGATCGTCAGGGGTACACCGTCGATTCGCGCACCCGCTTGTTCAGGCATCGGCTCGCGCCCGTGCACGTCGGCTATCTCGGATATCCTTCGACGCGGGGGGTCGATTTTGTCGAATATCTGGTTGCCGATCCCGTCGTGGTGCCAGCGGCCCAGCGGGCGCATTATTCCGAATCCCTCATCAGCCTGCCGTACACCTACATGCCGTGTGACAATCGCCTGCCGATCGCTCCCGATGGCCCCGCACGGGCAGACCATGGCCTGCCAGAACATGGCTTTGTGTTCTGCTGCTTCAACGCGACCTACAAGATCACCCGGCGCGAATTCGAAATCTGGATGCGTTTGCTGGAGCAGGTGGAAGGCAGCGTCTTGTGGCTGTTCCGTTCAACCCCGGCGGTGATGCGAAACCTGCGCAGCCATGCCGCACATCTGGGAATAGACCCTGACCGGCTGGTGTTTGCCGATCGCGTTCCGGCAGAGCAGCATCTTGAGCGGCACCGCCACGCCGATCTGTTTCTCGATACCTTCTGCATGAATGCCCACACCACCACGGTCGACGCGCTGTGGGCGCATTTGCCGGCGATCACGCGGGTGGGGGAGCAGCTTGCGGCGCGGGTGGCGGCCAGCCTGCTGTATGCCATGAAACTGCCTGAACTCGTCACGCACACGGATGCCGAGTATGAGGCGCTGGCGCTTGAGCTTGCAACCGATCCGGCGCGGCTGGCCGCGGTTCGGGCGAAGCTTGCCGCCAACCGACTTGCCTCGCCATTGTTCGATACGCAGGCCTATACCCGCCATTTCGAAGCGGGGATGGATATGGCTTACGACCGGTTCCTGGCCGGATTGCCGCCCGCCGATATCGTCATTCCGGCCTAGGGGAAGGCCGTTTTCCTACTCTCACCGCGCGCGCTATTCCCGGTGCTTCGGCTGATTGCCGGTAACGCCTGGAAAGCGCCAGAATGGAAAGTCACACCCGTCACCCCTTCGCATCGCCCGCAAGGCCGCGCAAAACCGCGGAATTTGCGGTTGGGGGCAATGGGCGGAATATTTTTAAAACCGGGGGGCAGTGTCATCTTTCAACCGGCCCGCAAAGGCGAATCGGTGCTTGCACTTCGCGGGCAAATCGGTATGTGGCGCGCTTCTGCTCGTTGAGGGCAGGAATCCGTGCGGGAGGCTTTCGGAAGAATGCCGTTGGACCGCTTAACATGAGCCGCAATCGAAAGAGGGCGGCAAAAGTGCGAAAGGAGGCCAGTCATGGCCAAGAAGATTGAAGGCTATATCAAGCTGCAGGTGCCTGCGGGCACTGCAAACCCTTCACCCCCGATCGGCCCGGCTCTGGGTCAGCGCGGTGTGAACATCATGGAATTCTGCAAGGCGTTCAACGCCGCGACCGACAGCCTTGAAAAGGGCATGCCGATCCCGACGACGATCACCGTCTATGCCGACCGTTCGTTCACCTTCGTCACCAAGACTCCGCCGGCCAGCTTCCTGATCAAGAAGGCTGCCAAGCTGAAGTCGGGTTCGAAGGAACCGGGCAAGGTTTCCGCCGGAACCATCAAGCGTTCGCAGCTGGCTGAAATCGCCGAAACCAAGATGGCCGATCTCAACGCCAACGACATCGAAATGGCAACCCGCATCATCGAAGGCTCCGCGCGTTCGATGGGCCTCGACGTGGTGGAGGGCTAAGGATCATGGCAAAGCTTACCAAGAAGCAGAAGGCTCTCGCCGGTCTTGACCGTGAAAAGCTGTACACCGTTGACGAAGCGCTGAACGTCCTGCGCGAGTACAAGAGCAAGTTCGACGAAACCGTCGAAGTCGCGATGAACCTCGGCGTCGATCCGCGTCACGCTGACCAGATGGTGCGCGGCATGGTGTCGCTGCCTTCGGGTACCGGCAAGGAAGTCAAGGTTGCGGTCTTTGCGCGCGGCGAAAACGCTGAAAAGGCGCTGGCTGCCGGTGCCGACAAGGTCGGTGCTGAAGACCTCATGGAAGACATGCTGGCCGGCAACCTCGATTACGATCGCGTGATCGCATCGCCCGACATGATGGGTGTGGTCGGCCGCCTCGGCAAGACGCTCGGCCCCAAGGGCCTGATGCCGAACCCGAAGCTGGGCACCGTCACTCCGAACGTGGCGCAGGCCGTCAAGGACGCCAAGGGCGGCCAGGTCGAATTCCGCGTCGAGAAGATGGGCATCATCCACTCGGGCATCGGCAAGCTGTCGTTCAAGGACGAAGACCTGAAGGCCAACTTCAAGGCGCTGACCGAAGCTGTGGTGAAGGCCAAGCCGTCGGGCGCCAAGGGCAAGTACGTGCGCAAGGTCTCGCTGACCTCGAGCATGGGCCCGGGTCTCAAGATCGACGTGGCGGAAGTCGAAGGCGCGTAATTCGCGACGAGGGCGCGCCGAAAAACCGGCACGTCCGGCTTCTCGACGAAACGACAATCGGGGTCGGCAGCTTGCGCTGTCGGCCCCTTGTCTTTGGCGGTGCGAATGCGCATCTTGACTTGGCTGGTCCTGATGCTCGCGCCCTCTCCCCTATTCGGGGCGTGGCATCTTCCCTGAAGGAGAAACGATGCTCGATCCCAAGTGGTATGTCATCGCTGCAGCCGTCGCGGCTGTTGCGCTACTGGCCAATTTCGATCTGACTTTCGGCCTGATTGCAGCGGGCCTTCTCGCCCTCATCCTGCTCGCATGGGTGGCGCTTTCCCTGTGGCTCGCCCCTGAAAGCGGCGAGCCTGATTCCGAGCGGAGCGCGCTTGAGGAGAGATTTCGCCGGCTGTCGGCAAATCGCCGGCTCGCCCAGACCAAGGAACTAGGTTTCGTGGACAAAGGGTATCCAGAGTTTGACTGAGGCGAGCGCGACGAAGCCGAGGTAGGATTCCTTGGTTTTGTCGTATCGGGTCGCAACGCGCCGCCAGTTCTTGAGTTTGTTGAACAGGCGCTCGATCAGGTTGCGCCATTTGTATTTGGCGCGGTCGTGCGGGACGGGGTTGCGCCGGTTGACCTTGGCCGGGATCACCGCCTCGGCGCCTGCGGCCTCGATTTCCTCGCGGATCGCATCGGCATCGTATCCCCGATCAGCCAGGAAGGCCTCGATCCGGTCGGTTTTCATGCGGAACAGCGGAGCGAAGCCCTGCACATCGTGCGCTTGCCCCGGTGTCAGCACGAAGCCGAGTGGTAGGCCTCTGGCATCGCACCTGGCGTGGAGCTTGGTGGTGAAGCCGCCGCGCGATCGGCCAAGCGCCTCGGTTTGTTGAGTCCCCTTTTTATGCCGACGGCACAATGATGTGCCCGGACCACGGTGCTATCGATCATGTCGGCGGCTGTGTCGCGCCCCGCCAGCTCCGCCAGCGTCTCGAGCATGGCATCAAACACGCCCGTCATGACCCATCGTCGATAGCGCCGGAAGACGCTGTTCCACTTGCCATACTCGTCCGGCAGGTGACGCCACTGCGCTCCGGTCCGCGCGATCCACATCATGCCTTCGAAATAGGGACGGTTATCCTGTGCCGGTCGGCATCCGCGACCTTGCTCAGGCGGCAGAAGCGGCCCGATCACTTCCCATTCTTCGTCCGTAACACCGATCCGCTCGCCCAAGGCTGCCTCCAAAAGACAGCCTTGAATCAAGGTCCGAGTCCCTAGTCAAGCTTTGTCCACGAAACCTAACCGCGAAGGGCGGATCGGACGCGGGATAAGGCGCCCGAACGCTCGGCCAGCGCCTTGGCGGTGCTGATCGCGCCGTCGAAAGTGCTACGCGCACCCAGCAATGCGCGATTGGCCGCGGTGGGTGCAAGCAGCAGGAAGCTGGCGCAATCCACGCTGTCGGTTCCGAACATCTCCTTGTGCGCACCTTCGCCTTCGGTGAAGTCGAACCAGGCAAACCGTTCCTCCGCGAACAGCCGCTCAAGCGCTTCGAGCTGGAGCACCGTGCCGGGTGACAGCCGCGCATGATCCGGATCGTAGCCAAGGTGCGCGTAAACGAGCGTCTCGCCTTCGACGGGCAGTGACAGATAGGCGATCGGTGTTTCGCCCAGCTTCAGCAGGAAACACCGCATCCGGTCGGCTTCCGCAAGCTCCAGCATGGCCGCACGCGCTTCGGGTGCATCTGGAAGCCCGGCGTCGAGCAGCCGCGCCTGATAGGTGCGCGCCGACAATGGCAGCGCCGCGTCGATGAAGGCCGCCACCTCTTGCGGGGTGCGGTGTTCGGTGATGGTGTAATCACCCGCTTCCTTGGCCAGCTTGCGCGACTTGCGCCGCAAGGTCGAACGGGTCTTGGCCGAAAAGCAGTTGAGATAGTCGTCGAAACTGCGGCCCGTCATCGCGATGTAATGGCGGCGATAATCCTGCCTTCCTCCCGCAAGATGATGCGGAAAGCACGCCGCGATTGCTTCAATGCCGTCTTGCGGAGCCGACAGCACCCGCAGCCCGTCGCGCCCCGGAGCGGGCGGATCGAACCGGGGTTGCGACGCGATGAGTTGCTCCAGGGAGAAACTCCATGTGGCAAGATCGCGCCCCACGGACAGCAGCCGCCGTGATCCGATCGTAAAGTCGATCGACCCACTCGCCATTACAGCGCGCCGTAAAGCGTATTGGAAACCAGCTGTTCGGCGTAGCGAAGGCCGGTGCGCACGGGGCTCGCCGGGAGAGGCGAACTGTTTGCCTCGGACGGAGCGACTTGCGGAGGATCATCACGGAAATTGCCGGTGGTGATGCCTTTCATCCCTGCAAGCGTGCGGCATAATCCTTCGAACCGGCGACGCACGATCCGGTTGACCGCGAGCTTGCGCCGGTTGATCAATTCGAAGCTGTGCGTGACCAGCGTGAAGGTGCAGCGCCCGTTATCGCGGGCATGGCGGATCGCCGCCTCCATTTCTGCCAGCGTCAGCGCGGTGATCTGCGCGTGGCGCTGTCCGCCGCTCAGCGTGCCGATGCTGCCGACCGGAACCTCTATCACCCCGAGATGCCGCACAGGATCGAGCACGTCGCTGCCAAGGCTGATCCGCGCCGCCCCGCTCGGCAGCGCCGGACAATGGCTGGTGTCGTATTCGAGCCCCAGCTGCGCGAGGGCGCGCAGGGTGTTGTCATCCGCGCCATAGTTGCCGGCGCGAAACGCCACCGGGCGCGACGCACCCGCCGCCATCAGCGTGTCGCGTGCGTATTCGAGTATCCGGCATTGCTCCTCGAACGGGAAATCGAACAGGTTCTTGCCGGTGCGTTTCGAAGCCAGCGGATTGTCCGCGCCGGCCAGTTCGAGCCATTCGGTATGGCAATGCAGTTGCACGTCCTGCCCGGCGTCGAGGATCGGTTTGAGAATGTCCTCGATCGAGGCCACTCCCCACACCAGCGCGGCCATCGGATCGACGAAGAAAACCGCATTGATGCCATGTCGTTCGAACAATTTGAGCTTGTGCGTGATGCCTGCCGGACCTTCGGGTGTGATCCCGCCGATTGAGCGCGCGAAATTGTCCATCCGATCCTGATTGGACAGGTCGGTGACCAGACCCGATGAATACTCGGTATCAATCGTGATGAATACGCGCGTCATTGCGCCTTCCGCCATAGGGCAGAAGGGTTAAAAGCCGGTTTTGAAACGATTAGCGGCCCTTGGAGAGACCCGCGCCGTTCAGATGCCGCCCGGCGTGAAGTCGTGTCCGTTGGTGGCGAGGCCATCGCTGAGGCTGTCGACACAGCTCCGCAGGTCCTCCTCGCTGGTGGAACGGATGACGAAATTCGCGCCGACCCGGCCTTCGCGGAAGAAGGGGTAAGAGCCGATCTGGCAATTCTCGTGCGCCTCCTCGACTTCGCGCAGCAGGTTGGCGACTTCGCTTTCGGCGACCCAGCAGCCGATCGTTTCGGACAACAGCGGCGCTCCGCCCTCCAACTCGCCCGTCAGCGCATCGAGCATGCCGGCGGTGATGTGGGGCACACCCGCCATCAGGATCACATTGCCCCGCCGGATGCCGGGCGCCCCCGACATGCGATTGGGGATCAGGTCGGCCCCTTCGGGCACGCGCGCCATGCGCAGGCGCCCTTCGTTGAGGCCGCCCTTGTTCGCGTAGTAACGTTCCAGCAGCGCGCGCGCTTCGGGATGGATCACGACCGGTACGCCCAGCGCTTCGGCCACGGCATCGACGGTAATGTCGTCATGCGTCGGCCCGATGCCGCCGGTGGTGAAGAGGTAATCATAGGCTTCGCGCAAGGCATTGACCGCCGCGACGATCCGTTCCTGCACATCGGGCACCACGCGCACTTCGGCAAGGCGGATGCCCTGCACCTGAAGCCATGATGCGACCTGCGCGATGTTCTTGTCATGGGTGCGGCCGGAGAGGATTTCATCGCCGATGATGACGAGGCCGGCGGTCCAGATTTTGTCGGGGGCGTTCATGGGTTTTTGGTTAGGGCAGACCCGGTGCAGCCTCAAGCGTGAACCTTGTCGCAATGTGCGATTTCGGTTGGTTGCGGCGGCAAGGGCAGTTGCCTGCCCCTGCCTGAGCGAGACGCTACTCAGCCGCTTCGAGCTGCTCCTCTGGCCGCTGCGCATTGGCGCCCGCCCGGCGGAAGGCAAGGATACCGTCGTCCACCGGATCGCTCGCCATCAGCTTGCGATCGACCACATATTCCTGATTGAGCCGCCACGGATAGTTCACCCCGTTCCTCGGCTGAATGTGCTTGGCGCGCTGGATGTAGCCGCTGGAGAAATCGTAGATGTCGTCTTCTTCGATTTGCGCTTCCATTTCCGGGGTCAGCACCGGCACCACCGTGTCGATATTGCGGGCGCGCATTTCGTTGAGCACGCGGCAGACGTAATCGGAATTGATGTCCGCGCGCAGGGTCCAGCTGGCGTTGAGGTAACCGAACACCACCGCCAGATTGGGCAGGTTCGAGAACATGCAGCCCTTGTAATAGAACCGCTTGGCGAAATCGACCGCTTCGCCATCGACGCTGACGGCGATCTTGCCTGCTACCGCCATTTTCAGGCCCGTCGCGGTGACGATGATGTCGGCTTCGATCAATTCACCCGATTTGAGGCGGATGCCCTTGGCTTCGAACGCTTCGATATGGCCGGTGACGATGCTCGCCTTGCCCGCGTTGATCGCGTTGAACATGTCCGCATCGGGGACGAGGCAGAGACGCTGCTCCCACGGATTGTAGGGCGGGGTGAAGGCTTCTTTGTCGTAATCCTTGCCCATCGCCTTTTCGAGGCCCTTGCGCAGGTTCCCCTTGACCTTCTCGGGCTTGTTGCGAGCCACCTTGAAGGTGAAGTCCTGCATCCAGATGTTCTTCGCGCGGGTGATCTTGTAGGCCAGCGTTTCGGGCAGGATCTTGCGCAGGAAATTGGCAAAGCCGTCCTTGGCCGGGCGCGAGACCATCCATGTCGGCGTGCGTTGAAGCATCGTCACGTGCGCGGCCTTGCCGGCCATTGACGGGACGATCGTCACCGCCGTCGCGCCCGATCCGATCACCACCACTTTCTTGCCCGCGTAATCCAGATCCTCGGGCCAGAACTGCGGGTGCACGACCTGCCCTTCGAACGCGCCTAGCTGGAAACCCGGATCGTACGGCTCGTCGTAATCGTAATAGCCTGATCCCAGATAGATGAAGTTCGCGGTGAGATGCGAACGGGTGCCGTCCTCGGCTTCCATCTCGACGTGCCAGCGTGCCTCGTCCGAGCGGAAATCGGCTGAAATCACCTTTTGGCCGAACCGGATGTGGCGGCGAATGTCGCGTTCATCGACGATGCGGTTGAGGTATTCGAGGATGGCGGGCGCATCGGCGATGCTCTTTTCATGCCGCCACGGTTCGAAATCGAAACCCAGCGTGTGCATGTCGCTGTCCGACCGGATGCCGGGATAGCGGAACAGATCCCACGTCCCGCCGAGGTTTTCGCGCCGCTCTACAATGGCGAAGCTGTGGCCGGGGGCTTTCATCCGCATATGCGCGGCCATGCCGATACCCGAAATGCCTGCGCCGACGATCAGCACATCAAAGTCTGGAGCTGTAGCTAACATTGGGCCTCTCTCTTCCCGTGTTGGCGGCAATGTAAACACACGTCGTCGCCAAAAGCGAGTCTTGATGGCAATTTGAAACTGACTTTGTGCGCCGGAATGGCTAGTGTCGCGCACACCATGATGATTGCATTCCGGTTTGCCGTTTCCAGCCTTGCCCTTTCGCTTGCCACTGCCGCCTTCGCACAGGAAGAAGCGGTATCTGACGGCAGCGAGGACGAGATCATCGTAACCGGCGAAGGGCTGGAGCCGCCGCTTTCGGGCATCGTCTATTCGACCACCACGATCGAGCCTGAACAGATCACTTCGAGCGGTTCGGGCCGGATCGAGGATGTGCTGTCCAATGTCGCGGGCTTTCAGCAATTCCGCCGTTCGGACAGCCGATCATCGAACCCCAGCGCGCAAGGGGTGACGCTGCGCGCATTGGGTGGGAACGCGACCAGCCGCGCTCTGGTGTTGCTCGACGGGGTGCCAATTGCCGATCCGTTCTTCGGATATATTCCGTTGTCCTCGATTGCTCCTGAAACGCTCGGGCGCATCCGGGTTACGCGTGGCGGCGGATCGGGGCCGTTCGGAGCGGGCGCTCTAGCAGGGACGATCGAGTTGGAAAGCGCAGGCCCGGCCGCGCTCGGCCCGGTTTCAGCCAGCCTGCTGGCGAACGACCGCGAGGAGACCGAGGCGAGCGGCACCATATCGCGGCGGCTGGGCAGCGGTTTTGCCACTGTCAGCGGGCGCTGGGACCGGGGCGACGGGTTCTTCACCACTCCCGCATCCGATCGCGTGCCCGCAAGCGCGCGCGCGGCCTTCGAAAGCTGGTCGGTGGGCTTGCGCGGGGTCGCCCCGATCAGCCCCGATGTCGAACTGCAGGCGCGCGTCGGCCTGTTCGACGATGCGCGCACCTTGCGCTTTGACGGAGCGGATTCCACCAGCGAGGGGCAGGATGCGAGCCTGCGGATCATCGGGCGGGGCGAATGGAAATTCGATGCGCTCGCCTATGTCCAGGCACGCAATTTCTCCAATGTCGTGATCAGTTCCACCCGCTTCACCCGCGTGCTCGATCAACGCAACACGCCGTCAACCGGGCTGGGCGGCAAGATCGAGGTCCGTCCGCCGATTGCCGAAGGGCATGATGTCCGCATCGGGGTGGATTATCGCCGCGCCGACGGGGAGTTGCAGGAAGAGGCCTATAGCGCGTTCAGCGGGCTGCTGACCGAACGCCGCCGGGCTGGTGGCAATACAAGCAATCTGGGATTCTTCATCGAGGATGACTGGGAAATCGGGCCGCTGGTGCTGACGGGTGGGCTGCGCGCCGATCATACCAGTATCGATGACGGCTTTTTCCGCGCGATCAACGCGCAAGGCGGTTTGGTGAGCGAGTTGATCGCAGCCGACCGTTCCGACTGGGCGGTCAGCTGGCGCGCCGGGGCATCGTTCTATGCCACCCGCCGGCTGGATTTGCGGGCGGCGGCCTACACCGGATTGCGGCTTCCCACGCTGAACGAGCTTTACCGGCCCTTCGTGGTGTTCCCGGTGGTGACGCAGGCCAATGCCGCACTGGAAAACGAGCGGCTCGAAGGGTTCGAGATCGGTCTCAATTGGCAGCCGGTCAATGAGCTGGTGGTTTCGGTAACGGCCTTCGATAATGAGGTCGAGAACGCGATCGCCAATGTCACTCTCGCGCCGAACCTTCGCCAGCGGCAGAACCTGCCTGCGATCGAGGCACGCGGGATCGAGGGCGCGCTGGCGCTGGCGCTGGGTGATGTCAGCTTCGATGCTTCGCTCGCCTATACCGATGCGCGCATTGCGGGCGAAGGCCCCTCGCTGGCGCTTGATGGCAACCGGCCTCCGCAGACGCCCGAATTCTCCGCTTCCGCAACTCTGGCCTGGCAACCGAGCGAGCGCCTGCGCCTTGCTGCAACGCTGCGGCACGTCGGAGCGCAGTTCGAAGACGATCAGGAAACAGACAGTCTGCCTGCGGCCACCACGCTGGACCTGTTCGCCCAGGCGCCGATTGCTGGGCGGCTTTCGCTTGTGGCGCGAGCCGAAAACCTGCTCGATGAAACGATAGTCACCCGCAATTCGGGCGGCAGCATCGACCTTGGCGTGCCACGGACAGTCTGGCTGGGTTTGCGCTACGGGTTTTGATGCGCTGCAACAAAATTAGCAGAGTCGGGCCGGGTGCGGAACTATGCTGCGCTGCAGCAGGAAATGTTGCATTTTTGCTACTGTCGTCAACAACCTCTCGCTGACTCTTGGCATTGGGAAATGCGCTGGTAATCTGCGGAATTGGAGAGCCCGATTGGCGATTTACCAATCGGTAAGTGGAGAGGAAAATCTATGACACGTAAGCTTGCAGCTTATGCTGCCGGCCTTCTGGCCTGCAGTTCGTTCACTGCGCCCGCCTTTGCGCAGGCGAACGCCCCGATCGCAGCCCCCGATGAAGATGATGGCGTCATCATCGTTACCGCGACCCGGCGCGCTCAGGACGTTCAGGACATTCCGCTGGCTGTGACGGCAATCGCGCCGCAACAGCTCGAAGCGCAACGTGTTGTCAACATTCAGCAAATCGCAGCTCTCGCGCCCAGTTTCACCGCCAGCCAGGCGCAGCTAGCCTCGGGTTCGGTGGTGCTGCGCGTCCGCGGTATCGGTACAACTTCGAACAACATCGGGTTTGAAAGCGCGGTCGGTATCTTCATTGATGGTGCCTACCAATCGCGTCCCGGTGTCGCATTGAGCGAGTTTGTCGATGTCGAACGGGTCGAGGTTCTTCGTGGGCCGCAAGGTACACTTTTCGGCCGGAACACTTCTGCGGGCGCGCTCAATATCACTAATGTCCGCCCGGATCTTGATGAATTCGGTGGCTTCGTGAATGCCGAATACGGCAATTTTGATGAATTGAGCCTGCAGGGTGCGGTCAATGTCCCACTGGTGCAGGACACTGTGGCGCTGCGCGTTACGGGGGCCTATCGCAAGCGTGATGGCTTCCTGACGGTGGTTGATCGCGATGGTACGGATATCGGTGACACTAATGATGTCGATCAGTGGCTGGTTCGCGGCCAGATCGGCTGGGACACTGAAAGCGGACTGCGAGGCCGCATCATCGCCGACTATTCGAAGAGCAAGTCGAGCTGCTGCGGAGCGATCGAGCTTTGGCAGTCGCCGCTGGTTACCGGTGGAGCCTATGCCGCTGTCGGTCTTGGCTTGAACGGCGGAAATGGCCAGCCATTGGTTGCGACCAATCGTGATGATCAGGCCACTTTCGAACGCACGATGGACAACCGCACGGTATCGGCCAATTACGCACCCATCGCCGACGTGGACAATTACGGCGTGACTGGCGAATTCGAATTCCCGGTGTCGGATAATGCAGACCTGATCTTCATCGGATCCTATCGCAAATACGAGAGCTTTGAAAACTACGACTCCGATTTTACCGGGCTCGACATTTTCAACGTGCCTGCTCTCAATCTGGAAATCGACACATGGACAGCCGAACTGCGTCTGCAGGGCGAAACCATGGGTGGCAGGCTCAACTACATGGTAGGCGGCTTCTACTCCGACGAGCAGCTAGATCAATCGGCATCGTTCCGTCTGGGCGAGGATTTTGGCGAGAATGTCGGTGCGCTGTTGTTCGTTCCGACCGGCGGCGCTCTTGGGCCGAACCCGTTGACAGTTTTTACCGGAGTTGATCCGGCTGGAACCACCAACACCAACCGTTTCCAGCAAGACGCGAAGAGTTATGCGATCTTCACGCATAATTCGCTCGAAATTGTTGACGGGCTCGAGCTGACTTTGGGTGCCCGGTATTCCTGGGAGGAAAAGTCGGGCAGTTTCGACCAGTTGGCCGTTAACAACCAAATCTGTCCGGCAACACTGGGTGCGATTGGTGCAGGTGCTGTTCCGGGCGCGCTGGTTCCATCCTTCATCGGGCTTGGCTGCTTCGGCTTCACTGCACCCGCAGATCTGCCGCAAGCCGCCGCATTGCCGCTGGTTCGCACCTTTCAGTCTGATTTCGATGACGAAGAGCTGATCTACACCATTAAGCTCGGTTACGAATTCAGCCCGTTCGTGACCAGCTACGCAAGCTTCACCCACGGGTACAAGGCGGGCGGCATCAACCTCGATACTACCGCGGCAGTGGCTGGAGCAGATCCTACCTTCCTTTCGGAAGAAGTCGATGCGTGGGAACTTGGCGTGAAAGGCCGGACCCCGGACGGCTCGGTTACGGTGAACATTGCTGCGTTCTATGAAAAATTCAGCAACTTCCAGGTGCTCGAATTTACCGGGACGGCATTCGCCACGTTCAACGTTCCCAAGGCACGGACGCGCGGGGTTGAGATCGAAAGCCTCATCCGTCCCACTGACGAATTGACACTCAATCTGGCCGCAACCTTCCTGAAGGCGGATTATCCAGAAGATTGCGCTGGCACTCAGACTTCGGTTCAGGTGCTCGCGCTTTGCGGTAACGAGCTGACCAACGCGCCGCAGATTGTCGCGCTGGCAGGGGCGATGTGGGAAAAGCCGATCAACGACTCGACTGAATTCTTCGTGTCCGGTCAGGTTCGCATGGAGGCTGATCAGCGCACCTCGACTCAGGCTATCATTCTGCCTGGTGCTGCAGAAATCGCAGCCAATGGCGGGTTGCAGCAGGCGATTGACGCGGCACCGCCGATCATCGCCGATATTCAGGATGGCAAGGCCTTTGTGAACATGCGCGCGGGTCTGCGCTTTGCTGACGGTCGCTATGCGATTGAAGGCTGGGTCAACAACCTGACTGATGAAGTGGTGCGCGGGGTTACCTTCAACACCACGCTGCGCGGTTCGGGCGCTGCCAACTCGCGTTCGGCCTTCACCCTTCCGCCGCGCCAGTACGGCGTGACGCTGCGCGCCAAGTTCTAAGCGTCAGCGCAGAACCAAAAAAGGGCGGCTCGGGAAACCGGGCCGCCCTTTTTGTTTTAAAAGTTTAAGTTTGGGTAGGCCTCTATGGGCCTGCCCATTCACATACTTCTGGCGATCAGCATCTTCATGACTTCGTTCGACCCGCCGAAAATGCGGGTGATGCGTGCGTCGCGATACATCTTGGCGATCGGGTATTCGTTGATGTAGCCCGCGCCGCCGTGCAGCTGCAGGCACTTGTCGACGACTTCGCTCTGCAGCTCCGTCACCCAGTATTTCGCCATGGCAGCCGTCGCCACGTCCAGCTCGCCCTTGAGCAGCTTGGCGATGCAGTCGTTCACGAAAATGCGCGCCGCCGTGCCGCGCGCCTTCAGGTCGGCGAGCACGAATTGCGTATTCTGGAAATCCCAGATCGTCTGGCCGAACGCCTTGCGTGATTTGACGTATTCGATCGTCGTGTCGAGCGCCTTTTCGATCCCGGTGGCCGCTCCCATCGCAATCACGAGACGTTCCTGCGCAAGCTCGCCCATCAGCTGATAGAAGCCCTTGCCTTCGACCCCGCCCAGAATGTTTTCCGCGGGCACGAACACATTGTCGAAGAACAATTCCGAAGTGTCCGCCGCGTCGAGCCCGATCTTGTCGAGCTTTTTGCCGCGCTGGAACCCTTCGGCGCCTTCCGTTTCGAGCAGCATCAGCGAAATGCCCTTTGCCCGTTCGTTAGGATCGGTCTTGGCGACGACGACGATGAAATCGGCGGTCTGTCCGTTGGAGATATAGGTCTTGGCCCCGTTGATGCGGTAGCCGTTGCCGTCCTTGAGAGCGGTGGTGGTGATCGACTGGAGGTCAGAGCCCACGCCCGGCTCGGTCATCGCAATTGCGCTGACGAGCTCGCCGGTGACGAGTTTGGGCAGGTATTTCTGCTTCTGCTCTTCGGTGCCGTGGCGAACCAGATAGGGCAGGATGATGGTGTTGTGCAGGCTCGCGGCAAAGCCGTCGACGCCATGCTTGGCCTGCTGGTCGATCACGACGATGTCGTGCCGGAAGTCGCCGCCATGGCCGCCATATTCGGTCGGTACCGAAACGCCCAGTAGGCCAGCCGCCCCGGCCTCGCGCCAGAACTCACGCTCAACCTGGCCTTCGTCGCGCCATTTCTGGACGCGCTTTTCCGGGGCGTGTTGCTGATAGAATTTGCCCACTGCATCGGCGAAGATCGCAATTTCTTCGTCTTGCATGAATTCGGGCTGAGGCACGTCGATGACGGGCATGGTGTCTTCCTCTCTCGTTTAATCCCAAGAAGCTACGCCCGTGCCACCGATACGGAGGCAAGGGCGCGGCCAAAAATCCGGTTACTTGCCCTTCCAGTTGGGAGCACGCTTTTCGGCAAAGGCGGCTGCGCCTTCGCGTGCGTCTTCCGATACGAACACCGGCGCGATCAGCTGCGCCTGCTTCTTGTAACGGTCTTCCATCGCCCAGCCGCGCGATTCCTTCATCACCTGCTTCGAAACGCGCACGGCAAGCGGGCCGTTGGCAGCGATGCGCGCGGCCAGTTCCTTTGCCCCTTCCAGCGCCGAACCTTCGGTAACGGTGTTGATCAGGCCCAGTTCGTAGGCGCGCTTGGCATCAATGAAATCGCCCGTCAGCGCCAGCTCCATCGCGATGCGCTCAGGGATCTGGTCAGGCAGCATCATCACCCCGCCGGCTGCGGCGACGAGGCCGCGCTTGGCTTCGGGGATGCCGAATTTCGCGCCAGCATTGGCCACCACCAGATCGCAGGCGATCATAAGTTCAAGCCCGCCCGCAAGAGCGTATCCTTCGACCGCCGCGATCAGCGGCTTGGCCGGGGGTGCCTGCACCACGCCGCCAAAGCCGCGCCCTTCCACAGTGGGGCTTTCGCCGCGCAGGAAGCCTTTGAGGTCCATGCCCGAACAAAAGGTGCCGCCCGCACCCGTCAGGATACCGACGCGCAGATCGTCTTCGCTGTCGAGCCGGTCCATCGCCGCCGCGATCCCCTCTGCCGCCGCCTTGGTCATGGCGTTTTTGGCTTCGGGGCGATTGATCGTGACGATCAGCACGCCGTTGTCGACTTCGGTCAGGACTTCTGGTGTATCGGACAAAGCTTCTCTCCCTGAATTTTTAGCCCTAGCTAATTTGAGATTGCGAAATGCAACTGAATTCTTGTGCGAGTGGTGCAGTCGGCTTACGGAAACGTCAACCGCAATTTCGATAGATCGAGAGAGGAAATCATGGCTGAGGCATATATCATCGACGCAGTCCGCACCCCGCGCGGTATCGGCAAGCAGGGCAAGGGCGCGCTGGCGGCGGAGCATCCGCAACATCTGGCCGCCACCGTCCTTCGGGCGATTGCCGAGCGCAACAAGCTCGACACCTCAACCGTCGACGACGTGATCTGGTCGGTTTCGACGCAGGACGGGATGCAGGCAGGCGACATGGGCCGGATGGCCGCGCTTGATGCCGGCTATGACATCACCTCTTCGGGCACCACGCTCGATCGCTTCTGCGGCGGCGGGATCACTTCGGTGAACCTTGCAGCGGCACAGATCATGAGCGGCATGGAAGATTGCATCGTCGCCGGCGGTACCGAGATGATGAGCCTGACCGCAGCCATGTCGAAGGAAAAGATGCAGGCCGGAATCAAGCCGCCGATGATGGGCAGCTACAACGAGCGGCTGCAAAAGGTGCACCCGCAATCGCATCAGGGCATTTGCGGCGACGCCATCGCCACGATCGAAGGCTTCACCCGCGAAGAGCTGGATGAAGTCGGCTATCGCTCGCAGCAGCGCGCCGCCGAAGCCATCAGCGAAGGCCGCTTTGCCAAATCGGTTGTTCCGGTGGTGGCCGATGACGGCACCGTGATCCTCGATCATGACGAATATCCGCGCCCGCAAACGACGATGGAAGACCTCGCCAAGCTGGAGCCGGCATTCACCAAGATCGCGGACGTGCCGCTGGATGCCAAGGGCACGACTTTCCGCGGGCTGATCAATCAGAAGTATCCCGATGTCGAGATCCAGCATTTCCACCATGCCGGGAACAGCTCGGGCGTGGTTGACGGCGCGGCTGCGGTGCTGGTGTGCAGCAAGGCCTATGCCCAGAAGCACGGGCTGAAGCCGCGTGCGCGCATCGTCCAGACCGCCAACATGGGCGATGATCCCACACTGATGCTTAACGCTCCGGTACCCGCCGCGAAGAAGGTGCTGGAAAAGGCCGGAATGTCGCTCGACGACATCGACCTGTTCGAAATCAACGAGGCATTCGCCGTGGTCGCCGCCAAGTTCGTGCGCGATCTCGGCCTCAGCTGGGACAAGGTCAACGTCAACGGTGGTTCGATTGCCCTTGGTCACCCGATCGGCGCGACGGGTTCGATCCTGATCGGCACCATCATCGACGAACTGGAGCGCCGCGATCTCAAGACCGGCCTCGTAACCATGTGTGCAGCGGGCGGCATGGCCCCGGCGATTATCGTCGAACGCGTGGACGATTTCGTCGACTGAGGTGGAACTGATGGTTGCTGACAACACGCCCGTCATCATCGGGGTAGGGCAGTATTCGGAACGGGTCGGAGAACCCGGCTACGAGGCGCTGTCCTACATGGATCTGGGCGGGCGGGCTCTGGCAGCAGCCATCGCGAATGCCGGGGCGAGCGGTCAGGTGGCCGATGCCATCGACACGCTTGCCGCGATCCGCGCGTTCGAAATGTCGCGCCCGGGCAAGGAGCCGCCCTTTGGCGGGCCGGACAATATTCCCGGCGCGCTGGCCAAGAGGGTGGGGGCCTGCCCGCAGCGGCTGATCCTTTCGCCCACCGGCGGCCAGACCAATCAGCAATATGTCGGCGAGTTTGCTTCATCGATTGCTGCCGGGGACAGCCAGTGCGCCGTCATCGTCGGATCGGAAGTGATTTCCACCGCGCTTGCGCTCGCGGCAAAGGGTGAAAAGCCCGACTGGTCCGAAGCGATCGGCGGGGAATTCGAGGATCGCGGATACGGCATCGACGGGATGATGGAGCCCGCGCTGTTCGCTCATGGTGCGACCGGTGCGATCCCGCTTTACGCCATTGCCGAGAATGCCCGGCGGGCGAAGCTGGGCAAGGGGCTTGATGAATATCGCCACGATATCGGCGAGCTGTTCGCGCCGTTTACCCGTGTCGCCGCAGCCAATCCGCACGCTGCCGCTCCGGTGGAGCGCAGTGCGGAGGAACTCGCCACCGTAACCGACCGCAACCGCATCGTTGCAGAACCCTATCCCCGGATGACGGTCGCCCGCGATCAGGTGAACCAGGCGGCGGCGATCATCATCGCCAGCGCCGCCAAGGCACGCGAACTGGGCGTGCCGGAGGACAAGTGGGTGCATATCCACGCCGTCACCTCCGCGACCGAGCTGGAACTGTCCGAGCGGCCCGATCTTTCGGCCAATCCAGCCTCCATCGCATCGGTAGAGCGTGCGCTGGCAATCGCGGGCAAGGGGATGGAGGACATGGCCTTCCTCGATTTCTATTCCTGCTTTGCCATTCCCGTCTTCAACCAGTGCGACCATTTCGGCCTGTCGGCAAACGATCCGCGCGGACTGACGCTGACGGGCGGGCTGCCGTTCTTTGGCGGGGCAGGGAACAATTACTCTGCGCACGCCATCTGCGAAGCGGTGGAACGGGTGCGCGCGCATCGCGGCCAATTCGCGCTGGTGGGCGCGAACGGCGGGTGGATGAGCAAGTATGCGACCGGGATCTACTCAACCGAGCCTGCCGATTGGTCGGGCGAACGCGTCGCCGCCTTGCCCAAGGCCTGCAACGGTGTTGCCCGCAGCAATGACCCCTTCGATCAGGCAACCGTCGAAAGCTACACAATCAACCATTCGAAGACCGGCAGCGATGCCGTGTGGATCGGGCGCAATGCGGACGGGGCGCGTGTGGTGGCCAATGCCGATCTGTCTGACGACGCCACCCGTGCCGCGTTCGAAAGCGGCGAACCGTTTGGCGCGAAGCTCAGCGTGACCCGCGACGAACGCGGGCGCAATATCGGGCGCGTGATCTAGTCCTTCTTCCGCTCCCCGCCGAGGAAATCGAGCGCGTCGAACCCGTCGGGCGCGGGCACTTCCGTTACGGGATCGTCGCGGTCGTCGAACTCGGTGCGCAGCGCGCGGCTCATCACCGCGTGCATCTGATACATGCAGGTGATGTAAGTGAGTTCGAGGATCTCTTCCTCGCTGAATTCTGCTTTCAACGCGTCGAACAGCGCGTCGGGCACGCGGCCCTGATGCATCACCAGCCTGTCGGCATAGGCCAGCACCAGCCGTTCGCGCGCATCAAGGCAGGTGGCGGTCTGCCAGGTCGGGATCGCCTCGATCTTCTCCTCGGCCACGCCCAGCCCGCGCAGGCTCTTGCAATGCTGCGAGAAGACGAACTGGCTGCCGGTAGCCCAGCCTGCCCATGTCTGCCCCAGCTCGCGCAATACAGGATCAAGTTTGCGCCTGCCTGATCGGTAATAGGCAAAGCCCTGCGCCGCGTGCTTGAGCGTGTCGGGGGAACCGGCAAACACCGTCCACCAATCGCCGCGCGTCCCCGTGGCGGTGCCGGGCTCGGTCACGGGATCGCGATCGCCGAACAGCTGCGCATAGAGCGGCAGCGCCACCTTCTCATCGGCTTCACTCTTGGGCACTTCACGTAGGCGCGGCATCAGGCGGGCTCCTGCGCGCTGGCGGGTTCATGCGCGACATCTTCGGGGCCGAACTGCTTCGTGGTCGCTGCGAATTCCAGCATGATGCCGTTGGGATCGGTGAAATAGACCGAGCGCACGAACACCCCTTCGTGCATTTCGGGCGAATAGCCCCTTGGACTGTCATCATGGTTGAGCACGGCGTGGGTGTGTTCCACGCCCGCTTCGGCGAGCCGATCCAGCGCCGCCTCCAGCTCGGCTTCCTCCATGTCGAAGGCGAGGTGGTTCATCGAACCCACCGCCGTCTTCGCATCAAAGGGAAACTTGCGGACCGAAGCGATGCCGGGCGCGGCGGGCGGTGCGTCCTTCCACCAGAAGAAGGCGATGGCATTCCCGCCTCCGCAGTCGAAGAAGAAATGCTGCCCGCCATCAGGTAGCTGCACTGTCTTGAACAGCGGCATGTTGAGCACCTCGGTGTAGAACCGCACCGTCTCTTTCATGTCGCGGCATACCAGCGCGATATGGTTGATTCCCTTGGTCTTGATCATCCGGCCTCTCCCTGCCCGCGCAACCTGCCCAAGCTGCGACGCGAAGGCAATCTCCCGCATCGCGGCGGGCTTTGACAAAAGCGCGGTAATCGATTAGGTAGTTTCAAACGAAACCAGTTTCCAGATAGCGAGAAATCAGCCCATGACACTCCACCCCGGTGATCTGTTCGAAAACCCCGCCGGCCTCGACGGCTTTGAATTCGTCGAATTTTGCGCCCCGGAAAAAGGCGTGCTTGAGCCGGTGTTCGAAAGCATGGGCTTCACCCGCCTGGCAAAGCACCGGTCAAAGGACGTGCACCTGTGGCGTCAGGGCGGCATCAATCTGATCGCCAATTACGAACCACGCAGCGCCGCATGGTATTTCGCCCGCGAACATGGGCCCTCAGCCTGCGGCATGGCTTTCCGCGTGCGCGACGCGGCCAAGGCTTATGATCACCTGATCGAAGCCGGGGCGGAACCGGTCGCCAATGAACCCGGCCCGATGGAACTGCGCATCCCCGCAATCCGCGGCATCGGCGGCGCGATCCTGTATCTGGTCGATCGCTATGCCGGGGCGGAAGGCAAGAGCCTGACGATCTACGACATCGATTTCGATTACCTGCCCGGCGTCGATCCCTATCCCGAAGGCGCAGGCTTCCACACGATCGATCACCTGACGCACAACGTCTACACCGGCCGCATGAAGTATTGGGCGGACTATTACGAGACGCTGTTCAACTTCCGCGAAATCCGCTTTTTCGACATCAAGGGCGAATACACCGGCCTCACGTCAAAGGCGCTGACCGCGCCCGACGGCAAGATCCGCATCCCGCTCAATGAAGAGGGCGAAGGCGGCAAGGGCCAGATCGAAGAGTTCCTGCGCGAATTCAACGGCGAGGGCATCCAGCACATCGCGCTGATCTGTGATGATCTGGTCAAGTGCTGGGACAACCTCAAATCGCTTGGCGTGCCTTTCATGACGGTGCCGCCCGCCACCTATTACGAAATGCTGTCGGAACGTCTGCCCGGCCATGGCGAAGATGCCGATGCGCTGAAAATGCGCGGCATCCTGCTCGACGGGACGACTGAAGGCGGACAGCCGCGCCTGCTGCTGCAAATCTTTGCCGAGGCGCAAGTCGGCCCGGTGTTCTTCGAATTCATCCAGCGCAAGGGCGATGACGGCTTTGGCGAGGGTAATTTCAAGGCGCTGTTCGAAAGCATTGAGCGCGATCAGATCGCGCGCGGCGTGCTCGACACCAAGGCCAAGGAACCTGCCGAATGAGCGGGCATCCTGTGAACCACCCAGTGAAACTGGGCGGTGTCCACCACGCCGCCTATCGCTGCAAGGACGCAAAGGAAACGGTGGAGTGGTATGGCCGCGTGCTCGGCATGGAATACACCACCGCCTTCGCCGAGGATCACGTGCCGTCGACCGGTGAATACGATCCTTACATGCACATCTTCCTTGACGCGGGGAACGGCAACATCCTCGCCTTTTTCGAGCTGCCGAACCAGCCGGAGATAGGCAAGGACCCGAACACCCCGCAATGGGTGCAGCACCTCGCCTTTCGCGTGGCGGACGAAGACGCGCTGCTTGCGGCCAAGGCGCATGTCGAGGCGCAGGGCATCGACGTGCTCGGCCCGACGCATCACGGCATATTCAAATCGATCTATTTCTTCGATCCCAATGGCCACCGCGTCGAGCTGGCGGCGGATATCGGGACGGACGAGCAATACGCTGAATTGAAACGCGTCGCTCCGCTGATGCTCGACGAATGGAGCCAGACCAAGAAGGCACCGCGCCATGCGGACTGGCTGCACGAGATCGCGCGCAAGGAGCACGGTCACTCGTAACTTGCCGCAACCGCCAAAAGAAAAGGGGCGCCAAGGTCATTGCCTTCGCGCCCCATTCTTTTGGCCAATGGCCGATGCTTACATCGTCAGCGTCGCGCCGAGGAAGAACAGCGTGCCGACCGGGCTGACCGGATAGGCCTGTTCGGTTACGAACGGCTTGCGGTTGAAGACGTTGTTCACACCGCCATAGATGTCGATGTTATCGGTCGCTTCGAAGTTGAAAGAGATGTCGTGGATGAAGACATCGCTGGCAATGCCGTTGGCGAACGAGAAGGTGTCGGTCCCGGTGTTGCCGACTTCTTCGATTTCCACGGCACGCAGGCCCATGCGATCGAGATAGGTTGTCGACCAGGTGAAGCTGAAGTTGTTGTAAGCCGCCGTGAGCGAGGCGTTGCCTGCCCATTCCGGACGCTGGAGTTCGCCCAGTTCGGGGTCAACCAGCGTCGGATCGCTGGGGTCGAAGAAGTTGTTCAGCTTGTCCACCCAGGTGCCGTTGGCGTTCAGGGTGAAGTCGATCGGACCGACCCCGAAACGGTATGCCAGTGCAGCTTCGATACCGGCCGTCTCCTGACGCGCGAAGTTCAGCGAGCTCTGACGCAGGAAGGTGAAGCCGCCCGTTGCCGGGTTGCGATCGACGAGGGTGCAGAACGCGTTGTCGATGCTGGCGCTGTCGACGCAGTTGTCGACGATGTCCTGCGCGCTAACCGCGTTGATCGCGTCCTCGATCTCGATGTTGTAGTAATCGACGCTGAGGACGAAGCCAGGAAGGAAGCGCGGAGTGATCTGCGCGCCGATTGTCCAGGTGGTGGCGGTTTCTTCCCGCAGGTTCGGGTTGCCGCTGATCGAACCCGAGAAACGGGCCGTCAGGGGATCGACGTAGGTGTAGTTGCCACCTCCGAAGGTCGGATCGAACCCGATGTTGTTGAAGAAGGCGGTGCAGTTCGCCTGACGCAGCGCCGGATCGGCTGCGGTGACGAGGTTGCCGACATCGCACGGATCGACCGGACGGAAGAACGCTCCCTGAGCCGGGTTGAACAGTTCGTTGATGTTCGGTGCGCGAACCGCCTTTGAGTAGGTGCCGCGGAACAGGATGTCCCCAACCGGAGCATACAGGCCGCTGACGTTCCAGGTGAAGGTGTCACCCACGGTCGAATAGCTCGACAGGCGGGCCGAGCCGCTCAGTTCGAGCAGTTCCGCACCCGGCGTGCCGGCCAGAATCGGCAGACGGACTTCGGAGAAGATGTCGTAGACGTTGAAGGTGCCGCCTGCATTGTTGATCACCGAAGCCGGGTCGAACACCAGCGAGTTCTGCGAGAACCCGAGGTTGCGCAGCAGGTCGCCCTGGTTCGCATCCGGAGTGTCCACCGGAATGATGCCGAGGATCAACGGGTCGAAGTTCGATTCCGAACGCTCCTCACGATACTCCATACCGAAGGCGAAGCCGACAGGGCCGCCCGGCAATTCGAGAAACGCACCGGTGTCACCGGTGAAGACCGCGCTGAACACCAGCTGTTCAAGCTGGAATTCGTTCACCACCGTCGCGGTGATGAAGTCGATCGCTTCCTGGCTGATCGCGCCAACGCCGCCGAGGATGTTGGCCGGACGGCACGAACCGTCTCCCGGATTGAAGGTGAAGAAGCCCGGATCGCCCGCCGGAATGCCGAACGGGGTGGTAGCCGGAGCCGTCGGATCGATGTCCGAACGGCAGATCGGATTGCCACCAGCGTCTGTCGTCACGTCGATCGCGGCGAAGAAACGGTCCATGATGACGCGGTTGGCGTCAAAGGTCGTCTGGGTGAAACGCCCGTAGTTGGCCGACACTTCGTAAGAGAAGTGCTCCGAGGTGTCGCCGCGGATGCCGCCGACGAAACGGTAGGTTTCGAACTCGTTGCGGTTGCGGTTGGCACCAAGGTCAGCCGGGTCGCGGGTGATGTAGAAACCTTCCTGCACGCCGTCACCGAAGAACAGCTCGCCCACGAAGGGCTGCAGGTCCGGGGTGATGAACGGGTTGTCCGAACGGATCGTCAGCAGGTCGTAGAAGGTGTTCGGCTGGGCCTGGAATTCGGCCGAGTTCGACACATACTTGGCTTCTGCGAAGAACGTTGCCGACGGCGAGATCTCGTAGGTGAGCATGGCATTGACCGACCAACGCTCGGTTTCCGGGATCAGCGAGTTGACATCGAAGTTGTTCTGGATGCCGGGGCCGCCGAACTGGTTGAACAGGCCGGTGATGGTGCCGTCCTGGTGGACGCTGACGCTGCCGTCAGGATTGATGACGGCGCAGCCGCCGGCCAGACCGAACGCGCCCGGCTGGAAGGTCGAGTTGAAGCCGACCGAGCTTTCGAGACAGTCAGGAACGCCGTTGCCGTTGATGTCGGGGCCGTCGCTGATGCCGATCAGGCCCGGTGCGACAATCCCGCCTGCCGACGACAGCGAGAAGGTCGGCTGGCCGGCGATCAGGCGCCGCGATGCGTTGGTCGAACGGTCGATCAGCGCAAGCTCGGCTGCGGTCAGGTTCGGCGCGGTGCCGAACTGCGCGGTGTAATCGGCGATGAAATCGGATTGACCGGGGATCAGGAAGCCGGTCGGGAAACCGCCTACGCCGACCGCGAAGAAATCGCGGAAGTTGGGCGTGTCGGCACCGATGTCGCCCGACTGGAAGCGGCGGGCCGGGTTGTCCTGATCGTCGAAGATGCCGTTGTTGCGCGAGAAAGCGCGCTCGCCGAACTGCAGCTCGTCACCGCGGGCATATTCGCCCGACACCACGAAGTTGCCGCGACCGTCATCGAAGTTGACGCCCCAGGTCAGGTCGCCATTGATGCGGAAGCTGTCGCCCTTGGACGAAACGCCCGACTGGACATTGGCCTGAATGCCTTCGAAATCGTCCTTGAGCACGAAGTTGACAACGCCGGTCACAGCGTCCGCACCGTAGAGCGAGGAAGCGCCCCCGGTCAGCGTTTCGACGCGTTCGATCAGCGCGGTCGGGATCGAGTTGATGTCGACAGCCTGTTCACCGGCGACGCCCGAGACGTGACGGCGGCCGTTGACCAGCACCAGCGTGCGGTTCGAACCAAGGCCGCGCAGGTTGAGGATCGACTGGCCGACAGCTTCGGAGAAGATGCCGTCGATCGAGCCTTCGGATGAGGTCGAGGTCGAGAGCGCGGGAATGTCGCGCAGCACATCCACAACGTCCGCAGTACCGGCCTGAGTCAGGGTTTCGGCATCCAGCGCGAGGATCGGGGCGGGCGCGCCGATGTTCGGATCGCGGGCAATGCGCGAACCGATGACTACGATCTGCTCTTCTTCATCGGCGGCGGTTTCCTGATCCGGCGCTTCTTGCGCGTGGACGGCGAAGGGCATCGTGCTTGCTGCTGCCAGCAGTAGAGCGTGGCCCGAAATCTTGAGAGGTTTCATGAGGGTTCCCTGTTGTTGCGGGTTTATGGTGCGGTGCAGCAGGGTCTTTCTCCCCATCAAAAGTGTCAAGGATGTTTCAGCCGTTTGTGAGGTTCCGTGGGTCGTAGTGGCAATTTTGTTACGCCTGAGGTCGCACCCGCGTAGCAATCGCTGTGGTTTCCCGGCGGGAGCGGCAATGCTGCCTCTCCAAGCGCCTTGACCGGGGCGCGGGATTGTTTGAGTTAACGCCCAACCACAACCTTTCCATCACCCCTCCAAAGCGAACGGAAAGCTCCAAGATGCGAAAACTGACCGGCCGGATTGCGGCTCTCCTTGCACTTTTCATGGCAGCGATGTTCGCTCCGGCGGGCGCGGGCCACGCGCAATCCTTTCTCGACGAGGATTTCGACCCGGCGATCCCCACGCTTACCGAGACTGTCGGCCACGCGCCGGGCACGCGGATCACCTCGCCCGATCAGACCTATTCCTATCTGACAGCGCTCGCCGAGGCCGCGCCCGACCGTGCGAAGCTGGTGCAATATGCGGTGAGCTGGGAAGGCCGACCGCTCTATTACCTCGTGCTCTCGGCACCGGCCAACATGGCGCGGCTCGATGCCATCAAGGCTGACATGGCGAATATCGCCGCAGGCCGCGTGGGCAATGGCACCGCGTTGCCGGTCACATGGCTTGCCTATTCGGTCCACGGCAACGAAATCTCTTCAACCGACGCGGCGTTGATGACGGCCTATCACCTGCTCGCCGCACGCAACGATCCGCGCGCGCAGCAGATCCTGTCCGACACCATCCTTGTCATCGATCCGTTGCAAAACCCCGATGGCCGCGCGCGCTTCGTCAATCATTTCCGCGGTGCTGTCGGCATCGAGCCCTCGGGAGACCGTCAGGCCGCCGAGCATGACGAGACCTGGCCCAGCGGCCGGGTCAACCACTACATGTTCGATCTCAACCGTGACTGGTTCACCCTCAGCCAGCCCGAAACGCGGGGCAAGGTCACCGCGATCCGCGAATGGAACCCGGTGGTGGTGGTCGACATCCACGAAATGAGCGGGGACGACACCTATTTCTTCTCGCCCGCCGCAGACCCGATCAACCCGAACATCACCGCCGCCCAGCGCCGCGCGTATGAAATCATCGGGCGCAACAACGCGGGCTATTTCGATGCGATGGGCGAACCCTATTTCACCCGCGAGGTCTATGACCTGTTCTACCCCGGCTATGGCGACACGTGGAACACGCATCAGGGCGCAATCGGCAGCACCTATGAACAGGGATCGTCGCGCGGGCTGGTATGGGATCGGCGCGACGGCACAAGGCTGACCTATGCCGATACGGTGCGCAACCACTTCGTCGCGAGCATCTCAACCGCCGAAGCCGTGGCCCGCAACGCCGACCGCTTCCTTTCCGATTTCGCTGACTATCGTGCCGCCAACGCGCGCGGCGCGGCGGGCACGGGCAGCTATGTAATCGATCTGGCAAAGAGCCGCTGGAACGCGGAAAACCTTGGTCGCCGCCTTGCCGCGCAAGGGATCGAAGTGCGCCGCCGCGAAGGCCCAGTCACCGTGTGCGGCCGCAATTATCCCAAGGGCTACATCGCCGTTCCTCAGGCGCAGCCCGCCGCGCGGCTGGTGCGCAGCCTGCTGGATCGGGACACCGCCCTGCCGTCCGATTTCGTGACCAAGCAGGAGCAACGCCGTTCCGAAGACCTGCCGCACGAACTCTATGATGTCACCGCTTGGTCTGTCGGGTTGATGTCGGGGGTCGATGTTGCGGTGTGCGCAGGTTCCGCACCCGGAGACGTGCTTTCGGGCGGCGCCCCGGTCACTCCGGTGGAGGAAGGCGCAGGCGATTTCGCCCTTGCCGTGCCGTGGACCGACAGCGGTCAGGCCCGGCTTGTCACGCTCGCGCTGCGCGAAGGGATCGAGGCGCGCAGCACCGACGAAGCCTTCACCAAGAACGGCCGCTCTTACCCGCGTGGCACGGTGATCTTCCCCGCGCGCATGAACTCGCCAGAAAAAATGGCGCGTTTGCGCGAACTGGTGCGCGAAGTGGGCGCATCCACCGTCGCTTTCGAAGACAGCTGGGTAGAGGACGGGCCGAACCTCGGCAGCGAATCCTTTGTCCGCCTGACTTTGCCGAAGGTCGCAATCGCATGGGACGAAGGCGTCTCGCAATTGAGCGCGGGCGCGATGCGTTATGTGCTTGAAAGGCGGCTGGGCCTGCCGGTGGTGCCGATCCGCACCAATCGTTTCGCCCGCGCCGACCTGTCCGATTATGACGTGGTGCTGATCCCCGATGGGTCCCCGCGCGGCGATCTGGGCGACGGCGGCATTGCCACGCTGCGCAGCTTTGTCGAACGCGGCGGCGTGCTGGTTGCGGTCGGCGGCAGCCTTGGCGCGCTGACCGGTGGCGACACGCCGCTGCTTTCGGTCAAGCGTGAGGCTGCACTGGGCCGTGATCCGTCAAAGGCGAAAGGCGATGACGAGGCGGCGCTTGCCGAAGCGGTCGAAATCGACAGCGAAGCGGAATACCGCGAAGCCATCGCCGACCAGGGGGCGCTGCCTGATACGCTGCCCGGCGCGCTGCTCAACACCGTGGCCGATACAGAGCATTTCCTGTCCGCCGGATATGATGCGGGCGCGGTGGTGCTGGCCAGCGGATCGCAGATCTACACTCCGCTTGACCGGGCAAAGGGCGCGAACGTGCTGCGCTTCGCCAGTGCAGACCGCCTGATTGCCAGCGGATATGTGTGGGACGAAAACCGCCGCCAGCTGGCGTTCAAGCCGTATCTGATGGCGGAACCGACCGGAGACGGGCTGACGATCGCTTTCGCCCACGATCCGGCCACCCGCGCCTATCTCGACGGGCTCGATCTGCTGCTGGCCAACGCCGTGCTGATCGCGCCGTCGCGCGTGCGGTAGGAAGATGCGGTGGGGCGGGTGGCCGTGTGGGCTGCCCGCGCTGTCCTACATGTGCTCGCCTGAGTACATGATGGTAGATGGCCGCCCTTTGCTACCCCGCTTTCCAAGCCGTCCCGCGCGCCTTAGCGGGTGACACTTTCCCGCCCAAAGGTGACACTTGGCCGGTTTCGGGTGACACTTGGGCTGCAAGGGTGACAGTTTGCGCCCGAAAGGGTGACACTATCGGGTTTTTTACCCTGGACAGTGTTCCACCTGTTCCAGGCTGTAGGGATTGGGCAGGGTACGGGCCGAATCAGACGGCTTGTCAGAACGACTGCTGGACGCGCAGGTTCACCAGCGGGCCGTCGCTGTCGCTGTCGAAGCGCGGACCGGACAGCGGGACTGCTACTTCGACGCCCAGATCAAGGTCACGCGTCAGGTCAAGCCGCACGCCGCCCCCGGCAGAGGCCAGCGAACCGCCGCCAAGTCCGTCTTCGAGGTTGGAGACTACGCCGCCATCGGCATAGGCATAGACCTGCGCGCGCGGCAGCCAGAAGCCCTTGCCCCGGATGTCATAGCGCAATTCGCCATAGCCCATGATGCCCCGGTCCCCGGCGCGTTCGTTGAAGTTGTAGCCGCGCAGGAACGACGGCCCGCCAAGCCCGATGTCCTCTGTCGCCAGCACCGAATCGGTTGCCAGCTGTCCGCGCGCGGCGAGCGCGATGGAAAGTGGGCCGCTGATCTGGCGATCCCATGATGCCCAGCCATAGAAGGAGGTGAAATCGGTCGAAGCGTCGAGCCGCGATGCCAGCGGATCGCCCGGACGGGTGGCGGACAGGATGTTCAGGCCGCGCGACACGGTAAAGCGCCCGCGATAATTGCCTCCGGCCAGACGTCCCCGCGTGTAGATGCCCGCCCGCACCACCGGGACCCGGTCGCGTCGGGCGAGCGCGCCTGCGCGGTCTTGCCTGAGATCGGTCACTTCGAATTCGCCGATCACCCAGACGCTCGCATTGCGGCTGCGCAGCAGCGGATAGCTTGCGTCGATAGAGGCGCGCCAGAACTGCCCTTCGATATCGCGATCCGTCAGGAAAGAGCCGGGATCGGTGGAGGAATAGGACAGGTGGGCGCCCAGCTCGAGTCCGCTGGCGTCCACCACGATGCGGTAGGAAGCACGGGCGAATTGCAGCTCGGACGGCTGGAGCGGAGTGGTGCCGAAGCTGAGGTCAACTTCGTCGGCGGAAGCAAGCAGGCCGTTGAGGTCGACCGAGATACGCCCACGGATCGGGCCGACAGGTTCGGAGCCGTCATTCGAAAGCTCGACGGCGGCATAGGCGTGCGAACGGCGCGCGCGCACGATGAGGACGCCGGTGTCGCCTTCGCGCTCGAACCGGGAATCGAGAATGCGCACGCCGGAAATGTCGTCGGCAAGCAGGATGTGCCGCTCAAGCTCTGCGCGGGTAACAGGCTTGCCCGCCGCGAGCGGGGCAAGCTGGCGCCGGATCGCAGGCTCGTCCGCGCCTTCGATCCGGATGGTGTCGACCCTGCCTTCGTCCAGCTCGACCCGTAGCACGCCGAGCGAAAGCCCCTGTGGCGGGATCGAAGCCGTGGCAAAGACGTATCCCGCATCGCGCGCCCGGCGGGCGATCGCGTCGGCAAGTTCGGCAAGGTCGGACTGCGCCAGCGGGCGCGAGGTGTATCGCTCGATCAGGTCGACGAAGTGCGAATCGGGCAGCGCCTCGTTCCCGTCGATAATGATCGATCCGATCGTAAGCCGTTCCTCGTTAGCCTGCGTTTGGGCAACACGGCTGGCCTGGCCTGTGCGAACGCGCGGCGACTGGTCAGCGGAATCGCTGCGCTGCTCCTCGGCGGAGGCGCGGTCCAGTTCCTCGGTCTGGTCGAACGCATCTTGCGCCGACACGGGATGGGCAATCCCGATGGCGGACAAAAGCAAGAACAGGCGCCAGCGCCTAATCAGGGGCATACTTACAGACATATACGTAGTCCCCTAGGCGCCCACCCCCTAAGAAATCGTCAAATCATCAAAAAATTAACCACCCCAGCTTACCAACAGGCAAATAATCAGAGCGTATGCAGGCTAACGGAGGACTATCTAATGTCTACATTGCGTCGCTCACTTCTGCCTGTCGCTCTGCTGCTTTCCAGCACGAGCGCGTTTGCCCAATCCGGACCGTGGACGGTCACCGAAACGCGTGGGGATGTCCTCATCCGCACGCCTAACGGTGAACGCGTTGCGAAGCGCGGCGAGACGCTGACCGCGGGCCACCAGGTGGTGACCGGGAGCGGCGGCAACGCCACGATCGTCCGCGGGCAGGAATTCGTGACCGTGCGACCCAATTCGCGCATCACCATCGTCCCGCGCGAACGTCAACGCGGCGTCATCCAGATCATTCAGGATTTCGGCAGCGCGCTCTTCAACGTGGGCAAGCAGCAGAATCCGCACTTCGGCGTAGACACTCCGTACCTCGCGGCTGTGGTCAAAGGCACCACCTTCTCAATCACGGTGAGCGAAGAAGGTGCCTCGATGCAGGTGACCGAGGGCGCAGTCGAAGCGTCAACCGTCGATGGCGGCGCGCGCGACCTGGTGCGTCCGGGTGAAGTGGCGATGATCGCGGCGGGTGACCGGTTCCGCCTGAACATCGAAGGCGATGTTCCGCGCCAGATCGATTCGCCGCAACGCGCAGTTACGACACCTGCTCCGGCTGCTCCTGCGGCAGCAGCGGCTACTTCCTCGGGCAATTCCGTGGCAGCTCCGCAGGCGACTTCGCAACAAGTGACGCCTGCCGCCAACGGCAATGCCGGTGGCAACGGCCAGAGCGCATCTGCGCCGGGAGCGCCTGTCGCCGCAGCGCGCCGGGCCGCAATCACCAGCCCGGTGGCCAGCTCCAATTCGAACCTCGCCGAACTCACGGGCGGGCTTGTCAGCGGCGAAGTCGAAGCCTCGATCGAGGTTGCCGCGGTTCAGTCGAGCTCCAGCAGCGGCACTGAAGAGGCAATCGCAGACACCAGCATGACAGCGGCAAGCGCATCTGCGGATACCCGCAGGAATGAAGCCGCCGCATCGAATGGCAATGCCGGCGGCAACAGCGGTTCAAGCGGCAGCTCTGCCGACAATGGAAACTCGGGTAACAGTAACACTGGCGGCAATGGCAACGGCAACGGCAATTCCGGTGACGCTGACGATGGCTCGGACGAAGCGCCGGGCAACAGCGGCAACAGCAACGCTGGCGGCAACGGCAACGGGAATGGCAACGGCAATTCGGACGGCGCTGACGATGGCTCGGACGAAGCGCCGGGCAACAGCGGCAACAGCAACGCTGGCGGCAACGGCAACGGCAACGGGAATGGCAACGGCAATTCGGACGGCGCTGACGATGGCTCGGACGAAGCGCCGGGCAACAGCGGCAACAGCAACGCTGGCGGCAACGGCAACGGCAACGGGAATGGCAACGGCAATTCGGACGGCGCTGACGATGGCTCGGACGAAGCGCCGGGCAACAGCGGCAACAGCAACGCTGGCGGCAACGGCAACGGCAACGGGAATGGCAACGGCAATTCGGACGGCGCTGACGATGGCTCGGACGAAGCGCCGGGCAACAGCGGCAACAGCAACGCTGGCGGCAACGGCAACGGCAACGGGAATGGCAACGGCAATTCGGACGGCGCTGACGACGGCTCGGACGAAGCGCCGGGCAACAGCGGTAACAGCAACGCTGGCGGCAACGGCAACGGCAACGGGAATGGCAACGGCAATTCCGGTGACGATGACGATGGCTCGGACGAAGCGCCGGGCAACAGCGGTAACAGCAACGCCGGTGGCAATGGCAACGGCAACGGCAATTCCGGTGGCGCTGACGATGGCTCGGACGAAGCGCCGGGCAACAGCGGCAACAGCAACGCTGGCGGCAACGGCAACGGGAATGGCAACGGCAATTCGGACGGCGCTGACGATGGCTCGGACGAAGCGCCGGGCAACAGCGGCAACAGCAACGCTGGCGGCAACGGCAACGGGAATGGCAACGGCAATTCCGGTGACGATGACGACGGCTCGGACGAAGCACCGGGTAACAGCGGCAACAGCAACGCTGGCGGCAACGGGAACGGTGGCCGGGATGATGACATCGATGACGGCAACGACGATCTGACCAATTGCGTTGGCAATCTCGATGGCGGGCTCTGTCTCAACCAGGGCAGCATTGACGACGATGATAACGGGAATGGCAATTCCGGCAGCACCGACGATTCCGCAGATGACGGCAACAATGGCGACGGCAACGATGATGACGGAGCCGATGATAGCAATCCGGGCAAAGGTAACGGGAACGGGAAGGGCAACGGCAACGGAAAGTCCGACGATACCGGGGACGGCATGGATGATGGCAACAACGGCCATGGAAATGACGACGACGGCGTGGATGACAGCAATCCGGGCAACGGCAAAGGAAATGGGAAATCTGGTGCCGACGATGTTGTCGAAGAGGATCCCGATCAGGATGTGATTGAGGACGATCCGGATGCTGCCAACGATCAATCCGATGAGGATGCTGGCATCGATGACAGCGATGACGATCTCGACGATGGCTCAGGCAACGGTAACGGCAATGGAAAGGGTAATGGTAACGGCAACGGCAATGGCCGCGGGCCAACCGGGCTTGATGATGGCCGCATCCTTGCCTGAGAATGAGCCAGCCCTGACTAGATGAGGATCACCGCCCACCTTGCGAAGAACTTCACCGTCTTCCTGATCAGCCTGTGCATTTCAGTCGGCTTTGCTCAGGCACCGGTGTCGCGTACTCTCGAAGACGGCCTTCGTGCGGCCACGGCTAAGATTCTCACCCGTGAAGCCTCGGGCCAACTGCATATCGTCGAAGTCGATGCACAAAGCGTCGCTGCGGCCAAGAGCTGGCCTTGGACGCGGGATCATTACGCCCGGTTGATCCGGCAGCTCGACGCAGCGGGCGCTCGCTCGATTGTCTTCGACATCGCCTTTTCGTCGCCCTCAACGCTCGAGGGCGATGCCGCCTTTGCGCAGGCGATCGCCGAAATCGATACGCCAGTGATGCTGCCGACCTTCACCCAAGGGGCAACAGAGAATTCGAGACGTCGGCTCGATGATCTTCCAATCCCGATGTTCCGTGAAAACGTAAGCCTCGTATCGGCATCGGTCCTTCCCGATGCCGACGCGCGCGTGCGCAGCATGGTGTTCGGCACCGTTACCGATGGATTGCCGCGCCCTTCGATGTCGGCCCAGATCGCCGGTGTTTCCGGTGCGGCACACACCACCTTCCCGATCGATTACAGCATCGATCCTGCCTCGATCCCGCGCTACAGCTTTTCCGCTGTCGAGAATGGTGCGTTCGACAAGGCCGGCGTCGCTGGACGCGACATCATCGTCGGCGCGACCGCTATTGAGCTTGGCGACCGGTACGGCGTTCCAATCCACGGCGTCATTCCCGGAGTGACGATCCAGGCACTGGCAGCCGAGACGCTGATCGCGGGAGCGCCGCTGGAGTTCGGCTGGATTCCGCTGCTGTTGCTCGCTCTGCCGCTGGCCTACATGATGGCCCAGTCGAAGACTTACGGGCAGATCGCGTTCTCGCTTGCCGGGTCGTCGGCGATAGTCATCGCATCGCAGGCGTTCGCCTACCACGGTGGCAGGATATTCGCTGACAGTGTACCGGCACTGGTAATGCTTGCAGCAGTAGCTCTGGCGCAGGTCTTGCGGATCATACGAGTCCAGCTTCGCGAGAAAGCCATGACCGACAGCGAAAGCGGTCTGCCTAACGCCCTTGCTTTCGCGAATGCGAGCCACGCCGAAGGACAACTGGTCGCGACGGCTTTCGTCAAGGAGTTCGACGCGATCCAATCCGTGGTGGGCAAGCAGGAGATCGGTAACTTCATCAAGCGGCTCGCCGAGAAGATCCAGTTCGTTACCGGGATTGCCACACTATACCGTGCGGATACGCGCATGATTGCGTGGCCGCATGATGGCGAACACGGCGCTCTGATCGATCAGTTCGCCCGGATCGAAAAGGCCTTGATGAAGCCGCTCGAAATCGCCGGACGCCGGGTCGATGTCGGGGTCTGCTTCGGCATTGCATCTGAAAGCGATCTTGCGGCAGCTTCGCGTGCGGCCAGCGAGGCGCACCGCGAGGGCAAACTGTGGCACGCCCATGAAGATGCCGAAGCGGCGATGGTTGAGCAGCGCGTTTCGCTGATGGGCGAGCTAGACGATGCGATCGAGGCCGGCCACATCTCGGTTGTCTACCAGCCCAAGCTGCGGCTCTCGACGGACCG
This sequence comes from Erythrobacter sp. Dej080120_24, assembly GCF_036322605.1. Taxonomy (GTDB): domain Bacteria; phylum Pseudomonadota; class Alphaproteobacteria; order Sphingomonadales; family Sphingomonadaceae; genus Erythrobacter; species Erythrobacter aurantius. The sequence continues at coordinate 925,446 of NZ_AP027262.1, forward strand.
GGTAGAAAGCGTCGAGGCGCTAGTGCGCTGGCATCACCCGGAGCGTGGCTTCCTGCGCCCCGATCACTTCATTCCGCTGGCCGAAGAATCCAACCGGATCGAGCCGCTGACCCTCTATGTCCTGCGCAAGACTATCGAGGATCTGCGCGACTGGTGCGAAAAGGGCGCGATCATTTCGGCGGCGGTCAATATCTCGGCCAAGCTGATCAGCTCGGATTCCTTCATGAGCGCGGCTGAACGGATCGTCCGCGCCACCGGAGTGCCGCGCGACCGCCTGATCTTCGAGGTGACGGAATCCGCCACCATGAGCGATCCCGAGACTGCCGTGCGCAACCTTGAGCGTTTCCGGGAACTGGGAATCGCCATTTCGATGGATGACTATGGTACCGGCCAATCCACGCTCAGTTACCTGCAATTGCTGCCGCTGACCGAGCTCAAGATCGACCGCGCCTTTGTCGAACACGCCCACGTCGAACGCAGCGACGCCTTGCTGGTGCGCTCTACGATCCAGCTGGCGCATTCGCTGGGCCTCAGGGTCGTAGGCGAAGGTGTCGAAGTCGCCGAATGTCTCGACTTCCTGCGCGAAGCCGGGTGTGATTACGTCCAGGGCTATTTCGTTTCCAAGCCGATCAGCGCTGAAGAGTTGTTCCCGCTGCTGACGATTGCGGACGAGGCACAAGCACCGCGCGAGGCGGAGCAGGCCTCCTAACAGCCATTGTCATTACGATAACGGGGCTTGTCAGCGGACATTTTCCCGCCGCTACAGCATCTTCTTGCCTGCGATCGAACCAAGATCAGGGGCAAGCAGACGATGAATCGACTTACTCGCGTAGCATCACGGGCGACACTTCTTGGCGTTGCCTCGATGGTCGCGTTGAACGCTGGCACTGCGTTGGCGCAGGCGGCGCCCGGACAGCCCTTGTCACCGGAAGCGGCAGAGCAGGCCTATCAGGCGCTCGAAGCACAAGTGCAGCAGCGAGCCGGCGATCCCGCGTTCGACTACCAACTTGGTATCGCGGCGCTTGATGCCGGGCGGTACGGGGATGCCATCATTGCGCTTCAGCGGGTGCTTGCGGTTCAGCCGAACAATGCTGCCGCACGGGCGGAACTTGCGCGCGCCTACGCGCTCGCCGGGGATATCGACACGGCGCGCGATCAATTCGCGACGGTGGTGGATGATCCCAGCCTGCCCGATCCGGTGCGCCAGCGGTTTACCGGTTTCGTCCGGCAATTCGATCGCCAGATTTCAGGTGGTGGTTCGGACGTCAGCGGCTTTGTCGATGCCCGCGTGGGGCACGACAGCAACATCAACACCGCGACCGAGCTCGACACCATCGTCATCCCGCTGTTCAGCTTTCTCGGGCCAGGCCAGCTTGGTGCGGGCGCGGTAGCGCAGGATGACGAGTTCTACGAAATCACCACTGCCGGTCCGTTCGACCGCTGGCCCACCGGTCTTGGCTTTGAATATTTCTATGGCTTCATGGGGGCTGAGGACAATCAGTGGGAGCCCAATCGCCTCTATCGCAATACCATTCCGATCGATGCGCCCCGGACCCCCGAAGAAGGCTATCACCTGACCAGCGATCTCGCCGACGAGGCGATCGCATGGATCGACACCCATCGTTCGTTTGCGCCGGAGAAGCCCTATTTTCTCTATTTCGCGACCGGTGCCGTGCACTCGCCGCACCATGCTCCCGAGGAATGGATCGCGCGTTATCGCGGCCGGTTCGATGCCGGATGGGATGTGCTCCGCGAGGAGATCTTCGCGCGACAAAAACGCCTTGGCGTGATCCCGCAGGATGCCGTGCTGACACCGCGACCCGCGCAAATTCCTGCGTGGGATTCACTGAACCCGGATGAGCAGCGCCTCTACGCCCGCCAGATGGAAGTCTACGCCGGCTTCATGGCGCACACCGACCATCAGATCGGACGGTTGCTTGGGCACATCCGGCAGGCCCCGGGAGGCGCGGAGAACACGCTCGTCTTCTACATCGCTGGCGACAATGGTGCGCTAGGCCGGGCGTTGCCCAATTACGGCGGCGGTGCCACGCTCGCACAGGAACTGGAGCGGATTGACCAACTGGGCGGTCCGATGGTGCCGTTCAACCAGTCGCAGGGCGGGTGGGGCTGGATGGGCAACACGCCGTTCCAGTACTGGAAGACGGTCGCCTCGCATTTCGGCGGCTTGCGCGCACCCATGGTCGTGTCATGGCCGGGTAGGATCGCGGACCCCGGGGGGCTGCGCCAGCAGTTCCAGCATGTCACCGACATCGTCCCGACGATTTATGAAGCGGCTGGCCTGACTCCGCTCGCCATGGTCGAGGGCATCGGGCAGCAGCCGATGGACGGCAGCAGCCTATTGGCGAGCTTGCAGGTTCGCTCCGCTCCATCGACACATGATACCCAGTATTTCGAACTCTACGGGAACCGGGCCATCTATCACCGCGGCTGGATGGCTTCGGAGCTGGGGGCCTATATGCGGTCCGAAGGCGAGGGTGAGGCATGGGCGCTTTACCATGTCGCGGCGGATTTCACCCAGGCCCGCGACCTAGCGGACGCGTATCCGGAGAAGCTGGCAGAACCGCAGGCGTTGTTCGATCGCGAAGCGCGGGCCAATGATGTCTATCCGATCGCCGGGACGACATGGAATCCGCTGCTCAAGCCGTTCGCGGTAAATCAGCGCAAGACTCTCGATTTCTATCAGGGCACGGCGCGGATCCCGCCGGCGCAATTGCGCAGCTTTAACGCTTCGCATGTGCTCGAGGCGGAGGTTGTCCTGCCGCAGTCGGGCGCGCTCGGCGTACTGGCCAGCTACGGTTATCGCAACAAGGGGTTCGTTTGGTATCTCGACAACGGAGAACTGGTTTACGAACCGCGCGAGGGCATGAATCGCGCCATATTGCGAAGCGGACGCCGCCTAGAAGCCGGTCCGGCGCTGCTGCGCTACCAGTTCATCTGCGAAACCTGCCCCGCCGAAGGGCGCGCCCAGCACCCGGTCGCGGGGACGGCGCGGCTATTCGTCAATGACGAGATGGTGGCCGAGCGGCGGATCGTGGCCATGCATCTGGTCAACGGGGGTGAGGCCTTTGCGATGTATGTCGGACGCACCGGCGGCTCGCGGATCAGCGATGGCTTTGTCGCGCCCCACCCCTTCAACGGACAGGTCAAGCGATTGTCGGTCATTCTCGACCGGTAGTGAGGCCAGGCGGGCTCGCGACTTCGCCCGATCGACAGTCCCTCGGGCCCAGCGGTCAGGCGGCAAGCCGCGCGGCTGGGTCAGCGGCCACGTCGGGATGATGTTCGCGGATGTGCGAGGCAATGCTGTCAGGCAGGTCATCGATCCGCCAGACCCGTCCGCCGATTGCGTGGTCGATTGTTTGCCCCTCGACCCCGTCCATATGCATCCACGGACGCCAGTCCATCACCAGCGTATAGGAACTCACCGACTGGACATGGCTGACCTGCGGATCGGACAGTTCGTCGAGCCGCCCGTGATTGGTAATCACTTCCTTGTAGTTCCAAGGCTTCTCATCGGGTGAATGGGGTTCGAGCCGGGTCGTTGCCTCGGTGGTGAGCCACACGTCATTGCCGACGATGGTCGGTTCGGAGAGGTCGACCGCGTAGAAGATATTGCCGTCCGGGGCGAGTTGCCTTGCCGCTTCCTCGCTGGTCGTGTTCTGGCGGCTCCACGACATTTCCTCGCGGTTTGAGGTCTTGACAATGTGCTGCCCCGGTCCTGTGCGGTAGAGCGGCACGTCGACGATCCTGCCGGTGAAGGGCATGGCCAGCCTTGGCTGATACCGGCCGGTCTCCGGGTTGGTGTAGAAAGACATCTCGTAGAGCCTGAGGTCGTAGGCCTCGTCCGACAGCCGGGTGTATCGCGACAGAGTGCAGTTGAGCAGGCCACACATCGCTCGCAGATCCTGCCCGACGCGGGCGAAACGGGTACCGGACATCCAAGAGAATCCCAGGCGGGCATCGGTGCTGCCGCGCATTTTCACCAGCGCCTCAAGCCGGTCAAGGGCGGGTGCAGTCCGCGTCGTCTGGGCAGTAGCGCTGCCGAAGGCGATCATCGGAGCGCTGGCGGCCGCGATCGCCATCAGCGATCGCCGATCCACCGCCAGATCGCGCAAGGCCTCGCTGGTGCGCCGCTCGAACTTCGCTTTGCTGGTCATGTCACGGTTCCCTTGGTCTTGCGTTGCGGTTCGATCCCAAGAACTCCCGGGTTCATCAATCCCTTCGGATCGACCTGCTGCTTGATCGCGGAAAGCAGATCGAGCGCAGGATGCGGGAGGCTGTCGCGATATCGATAGGTCCGCCCGATCTGGAAATGGGCCGCCTCAAAGGCGAAGAACAGATCGACCAGATCCTGCCGCAGGCGATCCGCAAGCCCGCGGGCCGCCGGATTGGCAACAAGCCTGGGCAAGCGGCTGAGATGATCGATTTCGACCGTGCCTTCGATCAGCGCGTTGCGCTCATCGGGCCAGTAGAGGCAGGGTTCGAGCACTGTGTTGCCCCCGGCAATAACGGTGATCAGGGTTCCGTAATGAGCCCCCAACGCGTCCATTTCCGCCTTGTTGCGGGCGAACAGGTCCTCGATCGCGGTGAAGCATTCGTTGGCTCTTTCATGCGGGACATGCCCGTGGATGGGTACCCAGCGCTCGCCTTCCGGGCCAATGATGGCGTTGAGCGGTCCGAACGGGTTGGACCTGACCATTTTCGGGATGGTGTTCTCGATCTCCTTGCCGCCGATCCCGGTGCAGATCTCACGAGCCAGCGCGATGTTTGCCTCTGCTGCTTCCTCGGTCCGTTCCTCGGCGAGAACATGCAGCGAATAGCGTGCGTCCTTGAGAAAATCGCGGCCGGACATGACGACCTTCGCGCCTTCCTTGAGCGCTCTGCCGAGGCTGGCCTGCTGCTTCATCATCCCGAACAATTGCCTCACGTCGCTGGCGAGGCTCTCGCGCTGCATACGGATGGCGTTGAGGAATGGGTCGAAGCCGAAACACTCGCTCGCCAGCCCCTGGCGTTCGATCTCGGCGGCGGCGAGCAACCAGGCCTTGCGATCATCGAACGAGAAGCTGGCGCCCGCGTGGCCCTTGAGCTCGCGCATCAGGCGCAGGGTCACGGTTGCCTTGATCCCCATCGCCCCGCAATCAGCGAGAAACAGGCCGAGCAGGTCGGGCCCGTATGGGCGCAGGTGCTTCTTGCCCAGCGCCAGCAGTGTTCCGTCTGCCAACACGACTTCGAGCGCGGTGCACGACTGTGCAGCAGTGCCATGACGCGCAGATCCCCAGAATATGCCGTTCTGGCTCATGGTCCCCCCGATTGTCGCCTTGAGGCCCGACAGCGTGCCCCACATCGGCGTGCGCAATCCGTGCTTCTCGAGCTGTTGATGGAGCATCGCCCAGGTGCAGCCGGCCTCGACCGTGACATTCATGCTGTCCTTGTCGATCGCGATCACCTGGTTCATGCGCGACAGGTCGAACAGGACCGCGCCCGGCTGGTCAGGGGTGTAGCCCCCGGTATAGCTCATGCCGCCGCCGCGCGGCACGACGGCAAGCCCCGCCGCTGTTGCCAGGCCTACCGCTGTTGCCAGTTCATGCTTGTCGCGCGGGCGGACAATGGCCGCGATGCCCGCACCGCGGTGGACGATGTCATGAGTATGGAATTCCAGATCATCCGGATCGCTGGAGCAGTCCACGCCGCTCGAGGCGAGCGCTGCGGTGAGGCTTCCTGCGTGGGTGGACATTGGCAGAACTCCATATTGCCATATCTCTGGCGGATAGCGCATTGGCCGGTACGTAGGGAGGTTCTGGAGCCAGAACATTCTCACAGCGAATTATTTGGAATTGGCGACACCGGGTGTGTGCAAACGGGAACAGGGCAGCGTCATGATCAGGACCGAAGCAGACAAGCAATCCGATGTGACGGCCAAGCTGGAACAGATCGAGCAACGCCTGCGCTGGCTCAGCTCGTGGACGATCCACAACGCCAACAATCTGCGGCCCAAGCGCGACGGGCTGAAAGTCGGCGGGCATCAGGCGAGCTGTGCCTCGATGACCGCGATCATGGCCGCGCTCTATTTTTCCGCGCTGCGCCCGCAGGACAAGGTTGCGGTCAAGCCGCACGCCGGACCGGTGCTGCACGCGATCCACTACCTGCTGGGCGAGCAGTCGCGCGACAAGCTCGAGCGTTTCCGGGGCCTCGGCGGTGTGCAGAGCTATCCCTCGCGCACCAAGGACAGCATCCCGGTCGATTTCTCGACCGGTTCGGTCGGCCTGGGCGTCGCGGTCACCGCCTTTTCCAGCCTCGTCCAGGACTATCTGATCGCCCATGGCGAAATGGCCGAAGCCGATGCCGGGCGCATGATCGCGCTGATGGGTGATGCCGAGCTCGATGAAGGCAATATCTACGAATGCCTGATCGAGGGCTACAAGCACGACCTGCGGAACTGCTGGTGGATCGTCGACTACAACCGCCAGTCGCTCGACGCGACCACCGCTGACCGGATGTTCCGGCGGTTCGACGACATTTTCGAAACCTGCGGCTGGCGGGTGATCACCCTGAAATATGGCAAGCTTCAGCGCGCGGCCTTCGCCAAGCCCGGCGGCAAGGCGCTGCAGGATTGGATCGAGAACTGTCCCAACGCCGATTTCGCGGCTCTCACCTATCTCGGCGGCGCAGCGTGGCGCGAGCGGCTCACGCAGGACATTGGCGCCAAACGCGGCGTGTCGAGCCTGCTCGCTGCGCATGACGATGTCGCGCTCGCGAGGCTGATGACCAATCTGGGTGGGCATTGCATCGAAACGCTCGTCGAAGCATTCAACCGCATGGATGACGAGTGTCCGACGCTGCTGATCGCCTATACGGTCAAAGGCTATGGCCTCCCGCTCGCGGGGCACAAGGACAACCATTCGGGGATGATGAACGCCGCCCAGATCGCCGGGCTCAGGGCCGAACTCGGCATCGCCGAAGGCGATGAATGGGACAGGTGGGCAGGCCTCGGCGACAATCTTGCCGCAGCCCTCCAGGCATTTGTCGACGACAGCCCGATCGCCCGCAAGCTGCGCGAGCGCGGAGCTGCCCCGGTGCGCCTGCCCGATCGCCTGCCGGTTCCCGACGCAGCCGAACAATCGACCCAGGCGGCTTTCGGCAAAATCCTGTTCGATCTCGCCAAGTCCGACGAGCCACTGGGCGACCGGATCGTGACCACCGCCCCGGATGTCACGCAGACCACCAATCTGGGCGCCTTTGTCAACCAGCGCGGGCTGTTCCGCCGGCAGGAACTGGCCGATGTATTCCAGCGCGCAAAGATTCCTTCAGCCCAGAAATGGACGGCGCATCAGGCCGGCCAGCATCTCGAACTCGGGATTGCCGAGAACAACTTCTTTCTCGCGCTCGCCGCCTTCGGCCTGTCCGCCAGCCACTTCGGATCACGGCTGTTCCCGGTGGGCACTGTCTACGATCCTTTCATCGCGCGCGGCCTCGATGCGCTCAATTACGGCTGCTACCAGGATGCGCGCTTTCTCCTCGTGGGCACGCCTTCGGGGATTACGCTGGCCGGGGAGGGCGGGGCCCACCAGTCGATCAACACACCGCTGATCGGCATGGGCCAGCCCAACCTCGACAGTTTCGAGCCGGCCTTCGCCGATGAGCTGGCGCTGATGATGCGCTGGGCGTTCGAACACATGCAGGCGCCCGACGGCAATTCGGTCTACCTGCGGCTGACCACGCGGGCGATCAGCCAGGAAGTTCGCAGCAGCGCAGACTGGGAAGACGACGCCATCAGGGGTGCCTATTGGCTGAGGCAGCCGCAGCCCGGGGCACAGGCGGCGATCGCCTATTGCGGGGCGGTCGCGCCCGAGGCCATCGCGGCGTGGGAGGCCCTGTACGAAGACTTCCCGGGCCTTGGCCTGCTCGCGGTCACCTCGCCCGACCGGCTGCACCGCGACTGGTCGGCGCAATGCGCCGCGCGCTGGAACGGGCAGCAGCGCGGGCCGAGCCATATCGATTCCTTGCTGGGCGTGCTGTCGCCGAGCGCGCACATGGTCACAGTCCTCGACGGATCGCCCGGCGCCCTGTCATGGCTGGGCGGAGTGCGTGGGCACAGGGTCAGTCCGCTGGGAACCGATCGGTTCGGCCAGACCGGCGACCTGCCCGACCTTTACCGCACCTATCGCATCGATACCGACGCGATCATCGAGGCCATGGCACAGCTGTGCCTCGACGATCGCTAGGCCGCGCTACTCCTCTGCGTCGGTCATGGTCCGGCGTTTGAGAATGTTGATCACCGCCCTGCGAACCTCGGGGTCCTCGACCGGGCCGCTCGAGATGCGCATCGCTGTCCCGGGGATGAAGTTCTCCGGATCGGCGAGGAACCCGTCGAGCGTCTGCTCATCCCATACGAGTCCGTCCTGTCCCGCCTTGGCCATCGCTTCCGAATAATAGAAATTGGGGACCGTACCCGCCTTCTGGCCGAAGATGTTGTGCAGGTTCGGACCCACCAGCGGTTTCGCTCCTGCCTCGACCGTGTGGCAGAATTCGCACCATTTGTAGGTTTCCATCGCTACCGTCTGCTCAAACTCGGTCGGCGCGGTGATCTCCACCTCGGCTGCGCGCTCGCGGTGCCAGCTGATCTCAGGATCGCCTTCGACCTTGATCCCGGTGGCGAAGGGCGTGACCTTGAACAGGATGTAGGGCACGAACATCGCAAAGGTCACCGCACCCGCGATCACGCTTGCACCAGCGGCGAATGGCACCTTGCCGGCCGGAGCCTCCGAAAAGCCATCTTTCGCCGCATGGCCGATGCGCGAACCGATCAGCCAGACGATCCCGACGATGGCGAGGGTGATGGCGGCGGCGATATAGCCGGGCTCACGGTCCTTGAAGCTGTTGATCGCATAGATGAAGACCGTGGCCTTCACCAGCATGAGAAACCCGAAACCCGGCGGGAATGCCGCCAGCAGTCCCCTGCGATAGCGCAGATGGCTGTAGCCTGCGCTGACGAGGCCGATGATGCTCACCATCGTCAGGGTCAGGCCAAGCGCCGAATGGAAGTATCCCGAAAACTGCCAGATCGCTCGCTCCTGCCCCATCAGCGTCGGCAGATCGACCATCCCGGCGAGGTGGACGGTCCGGCCCTCGCCCCAGGCGTTGAGCAAGCCCAGCGGCACCGCCAGCAGCGGGGTGATCACCACCACCGCCGCGATCAGAACGTGCCACGTGCGCAAGGACGGTGGCAGGCTTCCCCGCGCGATCACGAACCCGTCGCGATACCAGCGTCGGATCAGCCAGATCGCGAGGATGGCGATCGCAAAGCCGAGGAAGTAGTGCCAGCCGCGACCCAGTTCGCGGATCGCGGATTCCTTTTCGAGCCGGGGCAGGATCACCCCCATGATGCTGTGGAGCGAAAACACGACGGCGAATGCCCAGCCGGCCAGGACGGTCCTTCCGGCGGGTGCGTGACCTCGGGACTCGGGATGTATCATTGCGGGGATCCCGGCCCCAGCTGTCCGGGAAAATGGTGCATGTGGTTGGCGGCATACCAGTCTGCGATTTCCTCGCGCCGCGGCCACCATACTCCGGCTTGCGATTTCGCATGGGCGATGAATTCGCGCAGCGCCCTGATCCGGTGTGCGCGCCCCGATACATGCGGATGCAGGCCGATATTCATGATCCGCGCGGTCTTGCGACCATCTTCGAGCAGCGCGTCGAATTCCTCGATCAGCTGGTCGCGGAACTGGTCAGTGGTGAGCGACTGGCGCGTCACCATGGTGAAATCGTTGATCACGTTGGAATAGGGCAGGCCGACGATCGGGCCGCTGGCCGTCCGGATCATGAACGGCTGGTCGTCGTTCATGATGTCGCAGTAGAACTTGAACCCTTCGCCGGCGAGGATGCCCGGCGTGTTGAGCGTCCCGCGCAGCGAAGACGAGAGCCAGCCGACCGGGCGCCGGCCGCAGTGCCTTTCATAGGTCTCGATCGAGCGCAGAATGACATCGCGCTCCTTCTCGACGTCGTGGGCATAGCGCGTCAACAGTTCGCCCTGTTCGAAATTGTGCGCCAGCAGTTCCCAGCCGCGTTCGAGCGCGGCCGAGGTCATCGCGCCGCGCCGCTCGAAGGTCACCGCGTTGGTGGTGCAGCTGGCGCGGACCCCCATTTCATCGAACAGGTCGAACAGGCGCCAGATGCCCACGCGCTGCCCGTACTCGCGCCAGCTGTAATTAGGGAAGTCGGGAATATTGCCCGGCAGGATGTCGGGCAGGATCGGCGGACCGCCGGCATAATAGGGCTCGTCGGTATCCTTGACCAGGTCCCAGGTCTCGAGATTGAAGGTGAAGATCACCGCCAGCGAATTGTCGCCCGGCCATTTGATCGGATTGCGCTGCGGCAGCGGGACATAATCATATTCGAACATGGTCGGGACCTAGAACTCCTCCATCAGCCGCCCAAAGCCGCTGATCTGATCAGTGATGCCATTTTCGCGCAGTGCATTCCAATAGGTTGCGGTATTGATCGCGATAACCGGCTTGCCGAGATACATTTCAGCGGCAGCCGCGAGCCGCACCATCGACAGATTGGTGCCGACCTGGACCAGCGCATCGACATCGTCGCCATCGAGCCGCCTGAGTTCATCGCGCAGCCTCGCGGTCGGAACCTGGGCAATCGCGGTCCAACTGGGACAGCGCAGGCAGGTGTCGCGAACCACGGTTATTCCGTGATCGGCCATGAATCGCGCAACCTGCGCGTTGGCCGAAGGGTAATAGGGCGACAGCACCGCAATCCGGCGAATGCCGCCGTAGGCAGCAAAGGCCGCGATCAGCGACTGCGAGCCGGTGCACAGCCTGAGGCCTGCTTCGCGCTCGATATTGTCGCGCCACTGCTGCGCCCCTTCCGCCCCCCCGTAGAAGGTGACAGCGGACATTCCCATGACCAGATAGTCGGGATTGCAGGTCAGTACCCCGCGCACCGCATCGAGCGTGTTACGCGATATGTCGAGCGTCCCGGCCATGAATGTCTCGTCCGAGATCGCCAGTGCGTCCTCCACCACGATCCGGCTGTAGTGATTGGTCACACCGCGCGGGCGCAGTTCATCGAAATCGGGCTGGACAATGGTGTTGGTCGAAGGGCCGAGAACCCCGAACAGCCTGCGGTAGCCCTGAACGTCGGGATCCGGACGCGGCCTGACCGGCATTAGGCGGCTTCCCGTTCCTTGTCGAGGCTTTCGATCATCGACTGCCGCAGCAGGAACTGGCGGCGCTGCTGCGGGTCGGCGCGGATCGCGAGCAATTCTTCCTTGCGCTTCGAGTGCTCTTTCGTGCGCCCGTCGCTCAGATACTCGAGATTGCGGATTGTCTGTGCCTGCGTGAAATCATGCGTTGTCGTACGACGTTGCACTTCGAACTGCGCCAGCGCCTTGTCGGCATCCCAGCCCGATTTGAAGATACCGGTCAGTTGGTGACACAGGTTGAATGCATCGTGGATGCCGCTGTTCATGCCGAACCCGCCGATCGGATTGTTGAGATGGGCGGCATCACCGATGATCGCCACCCGCCGGTCAAGGAACTGTTTCGCCACCCTCTGGTGTACGCGATAAATCGTGCGATGCTCGGTCCTGACGGTTGAGCCACTTCCGATCAGTCGCTCGAAAACGTCGTTCTTCTTGGCATCCGACAGCAGCGCGGCATCGCTTTCGCTATGTTCGGCAGGGACGAGGATCCGCCACAGCGATGGGACCTTGAGCAGCACCATCCATTCGAGCGGATCGGACACGTAATTGACGTAGCACAAACCCTTGATGTGATCTTGCAGCGGCTCTTCGGTGGTCAGACACAGGAATTTTTCGGGATAGGTGAACCCGTCGAATTCGGTGCCGAGCCATTTGCGCACGATGCTGTTCGCACCATCAGCCCCGATCACGAAGTCGGCGCGGAGCTTTTTGATCGCAAGGGGGGTTTCGGCGTAGAGATCGACCCCGGTGGAATCCTGCTCGATCGCGACCACGTGGTGATCGAACAGGACGTCGGCATTGGGCATTGCGGCGATGCCTTCGGCGAGCATGCGCGAAAGGTGATATTGCTCGCACTGGACACGAAACGGGTAACGCGTGACGTCGCTCAGTTCGCTCATGTCGAAATCGATGACTTCGCCCGACTGCCGCTCGCGGAAGTGGTAGACCGGAGCCTGCAGTCCGACCTCGATCAGCCGCTTGGTGATGTCGAAACGGTCGAGCATCTCGAGCGTCGGCGGGTGAAAGGTCGATGCCCGCAGATCCTGTGCGCAGTCGCTGCCAGCCTCGAGCAGCACCACATCGATCCCGTTCTGGGCAAGGTAATAGGCCGCAACAGTGCCCACGGGCCCCGCTCCAACGACGATCACCTTCGTCTGCATATGCGGTATCCCACCTCTGTTCGACTACTCTGAAGACATTCCGGTTTCTATTCGCGAGAGTGTCCGGCGGTCGCCAGTTTGTCCCTTTTCTTCGAACCGCGAAGAATTGCTCGTCATGGCCGGCCGTTTCAGTCCCTGACGATGCTTTCCCCTGCAATGGCTGGGCCGGGGTTGCAGGCCATGGGGCGGACCGTCGCCCGGTCAAGGAATGCCAGCGTTTGCAAGAGCGCCCTGTCGAACAGGCGCAGCGATGCAGCGTTGGGCGTTTTCTCGCGCCCGAAGCTGCCGCCGAAATAATGGTCGATGTCGGCCCCGACCCAGAGCATCTTGTGCCCGCCGGACGGGATCGCGCCGTATCCTTCGGTATGCCACCGCCAGTCCTTCTGCATCACGGTGAGCTGGTCGGCGGTCCCGGTCAGGACCAGCGCATCGCCTTCGAGAGTGGCCCAGCCGTCGGCTTCGATCGTGCCGGGCATGACCCCGGGCGGCGACCATGCGATCGTTGCGGAAAGTTGCCGCGCGGCAAACGCGACCGGCTTGCCGTCGGGACCGAAACCGCGTGCGCCGCCGGCGAACTGTGCCATGAGCGCGCCGTAGCTGTGGCCCATCGCCACCTTGTGCCGGTGATCGATCGCATAGCCCCGTTCCGCCAGCCTGTCGGACAGCGCCGGCGGCGGATCGAGCGCAAGCGCGAGATCCTCGACGCGGGTGTTCCAGATCTCGATCTGCGAAGGGGACACCTGGTGGGTGAATTCCTCGCTCTCGCGGTGCATCGGCGCAACGATGATGTATCCGGCGGCGGCAAGCGGCCTGAGCATGGCGTGATAACGGTCCGGTGCCGCCAGCGCTCCGTGTGAGAATCCGATCAGAGGATAGGTGCCGGGTTTCGCTGGAAGATGAAGTTCGACAGGAATTTCGCGGCCATCGGCGGTCTGGATGCTGGCAATTATGACGCTTGATTGCTCCGAAAGCCTGCCGCTGCATGTATTGGCTTGTGGCTGTTCGAATGCTCGGTCCGGACTTGTCGTGGTGCAGGCGCCGGCCGCACACAGCAGGATCGCGAGGCAGATCGGGCGACCGGCTGGGATCATCGGGGTTGCGGGTCCGGCATCTTGGCGCCGGGAGCGCTGATCGCATCGCGGATCAGCAGGTTGGGCAGGAAGGCATTGTCCCACTCGCGCTGCTGCGGGGGTCGCCCCCCGGTTCGCAGCAGGATCGTTCGCTGCGATGGAATGACATAGACGACCTGGTTCGAATTGCCGTCGAACAGGAAGATGTCGCTGTCGAGATAGGGTTCCGAGTGGAGCACCTTGCCTTCGTCCACCCGCGGATTGGCGTAGCCGCGTCGCTCGACATAGGGGCCTGCCAGCCAGACGCCGAGCCCGTAATGGGGGTTCTGCGGGGCCGGTTCGCGCATCTGCGCAACATAGCCGCGCGGCAGCAGCCGGGTCCCCTCCCAGACCCCGTCGTCGAGCAACAGGATCGCCATCCGCAGATAACTTTGCGCCTGCAGCATCATGCAGCAGCCCGAATGCGCGGTCCCGCCTTCACGGTTAACCCAGACCGAGCCCCCGGCCGCGCCGATCGGTGCGAGCAGCGCCTGGGAGACATAGTCGGCGTAAGTCACGCCGGTCGCGCGTTCGATGATCGGCGCGATCAGTTCGGCATTGGCATTCGAATATTCGTAGGCGGAGCCCGGCTCGTCGACGACAGGATAGTCGTTGATGATGATCTCGTCGTGCCGCGGATGGAGATAGGCGCGGTAAAGGACATCCTCGGGCCCGCCAGCGAGCGCCTGCGGCAGCAGGCCGGACCGCATCCCCAAGAGCTGGCGGATCGTGATCCTGCTGCGCCGATCGTCATGCTGCCACTCGGTGATGAAGTCGGCGACGGGCTGATCGAGCGATTCGATATGGCCTTGCATGATCGCCCGGCCGACAACCAGCGCGGTGATCGGCTTGGCAAGCGATTTGGAGATGATGGGTGAATGCCGGTCGAAGTCGCCAAAATAGGTTTCTTCCTCGATCGCGCCGTCGCGCCAGATGATCAGCGCCGAACTGTTCCGCGTGCCCGCATAGCTGCGCGCCGCGGCCAGCGTTCCGGACGAGAAGGTCGGCACGGAGCGCGTCGGCAAGGGGGCTGGGTTCGGGTGGCCCTGGACGCTGTCGAGCGGGCCATAGGCGGCCTCTCCCGCGCCGACACTTCCCGACCTTGCGAGGGCTTCGTATCGGGCCAGATACGTGGCCTCGTCGGCTGGCGAATAGGCAGATCCCGCGCGCGCGGCCGACGCCAACGGATCGCCGGTTGCCGTGCAACCGGTAAGGCCAAGCAATCCGGTTGCTGCCAGGCTCAGGGCGGAAAGGGCAAGCGCGCGGCCGGGCATCGACTATTCCTCCTCGCGGCTGGCTCCTGCAGTTCGTAGGCTCGTCCTGCGCTTGCCGCAGGGCTTCTGCTTCGCCAGCCACCTGCGAGGCTAGCATTCGTCACTATGGTCAATCCCGCGCGAATCCGTATTTCTCGCTGTACGAACGAAACAAATGTGAGACCGACATTCGATCCGCGAGGCAATTATCTTGGACCTTAACTTCACTGATGATCTAAGGGAGGTCGAACATGAGGACGAAGTGGAATTTACTAGTCGGAACAGCTGTAATGGGGTGTCTGCTGACACCAGCCGCCCATGCACAAGAGGCGGAAAGCGAGGAGGCTGATGCGCGGGGCAACGTAATCATCGTCACCGCTCGCAAGGTGGAGGAATCGCTGCAGGATGTGCCGCTCGCGATTACCGCTTTTACCGCCGAGGACATCCGGAACCGTTCGATCACCAGCCTGCAGGATATCGCGCTGCAGACCCCCGGCTTCGTCTACGAGGACTTCTCCAACGGGGGCTACGGCACGCCGACCATCCGCGGGGCCAACAACTTCAACATCACCAGCCTCGAACAGAACGTCTCGGTGTTCATCGACGGTATCTATGTGCCGCGTCAGTATTCCTTTGACGTTGCGACGCTCGGTCTCGAGCGGGTCGAGATCGTCAAGGGCCCGCAGAGCGCGCTTTACGGTGCCAACGCCTTCGCCGGGGCGATCAACTACATCGTCGCCAATCGCGATCTCAATGATCTCCAGGTCAGTGGCACGGCCGGCTTTTCGGAAGACAACGGCTTCGATCTCGCAGGCAAGCTGAACGTACCGATTATCGAAGGCATGTTCTCCATGCGCCTTGCCGGCTCGATGTCGAAATATGGCGGCAGCATTCCGAACAACCACCCCAATGCCGATCTCGGCATCGATCCGGGCACGCAGGGCAATTTCGGGGGCTATGACGACAGCAGCATCCGCGTCGGGGCGACCTTCGAGCCGACGGACATGATCACGCTGGACTTCGATTATTACCGCTTCAACGTCGACAAGGAAGTCCATGCCGGATACCGGATCGAGAGCAGGAATGGCGACATGAACTGTGGCTCGGGCCCGCGCCTGTTCTGCGGCGAACTGCCGGTAACGCCGATTCCAGGGCCGAGCGGGACGCCCGGCTATGTCCAGGATCCGCGTTCGATAGGCATCAATGCCTCGACCAACCTCTACCGTGCGGCGGCCGAAGTGCGGCTTACCGACGAGATCACCTTCAATTACCTGTTCGGGAAGATCAATGGTGACGTGTTCGCTGGCGGCAACTCCGACAAGGACCCCTTGATCGGCAATGTTGCACTTGGGGGCAATATCTTCTCCTACGGACCTGGCGGCAATTTCGACTATGAATCGCACGAAGCGCGGATCCAGTACGCTGGTGATAACGGCTTTTACGCGATGCTTGGCGGGTTTGCCCAGGATGGGTCCGACTTCGACCTGTTCGCTGCCGGTGTCTCGCCTCTGCGGGGAACCACGCCGATCACCGCGATCGAGGGCCTGATTGTCGGGTCCCCGGCTATCACTGACACCAAAACCAGAGCGATCTTCGGCCGTATCGAGGTGCCATTGATTGGCGACCAGCTGAGCGTTTCGGTCGAAGGGCGCTACACCGACGAGGAAAAGGTCCTCCTGTCCGGCGGAAGTACGTTCAACTACTCGGACTCCTATTTCACGCCGGCTTTCTCGATCGATTACAAGATCACGCCCGACAACATGATCTATGCAAAGGCGGGCCGGGGCGTGAAGAGCGGCGGTGCCAACTCGTCATCGTTTGCCGGACTGATCGATGCTGAACGCTTCTTTGGTCCCGACGCCAACTGGACCTATGAAATCGGCAGCAAGAACACCTTTGCCGATGGTCGGGGCTTCCTGAATGTCGACCTGTTCTACATCGACTGGTCGAACCTGCAGGTCCCGCAGACGCCGACCGGGGCACCGCTCAATACCGCGACAGTTACGGTCAACCTCGGCGGCGCCAAGTCCAAAGGCGTCGAGATTTCCGCTGACTACGAACTGGTGCCCAACTTCCGCGTCAACGCCGGTCTCGCCTATGTCGACGCGACCTACAACGGGGGTGTGATTTCGGGTCGCCTTGCGCGGGCAGGTGTCTGTGACGATGTGATCTGCGCGGCCAATGGTGATGTTTCGGGCAACCAGCTCCAGCGCCAGTCGCCGTGGCAGTGGAACCTCGGGGCAAGCTACGAAACCCCGATCACCGATACGGTCGAAATGTTCGCCCGGGTCGACGTGTTCGGGCAGTCAAGCCAGTTCACCGACGAGAGCAACACCGCCACGATCATGGACCGGGCGCTCGTCAACGCTAGGCTGGGTGTGAACTACGAGCGCTGGTCGCTCGCGGTATGGGCCAAGAACCTCCTCAACGAGACCTATGTTGCGAACGCGTTCTTCACCGCCACGCCGTTCGGGTCGAACTACGTTCCTTCGATCGGCCAGAAGCGGCGAGTGGGGGCAACGCTGAGCTTCGACTTCTGACCCTGTCAGACGCAGATCGAACCCGTGAAGCCACACCGATCGCCAGCGATCGGTGTGGCTTTCGCGTTTCTGGCGGTCGCGCGACGCGCATCCCTTACCTGTTCGCGCACCCTGCGCTGCGCGAACAGGCAGACGTTGTGGTCAGGCAGGTTTCAGATAGCCGGGGTCCTCGCAGGGCGCGCCGGCCAGATGGTCCTAGCAATCCTGCCGGGCGCATCAGCGACGCCAGCGATCATCGAAACAGCTGCGTTCACCGCCCTGTCACGCGCCTTCTCATGCGCAGGCAGAGACGATGCGAACCGGCTAGTAAGCGAACGCAATCGGGCGATCGAAATGGTCCCATCGCGGCGCGAGCAGTTCGGCGTGATCGCGTTCGAGCTTGGTCAGGAACTTCTCGGGGAAATCCTGAACGCCGGGGATCTTGTAGGCGTCCCAATAGCCCAGCAGGTGCCCGGGGCGGTCGCCCATGTTCATCCACTTCGAATAGGGGAAGACGTAGACCCCGGTCGACTTGGTCGGTAGGCTGGTGATGCTCTTGTCCATGAACTGGTCGTAGTCGACCTCCTGGATCGAGCTTTCGATATGGTTGAGCGGCCAGTCCGGCGGCATGGAGCGCACGCTGTCGAGCTTCATCATGCCGTTTTCGTGGCGGAACTGGCGGTATGGGACGGTGTAGCGCGAACCGTCGCTCGAGACATTGCGGAAACCCTTGGGCGAATGGACCGTGCCCGGATCGTTGAGCAGCAGGTTCGTTGGCGTGGCGATTTCCTCGTCCGTCAGCGGGTTTACCATCGTCTCCATGTAGTCATTCGTCTCGAGGCTCATCGGAACCGAGATATTGTGGGCGTGGATGCGATAGGTGTGATCGGCGACCTTGCGGAAATAGCTGTATTCCATCCCCTCATAGCGCAGCATCGGCAGTGGCGGCCGGTCGCCCGGAACCATGTAGACCATCCAATAAAACCAGGTGAGGGCGGTACCCTCGTATTCGACGAGGTCGCGTTCGATTCTGAAATGCGCTTCGAATTCCTCGACCGGGTTGTCGAAGTTGACGAAACGCGAGGTCATCTTGGGGTTCTGCGGCCAATGCGTTTCGGCCTGGGGACGGGCGGTCATGGCTATCCCCTCGGCTGCAAGGCCGGCACCGATCAGCGCGGACAGGCCGCCGATCATCGAACGCCTGCCTATGGGGAAGGCCCCCTTGGGCTGGTCAGGCGATGCAGCGGTGACAGCGGATTGCTCGGTTTGCTTGGTTTGCTTGGTCATCAGACTCTACCGTTCTTCAGGAAAAATAGGATTCGGGCGATTGCACGGCCTGCGGGTCGTTTTCCGACAGCAGCGCGATCAGTCTGGGGGGCACCTCGCCGATGCTGCCGACCTTTCCGCCGACCCCGTTTTCCATCGTATGCCCGGTCTTGCCTTCCAGCTTCATCCACGGACGCAGGCCGCTCGCGGCGGAATAGTTGAAGCTCGAGGGGACATCGGGACTGTCGCTTGCCAGCACGTCTTCGGCCTTGGCCTTCCAAACCAGCCACTCGCGGTAGAAGACCACCGGCGGCTTGGTCGTATCGGTATAGACGCGGCCATACTCATCGGCGCGCAAGTAGAAATTGCCATTGAGGACATAGGGGTCGCGCACGCCCCGCACGAGGTGAACATCCGAAGCCGGGGCAAAATCTCCGCTCGATGCACCTTGGGCGGCCGGTTCATGCCTTTCCCATTCATCGAGCGACCGCTTGAACCGCACGTCCATCGGCCCGGCCCGGTAGATCGGGACCTCGACCGGTCCGGAACCGCCGCGGATGGTGGTGGTGGTCAGGAGGTCCTCGGTCTTCGGGTCGCAGTAATAAGTGATCTCGACCGTCTTTCCGACATAGGCGTCCTCTTCCTTGCGGAACTTGGTCAGAACCAGCGCATAAAGCGCGCAAAACGGCGTAATTTCGCCGTCGAGCACCAGTTCGCGCTGGGCATGAAGCCATGCGATCGACAGTTCCCCGTCGCTTCGCGCGCGCAGCCTGATCATGGTTTCGAGCGGATCGAGCTCGGCCAGTTCGCGGTGTCCGGCCGCGTGGCCAAGCGCTGGTCGGGCCGCGGTTGCCGTTGCTGCAGCACAGGCTGTTCCGATAAAGAACCGTCTATGGATCATGGTCTTCCCTAATTGACTGGATGACGAAATTGGCCAGCATCTCGTTGAAGCGGTCCGGTGCCTCGGCAAACGGAGCATGGCCGGCATTCTCGAAGCGCTGCGCCGTGGCATGCGGCAAGCCGGCGAGGACGGCCTCGACCGTGGCCGCAGTGACCGACCCATCATGTGCGCCGTAAGCGACGATGACGGGGAGGTCCTGCATCGCTTTCAGCAAGTCCCCGTTGGCAATCGGGTGCTCGCGCAGCGGCCCCTGGACATAGGGCGGTACCAGCATGCCCAGAACCAGCACCTTGCGGCTCCACTCGGTGTCGGGCGGGCAATGGGTGAGCATCGGCGCAACAATGCCGACGGCTTCCTCCTGTGCCGAGAAGGAGGGAATGCGGCGCAGTTCGCGCGCCCGGGTCAGATCTGCCATCACGTCGGCGTCGCCGGGAGAGGAAGCCGGGACGAAAGGCACGAGGCCCCCGGTCGCACCGACCATGACCAGCCCGCCGAGATTACCTGTCCCCACATGCCGGATGTAATCTGCGGCGACCAGCGTCCCATAGGACCACGCGACGATCACCGGGCGGCGCACGCCGGTGGCTTCGATCACGCGTTCGACATCGCCCGCCCAGACCCGCGTGTCGGTATAGGCAGAGGCATCGGAGGGCTTGCCCGACATGCCATGGCCGCGCAGGTCGATCGCGATCAGGTGAAAGCGATCGGCGAGGCTCGAGGTCAGCTGCGTTTCGAAGCTTTCCGCGGCCATGCCGATGCCGTGGAGGAACAGGATCGCCGGCGCATCCTCAGGGCCGGCGGTCGTCACCGCAATCGGCACACCGCCTTCGCCCTCGACATAGAAGCTTTCGGCCGAAGCCGGGCGGGCGAACGCGCAAACCGCCAGCACGAGGCCGGCGAGAAGCGATCGCAACAGGCCCGGGCCGGGCAATCTCACTTTGCCAGGTCCCTCATTACGGTGTTGACGAGGTAGGCCGAATCCCAGCCGTCCGAAGTCGGCCCGTGCCGGAAGATCACGAGGTCCAGCGAGGGCACCGAATAGACCACCCGAAAACCGCCGCCTTCCATGATCCGCACATCGTCAGCGAGGAACGGTTCGGACTGCGGGATCACGCCCGGCTGGTCCTCGAAATAGGTCCGCAGCGGATTGAAGGGTGATCCCAGCCACAGGCCCAGCCCGAAATTGGGATTGCGCGCAGAGGGCGTGGCCATGGTCGCAAGCCATTCGGCCGGAACGACCTGCTCGTCGCCCCACTTGCCCTCATTGGCGACGAGAATGCCGAGACGCGTCCAGTCGCGCGCGGTTGCCCGCATGCAGCACATGGTGCGCGCGGTCCCGCCCGGCCGGTCGCGCTGGAAGGTGGCGTTGCCCGCACCCATCGGCTTCCAGATATGGCGCGAGACAAATTGCTCGATCGGCACGCCGGTCGCCCGCTCGATCACGATCGAAAGCAGCTGCATGTTCTCCTGCGCGACTTCGAATTTCGTGCCCGAAGCGGTGACATAGTCGTAATCGAGCGCCGCTTTGACGACATCGCCGCAATAGGCAAGGCAGAGGTCCTTGTTGTTCTCGATCTGCTCCACGCCGATCGGCACGGCCACTTCGAGGCCGCTGACATGCTGGGCCAGCTGGCGGACCGTGATCTGGCCGCGCAGGTCAGTCTTCCATTCGGTGAG
This sequence comes from Erythrobacter sp. Dej080120_24, assembly GCF_036322605.1. Classification (GTDB taxonomy): domain Bacteria; phylum Pseudomonadota; class Alphaproteobacteria; order Sphingomonadales; family Sphingomonadaceae; genus Erythrobacter; species Erythrobacter aurantius. The sequence continues at coordinate 946,564 of NZ_AP027262.1, forward strand.
ATATTTGCCGATCGGATCGTCGAGCGCGAGCGCCCCCTGCTCGAGTGCAAAGCCGAGCACCATCGGAGTCACGCTGCGCGTGATCGCGCGGCCGTTGAGAAGGTCGTCGGGCTCGGTCCCGTTCCAGTAGCGTTCGATCTGGATCTTGCCGCGGTGCACCACGATCAGCACATTGCTGTTACGCGCCTGAGCCCAGCTGGCCATGTCTTCGAGCGCAGCATCGGAAATCGTGCGGTCCCTTGCATCGGCCTGCGGCACGAACGGCTTGAGGTCACCTTCGATCACCGCATCGGGCCAATAGAACCACTCGGGCGGTTCGTAAGGGTTGTCCGGTGCGGATATCAGGCGCCAGAAGAATACCGGGTCGTTATAGCGCCAGTCGCTGACGGCCTTGTCGGGGTCCGTGACGTGCTCGGGCCAGGGCTGCGCCGCCGTGGATTGTGCGACGAGGGCAAGGCAAAAGCACAGAACGGCGAAGATTTTCGGCAAGGCGGACTTCCTTTTATCTCGACCTTACATAGGTCGGCATTCGTGAAAGGGGGATACTTCGCACTCTTTATTCGCTTTGCGAACATGCATGTGATTGGCGTAGGTATGGCATTCGTGTCCGCTATCCAGCCGCTGAGACGAAAGAGGTAGCCATGGCTTTCAATTCGCGACCCTTGCGGGATATCACGCAGGATGACATCGACACCTACCGGCGCGATGGCGTGGTGTGCCTGCGCAAGGTCTTCGACCGGGACTGGATCGACATGCTCGAGCCGATAGCGCGCAGCGTGATCATCGAGAAGCAGGACGTCGGCCTGCTGCCGAGCATCCCGGGGCGCTACATGGCGCGCTGCATTCCCGAATACCGCCGTTTCGTGTTCGAATCCCCGCTCGCCGAAGCCGCCGGGCGGGTGATGGAATCGCAGGAAATCCGGTTCTTCTTCGACGAATTCTTCGCCAAGCCGCCGCAGTCGGATGCCAAGACGCTGTGGCATTGCGACCGCATGGGCTGGCCGGTCACCGGCGTGATGGTCCCGTCGCTGTGGATCCCGCTGACGCCGATCGTGAAGGAGAACTGTCTCGAGGTGCTCGCCGGGACCCAGCACGACGACGTGCCCTACTGGCTGTTCAGCCCCAATGCGCGCAAGATGATCAAGCCCGAAGACCGGGTCCCGCATCCCGAGATCGAAAGCCGCCGGGGCGAGCCGGGCCTGCGGTTCCTGACCTGGGAAATGGACCCTGGCGACATGCTGATCGTGCACCCCTGGGTGCTCCATTATTCGGGCGGAAACCCCACAGATGACTGGAGAATCGCGATTTCCGAGCGAGTCTTCGGCGACGACATTCGCTGGGCCCCGCGCCCTGATTGCGTCAACCTTGCCGGAGTGAGCTTCGACGAGATGCTCGATGGGGAGAAGCCCGAAGGCCCGCTGTTCCCGCTGCTGTGGTCGCAGGACGGGCGCTCGGACGACGACAGCCAGTTCCCCCGTGGCTTTGCGACGACCTGGCCCAAGCGCGCCATGGGCGGGGTCAACGAATATGACACGTTCAAGGTGCTCAAGGACGCAGAAGATCGCCAGAAGGCGCTCAAGACTGTCTGAGATGCGCCAGAGCATGCCCTGCCGCCTGCGCCCTTGCGCTGCCCCGAGATGGAGAATGGGTCATGCAGGCTAGCGCCGTGTCCGAGCCTGCGCCGGTGCTGCAAACCGGCAAGGTGTCGCCCTACGCCTGGTTCGTGCTCGGGGTCCTGTGCCTCGGTTCGATCGTGTCCTACATCGATCGCCAGATCATCAACCTGCTGGTCGAGCCGATCAAGCTCGACCTCGGCATCAACGACACGCAGATCGGCCTGCTGCAGGGTTTCTCCTTCGTCCTGTTCTACGCCATCCTCGCGCTGCCGCTGGCGCGGCTTGCCGACAGCAGCAACCGGGTGCGGGTGATCATGTACGGGGTGCTGTGCTGGTCCTTCGCCACCTTCTTCTGCGGGCTCGCCGCGTCCTTTGCCGTTTTGTTCATTGCGCGAATGTTGGTGGGCGTCGGCGAAGCCACGCTCACGCCATCGGCCTATTCGATCATCCCCGACTACTTCCCGAAGGACCGGGCGGCGATGGCGATCAGCATCTTCGCCGGATCGACCTTCATCGGGTCGGGCGTGGCCTACATCATCGGCGGCCGGATCATCGGCTATCTCGAATCGGTCGGGAGCATCTCCTTGCCGCTGGTCGGCCTGCTTGCGCCGTGGCAGCTGACCTTCATCTTCGTTGCGATCCCCGGCCTCTTGGTGTTCCTGCTGATGCTGGCGGTGCGCGAACCCGCGCGGATCGACGCGGGGGTCGGGCAGGACGATGCGCGGATCGCGGCGGTGGTCGGCCACCTCAAGACCAATCCGCGGCTGTTCACCGGGCTGTTCTTCGGCCTAACCCTGCTCGCCGCCGGGACCTTCGCGGTGAACAGCTGGGCCCCGACCTTCTTCATCCGGGTGTACGGCTGGAGCCCCGGCGAAGTCGGCGCGGTGTTCGGCACGCTGGTAGTCGTCGCGAGTGCCGGGGGGGTCTTTGCCGGCGGCGCGATTGCCAGCGCGCTGATGCGGCGCGGCGTGGCGAGTGCCAACATGCTGGTGCCGATGGTTGCGGCCGGCCTCGCGATCCCGCTGTCCATCGCCTTTCCGCTGATGCCCAGCGCGACCAGCTCGCTGATGGTGCTCGCGCCGATGCTGTTCCTTTCGGCGGTTCCGTTCGGCTGCGGTTCCGCGGTCCTGCCGCTCGTCTCGCCCAACCGGATGCGCGCGCAGATGGTCGCGCTCTACCTACTGGTGGCCAATCTGGTCGGCTTCACGCTGGGCCCGACCTCGATCGGCGTCCTGACCGATTTCGTCTACCGTAGTCCCGATCTGATCGGCTGGGCGCTGGCGACGTCGCCGCCGCTGTTCTATCTCATCGGCCTCGGGCTGATCGGCTGGGCGATCCCGCCCTATCGCGAACTGATCGAGAGCCGGGCTTGACCGGGTTGTTGCGGCGCCGGGCGCACGCCTAGCGCAGCAGGTCGAATGCGCTGCCGATTGCCCGCTCCTCGGCCCGCTGCCACAGGTAATGGGCGGCGGCGAGGTCCTGCGCGGCGATCCCCAGCGACTTGTAGATGGTGATGTCGCGCTCGCTCTGGCGGCCTGCGACGTTGCCACCGGCAACTTCGCCGATCTCGCCGCGGATGTGATCCTGTCCGACCTTGCCGCGTTCGATCGCGCCCAGCAGTTCGCCCGCGGCGGCCATGGCCGCTGCGCGCAGGTCGACGAAGAAGCGTCCGCGGGCAACCGCCGCGTCATCGACCTCGGCGCTCGTGGGGATCGCCGCACCGACGAGGTTGAGATGCTGGCCTTCGGCGAGGTCCGCACCGCACAGCACCGGGGTGGCCGAGGCGGTCGCGGTGCAGATCACGTCCGCTCCCGCAACCGCTGCCGCGCTGGTGGCGGCGGCATCAACTGGCAGGCCATGCTCGTCCTCGAGCGACCGGGCGAAGGCCTGGGCAGCGGCAGCGTTCCGCCCCCAGACCGCTATTCGCGCGATCGGCCGGACCGCGCGCATCGCCGCGACATGGCGCCGGGCCTGTTCGCCCGTGCCGATGACCGCCAGCCTTGTCGCGTCCTTGCGCGCGAGGAGGTCGGTCGCCAGCCCGCTGGCGGCGGCAGTCCTGATGCCGGTAAGCGCCGATCCCTCGACCATCGCCAGCGGCACGCCCTCCACGCTGTCGAACAGCATGACCATGCCGACATGCGTGCCCAGCGGATCGCCTGCAGCGCGCGGATATTTGCACACCAGCTTGATCCCGAAGCACGCCGGATCGTCGATCGTGCCGGGCATCATCGCCATCTTGCCGTTGCTGCCGGCGATCGGCATGTATTGCCGCGGGTTCTGCGTCGTGCGCCCCTGCGAGGTCGCGATCATGGCCGCGCGCATCAGTTCGATGCATTCGGCCATGCCGAGGTTCGCCTCGACCTCGCTGCGCGAAATCAGTCGCATGCGCCGCTGTTATTCGGGCCTGGCCGGGCGGGGTGCGACAAAGCGCATCTTGTCCTGCACATCAGCAACATTGTCGGGCCGGTTGAACGGCGCGGGCATGGCCTCGCCCGGCTGGCGCACGCGGCCGATCGCATGGAACCAGTCCTCCAGGCCCGGCGGCATGAACACCCAGAACAGCTTCATGTCGCAGTCGCCGGTATTCTCGACGAGATGCCGGGCATAGCGCCCGAACAGCAGGGTCGTGCCCGGTTCGAGATCGTAGCATTCGTCCTCGATCTCGGCGCGGCCATGGCCTTCGTAGATGAAGATCAGCTCGTGGTTCTGCTGGTGGCCATGCTCGCGCACCGAACACCCGGGCGGGAGGACCTGGATGCCCGAGGAGAAATGGTCATAGGGCATGTCCTCAGGGGTCAGCTTGACCGTCACATGCCCGCGCGAGGGCAGCGGCTGCCAGTAGGATCGGCCTTCCTCGGGGCCGATCACCTTCGACCAGCGGTTGAAGAACGGGGCGTCAGTGTCGCTCATATTACCTCCGCTTCGATGTCAGCCAGAGCCTCGGCGAGAAGTGTGTCATATTCCGCGCGCACCGTCACAGGCGCGAAATGATTGCCGGTCGCCAGCACCATGAGTTTCGCGCCGGGGATCCGTTCGGCCAGTTCCTCGGACAGCGGCAGCGGCGTGATCTGGTCGTCGCGCGCGCAGATCACCCGGCAAGGTGCAGTTATGCTGCCGACGCGGTCGCGCAGGTCGTGGCCGGTGACTGCGTCCATGCGTTCGATCTCGATCTCCACCCCGGCAAAGGCCTTGAGCCGTTCGGCGATGCCCGCCATCGCGGTCTCGATATTTGCGGCCATCCACCAGCCGGGATTGCCGAGCAGATTGCCCTGCAGCATGTAGGCTTCGGCTCCGCATTCTCGCAGCACCTGCTTGCGCAGGTCGAACAGCCGCTGGAAATAGGGTGTCGGGCCGGCCCAGCTGGCCGACAGCACTAGGCCCTTGACCCGTTCGGGCGCATGGACCGCGATGTGCTGTGCGATCGCCCCGCCGAGCGAATGGCCGATGACGATCGGACGGTCGATCTCCAGCCGGTCGAGCAGCGCCAGCGCATCATTCGCCAGCACTTCGACCGTGGTGCAGACGTCGGAAGGCAGGCTGTCGCCGGCCTTGCGGTGATCGAACGACACGGTCGCGTAGCGCGCGCCGAAAAGGCGCATCTGCGGCTTCCAGAAATCGGCGCGTCCGCCGAGCCCGACGAGGAACAGCAGTGGCGGTCCTGCGCCCTCACGCACGACGTGCAGCCCGGTCTCCCCGATCATGATGGTTTCTTCGTGCATGGCCTTCCATTACCGGTTTGCGCGCGCGGACGGATCGCACCTCGCGCATGAGAGTTCAACCGTTAGAAGGGCATCGCGCGAGAAGGGCGGGGGCTCGCCCGAAAATTCATCTGCCGAAGAAAGATCGGCTAGTTCGGCAGCGGGCCTGCGCTATTTGCCATGGCTCGGCCAGCCGCAACGGCAATTCGGTTGCAACCGCGCAGCACGCGCGAAACGGGAAGAAAGCCAGCGATGGATTACGCAGACTATGTCATTGTCGGGGCCGGCTCGGCCGGCTGCGCGCTCGCGGCAAGGTTGAGCGAGGACCCGCGCAACACGGTGCTGCTGCTCGAAGCGGGCGGGCGCGATCTTGATCCGGCGATCCACATCCCCGCCGGTGTGGTCCGGCTGATCGGCAATCCCGGCTACGACTGGAGCTACCTTGCCGAACCCGATTCCTCGCGCGGGGGCAAGGTCGAACTGTGGCCCGCGGGCAAGGTCGTCGGCGGGTCGTCGTCGATCAACGGGATGCTGTGGGTGCGCGGGGCGCGCGGCGATTACGACAAATGGGCCGCGATGAGCAATCCGGGCTGGGCCTATGACGACCTGCTGCCGTTATTCCAACGGATGGAGGACTCCGCCTTCACCGCGAGCGACCGCGGGACGGGCGGGCCGATCGCGGTCAACCGCCTGCGTTCGCGCCATCGCCTCGCCGAGGCTTTCGAGCAGTCGGCGACCGCGGCGGGCCTCGCGGCCAATCCCGACTACAATTCCGGCTCGCAGCTGGGCGTGTCGCCGCCGCAGGTCACCCAGCGCAACGGCGCACGCTGGAGCGCGGCGCGCGGCTATCTGGGGCAGGCGAAGGGGCGCAAGAACTTCGCGCTGATCACCCGGGCCGAGGTCGAGAAGATCGTGGTCGAGGATGGGCGCGCGGTCTCGGTCCGCTATCGCCGCCACGGCACGCTGCACAGCGCCAGCGCCCGGCGCGAGATCATCCTGTGCGCCGGCGCGCTGACCACGCCCAAGCTGCTGATGCTTTCGGGCATGGGTCCGGCCGCGCACCTCAGGCAGATGGGGATCGAGGTGCTGGCCGATGCGCGCGGGGTCGGCGCGAACCTGATGGAGCACCCCAATGCGAACATGAGCTGGGACGTGCGCGAGCGGACCTACAATGTCGAGATCAACGGGCCGCGGATCGCGCTGCACCTGCTGCGCTGGCTAACCACGCGGCGCGGTCCGGCGACCAGCCCCTATCCGCACACGGTCGCCTTTTTCGAGACCGAGACGGGGCTTTCAGCCCCTGATATCCAGCTGATGTTCGGGCCCTTCGCCTTTGCCTTCTCGCCTGAAGGCGTGGTCCCCTATCGCAAGCCCGCGGTCACGGTGGTGGCCGCGCTCAATCACCCCAAGGCGCGCGGTTCCATCAGACTGTCGGCGCCCGATCCGGCTGCCAAGCCGGTGGTCGATCACGCGCTGCTGAGCGAGCCCGAGGATGTCGCGCGGCTGACCGCGGCCTGCAAGTTCGTGCGCACGATCTTCGAACAGCGCCCGATTGCCGAGGATATCGTGCGCGAACGCCTGCCCGGGCCCGAGGTTCAGGATGACGCGGCGTGGGATGCCTATCTGCGCGAGGCGACCTTCCTCGGTTACCATCCGGCAGGGACCTGCGCGATGGGGCCGGAAGGGGTGGTCGACAGCGAACTCAGGGTGCGCGGGGTCGCTGGCCTGCGGGTCGCCGATGCCTCGATCATGCCAAGCACCATTTCGGGCAACACCAATGCCGCCGCGATCGTGATCGGCGAAAAGGCCGCCGAGCTGATCCGCGCAGGCGGCAGCACTCAGCCGGCGTGATCAAAAACCGGCAGGATAGCCCTGATCTCGTCGAGGATGGCGGGATCGTCGATCGTCGGGGGGACCTGAACCGGCTTGCCCGCCGCCAGCTGGCGCAGGGTCTTGCGCAGGATCTTGCCCGATCGGGTCTTGGGCAGGCGTTCGACCACGATCGAAATCTTGAACGCGGCGACCGGGCCGACCTGATCGCGCACCGCAGCGACGAGTTCGGCCTGCAGCGCGCCGTCGCGGTCGCCTCGTCCCTGCTTGAGCACCACCAGCCCGACCGGCACCTCGCCCTTGAGCGCATCAGGGACACCGATGACCGCGCATTCGGCGACATCGCCATGGCCGGCGAGGACTTCCTCCATCTCGCCGGTTGAGAGCCGGTGCCCGGCGACATTGATCACGTCGTCGGTCCGCCCCATCACCCAAACATAGCCGTCCTCGTCGATCTGGCCGCCGTCGCCGGTGTCGTAATACCCCGGGAAATTCGCCAGATAGGCGGCGTGGTAGCCTTCCTCATTGTGCCACAGCGTCGGCGCACATCCGGGCGGCAGCGGCAGTCTGATCGCCACCGCTCCGGTGGTCCCAGGCGGCAGCGGCTGGCCGGTTTCGTCGAGGATCCGGACATCGTAGCCCGGCACCGGACGCGCCGCGCTGCCGGGTTTGGCGGGCAATTGTTCGATCCCCAGGCAGTTGGCGGCGATCGGCCAGCCGGTCTCGGTCTGCCACCAGTGATCGATCACCGGAACCTTGAGCATGTCGGCCGACCAGGCGACCGTGTCCGGGTCGGCGCGTTCGCCGGCGAGGAACAGCGCCTTCAGGCTGGAAGTGTCGAACTGCTCCAGCAGAGCGCCCGCAGCATCCTCGCGCTTGATCGCGCGGATCGCGGTTGGCGCAGTGAACAGCGTCTTCACGCGGTGCCGATCAACCACGCGCCAGAAGGTTGCCGCGTCGGGCGTGCCGACCGGCTTGCCTTCGAACAGAACGGTGGTCGCTCCCACCAGCAGCGGCGCGTAGACGATATAACTGTGGCCCACCACCCAGCCGATATCGGAGGCGGCCCAGAACACCTCGCCCGGCCCGGTGTCATAGATATGCGACATCGACCAGGCGAGCGCGACCGCGTGCCCGCCGGTATCGCGCACCACGCCCTTGGGCTTGCCGGTGGTGCCCGAGGTGTAGAGGATATAGGCGGGATCGGTCGCGGCGACCCGAACGCAGGCATGCGGCTGAGCGTCCACCAGCGCGGCCTCCCAGTCGAGATCGCGCCCTTCGATCACGCTCGCCTGTGCCATCGGACGCTGCAGGACCACGCAGCGGGCAGGCTTGTGGCTGGCGAGTTCGAGCGCGCGGTCGACCAGCGGCTTGTATTCGACCACCCGCCCGGGCTCGAGCCCGCAGGATGCGGTCAGCAGCAGGCTGGGTTTGGCATCGTCGATCCTGATCGCCAGCTCGCGCGCGGCGAAGCCGCCGAACACCACCGAATGGATCGCGCCGATCCGCGCGCAGGCGAGCATCGCCATCACCGCTTCGGGCACCATCGGCATGTAGATGATGACCCGGTCGCCGGCACCGACACCCTGCCGCACGAGCATGCCCGCGACCCGCGCGGTCGCATCGGTCAGCTCGGCATAGCTGTAGCGGCGGATCTCGCCGGTCATCGCGCTGTCGTAGATCAGCGCATCCTGCTCGGCGCGGGTGGCCAGGTGGCGATCGAGCGCATTGTGGCAGGTGTTGAGCATCCCGCCTTCGAACCAGCGCCCCAACGCGCCAGTGGCGGGGTTGAAAATAGTCTGCGGTTCGCTGGACCAGTCGATCGCGGCGGCCGCTTGCTGCCAGTAGGCGGCCGGGTCGCCGCGCCAGCGTCGATACTCCGCTTCGTAACTCACCAGCGCCTTATCCCATGTCTGCGTAGCGGACGAGGAAGGCGCTCGCCCCGATGGTTTCGACCATCGCGGCATTGTCATGCATGCGGTCCGCCACCGAAGCCAGCGCGCCGGTGGTGTTGAGCGTCGCCAGCATCGCCTGCGCGGACAGGATCATGGTCGAGATGATCACACCCGAGAACAGCCCGATCGAGAAGCCGTTCTCGGCCAGTTCGGCAAGGCTGCTGGCGGGGGAAGCGCTGCCCTTGAACATGTTGTGGACCAGCGGCAGTTCGCTGCCAAAACGGTTGCCGACTTCGGCGAACTGCTCGCTGGTGGTTATGCCTTCGATGAACAGTAGGTCGCAGCCGGCCGCGACATAGCGTTCGGCGCGCCTGAGCGCTTCGTCGAAACCGACGCTGACGGCGGCATCGGTGCGCGCGCTGATCAGGCATTCGTCGGTCAGCCTGGCGTCCTGCGCGGCCTTGATCTTGCCGACCATCGCCTCGGCCGAGATCAGCGGGCGCGAGGTCAGCGCATGGGCGGGCTTGGTTTCGGCCTGATCCTCAATCTGCACCGCCGCGGCCCCGGCCCGGCTGAGCGAGCGGACCAGCCGCCCGACATGCGCGACGCCGCCCATCCCGCCGTCTGCGTCGACCACCAGCGGTGTGGATACCCGATCGGTGATGCGCGCGGTCGCATCGACCAGTTCGGTCGACGACACCAGCCCGATATCGGGTCGGCCAAGCCCGCTGTAGGACAGCGCGGAGCCCGAAAGGAACATGCCCTTGAAGCCTGCCTCTTCGGCGAGGAGGGCGGACAGCGCATCGAACACGCCGGGGCAGGCAATCGGCGGGCTGACCGCCAGACGATCGGAAAAACTGGTCATAGATCCAACCTATTTGGCCCTCGTTCGACTGGCGATATGCGGCGGATGAATATTCGCAGGTCGAATAAACTTGCCGGTTCGATGCGCTGCTGACACAAAAACCAACACACTCCATTTGTTCGCGATTCGAATATTGGACGCCTCACAGGGGAGGAGCAAGATGTCCGATCAGAAGGAAGATGTGCAATATGCACCTATCCGTTCGCTGGCCCGCGGACTAGAAGTGCTCCAGACGATCAATCGCGAAGGCTCGCTGACGCTGACGCGCATCTGCAGGATCACCGGGCTCCCCTATCCCACGGTGTTCCGCATCATGCAGACGCTGATCTCGGTCGGCTTTGTCGAGTGCGAGCCCGCCCGCAAGTGGTATCGCCCCACGCTCCTGGCCAAGACGCTGTCTTCGGGCTTTCCCGAGGAATCGCGGCTGGTGGCGGTGTCGCGCCCCTATATCGTCGAACTGACCGAAAAGTTCGCCTGGCCGATCTCGATCACCACCCGGGTCGGCAACATGATGATGGTGCGCGATTCGACCCACAGCCTGACCTCGCTGACGCTGTCGAACTATGCTCCCGGATATACCCTGCCGCTGGCCGAATGTTCGACCGGCAAGGCCTATCTCGCCTTCTGTTCTGAAGAGGAGCGGCGCAGCATCCGCAAGGGTTTCGGCCTGCTCGAAAACCCCACCGACCGAATCGGCGCAATGCTGATGGACAGCGAGAGCCTGTTCGAGGAGATCCGCGCCAACGGCTATGCCATCCAGGCGCGCAATGCCTATACCAGCAATCCCGGCAAGACCTCCTCGATCGCGGTTCCGATCGTTGCCGACGGCACCGTCTTCGGCGCGATGGCGATCATCTTCTTCACTGTCGGGGTGAAGATGGAAAAGGCGGTCGAAGCCTTCGTCGGCGATCTCAAGCAGAGCGCGGACCGGATCGCCGCGGACATGGTCGCCTAGATCACCGCGCAGACCGTCTTGGTCTCGAGATAGTTCGCGATCGCCTGGTGCCCGCTGTCGCGGCCCCAGCCCGACTGCTTCATGCCACCGATCGGGAGCGACGCGTCGAACATCAGATGGGTGTTTATCCAGATCGTTCCGGCCTCGATCGCGGCGGCGGCGCGGTGCGCGCGCGAAAGCGACGACGTCCACACCCCCGCGGCGAGGCCATAGTCGCTGTCGTTGGACAGCGCGACCACCTCGTCGAACTCGTCGAAGGGGGTGGCGACCAGCACCGGGCCGAAGATTTCCTCGCGCACCACCGCCATGTCGGGCGTGACCCCGGTCAGCACCGTCGGGTTGAAGAAGGCCGAGCCCTGGTGGCGCTCCCCGCCGGTTACCGCCTCGGCGCCGCCCGCTATCCCCGCGCGGACGTAATCGGCCACCCGCGCGGCATGGGTGCGGCTGATCAGCGGGCCGATCTGAGTGGCGCTGTCGAGACCGTGGCCCAGCTTGAGGCCCCGGGCATAGTTGGCAATCCCTTCGACCACCCGGTCGTAGACGCTACGTTCGGCATAGAGCCGCGATCCGGCGACGCACACCTGCCCGCCGTTGAAGAAGATCGAATTGGCCGCGCCCGCAATCGCGGCATCGATATCGGCATCCCCGAAGATGATCACCGGCGACTTGCCGCCCAGTTCGAGCGAAACCCGCTTGAGGTTCGAGCGCGCCGCCGCCTCAACGATGCTGCGGCCGGTGCGGGTCGATCCGGTGAAGGTGATCTTGTCGACTCCGGGGTGCTCGGCCAGCGCCGCGCCCGCTTCGCTGCCAAGTCCGGTGACGACATTGAGCACGCCTGAAGGCAGGCCCGCCGCGCGCGCGATCTCGGCCAGCCGCAGCGCGGTGAGCGAGGTGTCCTCGGCGGGCTTGAGCACGACCGAGCACCCGGCAGCGAGCGCCGGGGCCAGCTTCATCGCGGTCAGCACCAGCGGCGAGTTCCACGGCACGATCGCACCGACCACCCCGATCGGTTCGCGCAGCGTGTAGGCGAACACTTCCTTGCCGGGCGGCTGGTAATCGATCCCGGTCGGGATCTGGGTCCCTTCGAGCTTGGAAACCGCGCCGGCAAAATAGCGGAACTGGGCAATGGCGCCGGGGATCTCGGCCCATCTGCCGACATAGAGCGGCTTGCCCTGGTCGAGCGTCTCGAGCTCGGCGAGCGCGTCGATCTCGGCCTCCATCAGCTCGGCGATGCGATGGAGCACCGCCGCGCGCGCCGCGGGGGTAGCCTTGCGCCACGCGCCGTCGCGGAACGCCGAGCGTGCCGCCATCACGGCTTCATCCACATCGGCCGCCGCACCGCGCGGCACGTGGCCGAGGATTTCGCCCGAGGCCGGGTCGATACTGGCAAGGGTCTCCCCGCTCGCTGCTTCGCGCCAGTCGGCGCCGATCAGCATCCGGTGGTTCCCGCGTGCGAGGAATTCCTGCGCGGCGGCGGTCGAGGGGCGATGGGTTGCGGCGTTCATCGGTGTCACGCTCCTGGTGTTGCCGCAGCGCGCTGCTTCCAGCCGCCGAGCGCATGCCAGGCGGCGGCGCGGCCGTGGTCTTCTTTTTCGCCTTCGTCGGCGGTGGCGGTGAAGATGCTGCGGTCGACCACTGCCTTGACGTGGTCCTCGAACAGTTCCTCTGGCGCAAACCCGGCCTCGCGCATCATCCCCGGAAGGTCGAGCGAGTGGACGGTGCTCCAGAAGGGTTCGTTGTTGTTGAACGAATCCCAGTCGCGGATGAACTGCTCATAGACCGGCATGGTCGGCTTGAACGGCGGCTGTTCCAGATGCAGCATCAATCCGTCGGGGGCGAGCACCCGGTATCCTTCGGCAAGGATGCGCGGCAGCGCGGTGCGGCTTGTCTCGTGCAGGAACATCGTGGTCTGGACCCAGTCGAAACTGCCGTCGTCCCAGCGCGACAGGTCTTCGCCATTGGCCTGGATGAAGCGGATATTATGCGCGCCCAACTCCTTCGCCCGGGCATGGCCATAGCGCAGCACCGGCGCGGCGGTATCGATCGCGATGATCTCGGTATCGGGATAGGCCAGCGCCAGCGGCACGATATTGTGGCCGATCGTGGTTCCGATCTCGAGCACCCTGCGCGGTTTCCACTCGGGCCGGGTGCGCTTGATCCAGGCGACGATCGCCTGCCCTGCGCCATCGGACAGCGCCCCGATGCCGCCGGCGGTGGTGGCGAAGATCCCGCTGTCGTAATTGGCCCCGGCGGAGAAATCGCCGGGGCATTCCTCGCCGTGATAGCTGCCCGGCATGCAATGGATATCGACCGCGTCCTGGTAGCGCGGCGTGGCGATCGCCGAATCGAGCGCAAGCGAAGGCGCGCCGTCATTGTGCGCTGCGATCCGCGCGGCCAGTTCGGCGTGCTGGCGCAGCACGATCGCGCGGCCGTTCTGCTGGCGAATTTCCATCGAATTGCGACGCAGCGCCGACCACGCGCGGTGGAACGGGTCGGCGTTCATTGCCCTGCGCACCTCGTGGCGATTGGCCGGCTCGCGCCCGTGTTCCTTGACGAACTTCGGCAGCACCCGATTCTCGTAGCTCAGGGCATTGCCCGGTCCCAGCGTCTGGGCCATGAAGCGATTGAAGTTCGACAGGAAATTGTAGCGTGCGGCCTCGTCATGCAGCGGGCGCGGGAAAACGCCGTGCTGGTTGACTTCTGTATAGGGCGGAGCAGGAGCATTATTGTCCATCGTTCTACTCTAGGCTGTTATGGCTTTGTCGTCATGCACCGGTTCGACCGCGGGAAGCGGCGGATATCTGCCCATGAACAGCAGGATCACGCCCCCGATGAAAAAGAGCACCATGGCGACCTGCAGGACCGGATCGTAGGAACCGGTGCGATCCCTGACTTCGCCATAGAGCAGCGGCGAGATCGACGCGAAGATGCCGAAGGGCATGTAGAGCAGGCCGTAGATGCGCCCGTATTCGCGCATCCCGAAATAGCGCGCGGCCATGAAGGCGATGATGTCGGATTCGGCTCCCGCAGCAAAGCCGAGGCAGAAGCCGGCGATGAGTATCGCGGTCGCGCCGGTGCCGTCGCTGATCAGTATCAGGCACGAGAGCACCGGCAACAGCAGCACCGGAAAGGCGATGCCCGGCGCCCAGAAACGGTCGAACAGCAGTCCGACGAGGATCCGTCCGGCGAATATTCCCAGCGCCACGACCGACAGGACATCGGCCGCGAAGCTGCGGTCGAAGCCCTTGAGCGTGATGATCTGGATGATGTGGATATGCGCCCCGCCATAGGCCAGCGCGACGAGACAGACCGAAGCATAGAGGATGTAGAAGCGCGGCGAGCGCAGCGCTTCGGCCCGGGTCAGTCCTGATCTGACCGTGCTGGTTCCATCGGCGCTCACGGGAAGCTCGTGCGGTTTCGGTTCGCGGAAGAACAGGAAGGTCAGCGGCAGCGCGACCAGCAATGGCAGCAGGGCGACCGCGGGAAAGACGCTGCGCCAGCTGCTGCGCTCGAGCACGTAGTCGCCGATCTGCGGAACCACCAGCGCGGCAAGGCTGGTCCCGAGCAGCAGTATGCCCAGCGCAAGGCCGCGATTGGCCTCGAACCACATGCTGATCGCGCGGCTCCAGGATACCGGGGTGGAGCCGATCCCGACTGCGCCGATCACCGCGCACAGCAGGAAATAGGCGGGCAGGTATTTCGGCACGAAGAACATCGCGGCAAAGGCCACGCCGAACAGCGCGAGCGAAGCCAGCGCCACCGGCTTGACCCCGTGCCGGTCGACCAGCGCCCCGATGACCGGGGCCAGCAGGGCGCCGACGATGCCATAGATCGTGATCCCGATGCTGATCTCGGCAAAGCTCCAGCCGAGGTCCTCGTTCATCGGGCCGATGACGATCGGCAGCACGTTGAACGGGATCGGCGAGGCTCCGCAGGCCACCCCGATGGTCGCGGCCGCGAGGGGTTTCCAGCCAAGCCGGAATTCGGATGCCATGTCAGCGTGTCTCCTTTGCTTCACCTGATGGAGATTGCCGCCGCGAAAGTGCCCTGCACTGGTAGAATTGTCCGCATCGCGAACAAATGGCGGGCCGAAGTCGAGATGAGGTCGTGGCACGTCCATCACTCGGCGCGATGGATCAACCCGAACACACCGTCCGGACCGGAAACGACCCGTTCAGCCCGCGGATCGCGGCGCTGGTTGCCGGGCTTGCGCTGGCCGATCTCGACGACGAGGCGATCCGCGCCGCGCGGATCTTCCTCGCCGACACGCTGGCCACCGGAATTGCCGGGACCTGCAATCCCGGCGCCGACGGTCTCCTTGCCGCGCTGGTCGCCGCCGCACCGGGTGGCCACGTCGCCTGCCTCGGCCGCCGGGGCGTAGCGCTTGCGCCATACGATGCGGCGCTGGTGAACGGGTTCCAGATCCACTGCCTCGAATGGGACGGACTGCACGAGCCTTCGGTGGTGATCGCGCTGTGCGCGACGATGGGAGCGCTCACCTGCGAGATCCAGCAACGCGATGTGTCGCTGGGGGAATGGCTGGTCGCCTTCGTCGCGGGGGTGGAAACTGCGGTGTTTTTCGGGTCGGCTTCAGCCAGCGCGCCGCGCTTCTTCCGTCCGTCCGCCGCCGGCGTCATGGGTGCGGGGGCCGCGGTGGGGAAGCTGCGCGGTTTTGACGAGACGCAGATGCTCGACCTTCTGGGCCTCGCCTATTCGCAGGCCGGCGGGACCATGCAGGCACATTGGGAAGGGTCGGAGGCGTTGGCGCTGCAGGTGGGATGCGCATCGCGCGCGGCGCTGACCGCAGCCGATCTGGTGCAGCACAGGCTCACCGGTCCGCATGATTTCGTCAGCGGCAAGTTCGGCTATTTTGCGCTGTTCGAAGCGCCTGGCGATCTTGAGGGCACGCTCGGCACATGGGGCAGGCCGTGGAAGAT
Source organism: Erythrobacter sp. Dej080120_24 (assembly GCF_036322605.1). Lineage (GTDB taxonomy): Bacteria > Pseudomonadota > Alphaproteobacteria > Sphingomonadales > Sphingomonadaceae > Erythrobacter > Erythrobacter aurantius. The sequence continues at coordinate 962,360 of NZ_AP027262.1, forward strand.
CTGCGAGGTCGCGCACAAGCCTTACCCCGCCGGTCGCGCCACCCAGTCGGTGATCACCGCGCTTATCGCGCTGCGCGAAAGGCACGGGTTCGGGGCCGATGACGTCGCCGAACTGCGCGCCGATGTCCCCTCGCTGATCGGCCTGCTGGTCGGGCGCCCCTACCGGCCGGACATGTCGCCCAGCTACGCCCGACTGTGCCTGCAATATGTCGCCCCGCTCATACTGCGCGACGGGGTGGTCGATCCGCGCAAGTTCACGTCCGAATGGTTTGCCGACCCGCAGATTGCCGCGCTGGCCGCACGGGTGCGCTGCCATGTCGACGACAATCCCAACCCCAATGCGCTCGGGCCGCAGCTCGTCACCGTCACGCTCAGGGACGGGACCGAACTGCGCGAACACGTCGCTGTGCCGCTGGGCGCGCCGGGCAACCCGCTGTCCGCGGCCCAGCGGATCGACAAGATCGAACGCTGCTTTGCCGCGGCCGGCTGGGACGGGGATGCCGGCGGGTTCATGAAGGCCTGCGAAACGCTGCCGCTGGAGGCGCCGGCGCGCGCGGTCCTGGCGGCGCTGGAAAGGAAACCGCAATGACTTTCGAGCGCGAACGACTGGTCGGGCAATGCCTCGATGGCTTCTTCCTCGCCCTCAACGCCAAGGACCTCGCGCGCGTCGATGCGTCCTTCACCGACGACTGCGTGATGGATATCCCGTCCTCGGCGCTCTTCTACAAGGACAAGCGCGACCTGATGGTCCACCTTGAGGATTTCGTGGAGAGCTTCGCGAAGATCGACTTTCACGATTTCACGGCGGTGCCTGATATCGCGACCGGGCGCGTGGCCGCGACCTTCACCGTCACCCTGGTCGACGAGGAGGGCAAGACGCTCGAAATGCGCAACGCCAATTTCTTCGAATTCGCCGAGGATCACCGGATTTCCCGGATCCTCATCATTGCCACCCAGCCGCTCGACAAGGGCTTTCAGGCCGGGCGCAGCTGAACATTGCAACCAGTGAGACGAGTTATGACCAGCAAAGATGAAATCAGGAAAGCCATGCCGCTGCTGGCGGAGGCCGAAGGCGTGTGGGAAGGCTGGTATCGCTATTACGATGCCGAAACCGGCGAATTGATCGACCAGCACCGCTCGCGGCTGATCTGCCGCCTGCCCGAAGATGGCAAGCCCGCCGACTATCACCAGACCAATTACTATTTTTGGGAAGACGGTCGCACCGAAGTGCGCGAATTCCCGGCCAATTATCACGACGGCCGGATCTGGTGGGACAATGACCTGATCAAGGGCTGGGCCGCGGCGATGCAGCCCGACGACCAGAACCTTTCCACCTGCCTCAACTGGGTGCGCAAGGGCGAACCGGGGGTCTATCTCTACGAGATGATCCAGGTCGACAAGCCGCACAAATTGCGCGCGCGCACCTGGCAGTGGTTCCGCGACGGCAAGTGCTTCCAGCGCACGCTGATCGACGAACGCCGCGTGTCGGACGACTGGCGCAGCTGGACCAATGACGGACCGCCGACCGACTGAACCTGCGGCACTGGCCGGACGAAAAAAGGGGCGCGGCCGGACCGGCTGCACCCCTTTTTTTGCTTGGGGTTGCTGCGTCTAGCGCGGCCGCGGCGGCAGCGGCGCGGTGGGGATCGTGCCGTCGGCGGGCAGCGGCGCGGGCTGCTGTTCGCGCGCATACCATTCGAGCGAGGAGAGCGAGGGTTCCTCCCACTGTTCGGGGGCTTCGAGATATTTGGGGTAATGCTGCTTGGCGTATTCGATCACGAAGGGGTCGACCCCGTCGAGCGTATTGGTCGCGCCGAAGAAGCAGGTATAGGCGCAGTGGCCTTCGGACGGCCCCATCAGCATCCACGGCAGCCACGGGGTGATGCGCACCCAGCCGCCGGTCGCCTCGACGCTGGTCAGCGCGGGGTTCTGCATGTCGTCCCAGTTCATCTGGTAGAGGAACATCTCGCTGACTTGGTTCATCCTGCCTCCGCTTTCGCGCGGCCATTTCTCGGGCTGCAGCGCCGCCGGGTAGAACAGGTTGATCCGCGCCGAAATCATCAGCAGATTGCCCATGCGTTCCCATTCGAGCTGCTTGGGCACGCGCACCGGCATGTCGTTGTTGAGCCCGCCGTAATTGGGCGGCGCAATCATGTAGTCGGTGATCAGGTGATTGAACGGGTCGTTGGCGATCGGGACTACCCGCACGGTCTCGTCGAGATAGGGGTTGTACCAGCTTTCGATGACTTCACCGGTTTCAAGGTCGGTGTAGAAGCCGACTTCGCGCAGGATCTTCTTGTAGCCGGGCTCCTCCGGGTCATCGTGCGGCAGCAGCCGGGTCGCCGAAAAGCCCGAGAAGCCGAACAGGTCGCGGACCTTCTCGCCCGGGCGGACGCCGTGGACCACGCCCTTGAACCAGCCGAACTTGGTCGATTCCATGTCGATATTGCCCATGATCCGCGCCTGCGCCTGGCGATTGCCGCGCGGCGTGGTGAGATCGAGGTAATCGCCCACGAGCCCGCTTTCCGCGCCGAAGCGCGAGACCGGGCGCGCGCTGGCGGGGCTGGCGCCCGCGCCCGCGCCGGCACAGGCGAGCAGGGCGGTCGAGGTGCAGGCGGCTCCGGCGGAGAGGAATTGACGACGGTGCATGGGGGCAGGGTCCTTCTTCAAAGATTTGGTACAGAACAACAAATAGTCGCCTGACAGGAAAGGGCCGGAAGCCGTATCATTCGAATGGCGAACAAAATGCACGCTCGAGGCCCGTGCTGACGCGGGAGGCGAACGGGATCAACCGGTTTCGATACATTCGAGCAATTCGCCCGCCGGGCCGATCGCCGTCGCGCTTCGCCGTCCGTCATACAGCGGTCCGGCCAGCCGCTGCGGCGGGGCCAGCCAATCGAGGCCGCAGGCATCGAGATCGCTGACCGCGAGCGAGACCAGCGCATTGCCCGGCGGCAACATGCCGGGATGGCGCGGGCGCGGCCGGGCCAGATCGGGATAGCCGTCGATTTCGACCACCGGCATCCGCCCGTTGTGCATCATCGACAGGGTCGTCTGATGGTCCGCCGGATGCGCGAAGGCGATGTTGATCATCGAATAGGCGAGGGTGTGATCCGCCGCATGCGCTAGGCCAAGGTGCCTGCCATACCACGCGATGCAGGCCCCACGGTCGCTGGCGGCGAGGACGACGATGAAGATCCGGTCGATCGGCGATCGCGCTTCGGGAAGATCGGTGTCGGCGGGCTGGTTCAGCACCTGGTTGAGATAGAGCATCTCCCGCCCCGGCCCGAGCGTCTGCATGGCGATGAAGGTGGGTTCGAGATTGCCCGGCGTGCGCGGCAAGCCGCGCACTTCGAACAGTTCGCCGGGCAGGCGTTCTGGCCAGGCATGCGCGTCCGCGACCGCGCATTCGAACGCGGCCCAGCCATAGCTGGTGGTCGGGATGAAATCGGCGTGCGCGGGCTGTTCGACCAGCCGGAACCAGCAGGGCGCGCCCGATGCCGGACGCAGGAGCGCATAGGCGGCTTGGGCCGTTGCGGGGCAGTCCCAGCTGTCGGCCTGGGGCGGCGCGATCCGCCCGGTCTCGACCAGATCGAGGCCGAGGATATCGCAATAGGCCCTGACGGCCTGATCGAGATCAGGCACGGTAGATGTGCCCGCCAGTATCGTCCCCTGCGCAATCGTCATGCGGCGCGATCCCTTCAGTGCATCTCTTCGCCGCCGGACACGTTGACGGCCTCACCCGTCACATAGATCGCCTCGTCGCTGGCCAGCCACAGGCAGGCCGCGGCGGTGTCCGACGGCAGGCCCGGTCGCCCCATCGGATTCCGTGCCGACATGTTGGCGAGGTAGTCCTCGACGCTGGCATAGCCCTGCAGTTTCGAGAAATAGGCGTTCTGGCGCGCGCCGAGACCGGTGGTGACATGGTTGGGGCACACCGCATTGACCGTGATGGCGTGCCGGCCCAGTTCGATCGCGCTGGCGCGGGTCAGGCCGACCATCCCGTGCTTCGAGGTGACATAGGCGACGAGATGGGTGAAACCGCTCTTGGCGGCCTGCGACGCGATATTGATGATCCGCCCGCCCTTGCCCTGCGCGACCATCGCGCGCGCGGCGGCCTGCGTGCAGTAGAACGCGCCCGACAGGTTGATCGCGATAACCTCGTCCCAGTCGGGCTCGGGATCGACTTCGAGCAGCGGCTTCATCTTGAAGCCGATCCCGGCATTGTTGACGAGGATGTCGACCGATCCGAAGCGATCCTTCGCCGCGGCGATCAGCGCTGCGCACTGGTGCCTGTCCGCCACGTCGCAGGCGATCGTCGCGACCTCGGCGCCGATCCGGCGCAATTCCTCGGCGACGCTCTCCGCTTCGGCGTCGATCACGAGGTCGGACACCACGCAGTTCGCGCCTTCGCGGGCGAAAGCCGTGAGGATCGCCTGTCCCAGTCCGCGCTGCTTGCCTGATCCGGTGACGATCACGGTGCGGTTGGCAAATCGGGCCATGTCAGAGATCCTCGGTGACGATGAATTGCGGGTTGTCGGCAAAGCCCTGGAACTGCGCCGCCACCGCCTGCATCCGTTCGGTGGCGACTTCGGCCATGAAGGCGTCCATCCCGGCGATCTCGATGATCTCGACATAGGCATAGGGCGGCGTCGCCGCCGGATCGCCGAGTATCCCGCTCGCGCGGTGGACGGTGAAGCCTTCGACCGAACCCAGCGCATTGACGGTCGGGATGTCGGTGGCGCGCGCCCATGCTTCGTATTCGGCGACGCTGACGCCCGGCTTGAGGTTGAACAGGCAGATGATGCGCATCTCAGTGTTCCTTTTCGTTTTGTGACTGCCAGCACGCGGCGATTGCCTCGCCGGTCGCAAACCACGCATCTGCGCGCACGGCGAAGTCGGCGAGCAGCGCTTCGAGCGCGCCGATGCGATAGGGCAGTCCCATGATGTAGGGGGTGAGGTGGAGCGGCAGCATCCGGCCCGCGCCTTGCTGGCGCGCTTCGGCCGCCAGCCAGTCGAAGGCATCGCGCATGCTTTCGGCCCAGCTGTCGGCGCTTTTCTGCTGGACGGTGACGATTTGGCGATCGGACAGTTCGTGGTTGAGTGGCAGGTTGATGAGACCGTTGGTGAAGCGATAGGGCAGCTCATCGTTCACCCAGTCGCAGCAATAGGTCAGGCCTACCTCCTTGAGGATATCGAGCGTATCGAAGCTCTGCTGGCGCGCGATCGACAGCCAGCCGACTGGCCGCGTGCCGGTCGCCGCCTCTAGCCGCGTCATCGCATCGGTAATCAGCGCGCGCTCGGCTTCCTGCCCGAGCGTGGCGTCGATCGTGCCGTTCATGTCGGTCGAATGGGCGATGATCTCGTGCCCACCGGCCTTGATCGCGGCGATGAGTTCGGGATAGCGTTTGGCAATCGCGGCATTGGTAGCGAAGCTCGCTTTCACGCCGGCCTGCTCGAACGCTTCGAGCATCCGCCATGCGCCCACCCGGTTGCCATAGTCGCGCGCGGTATAATGGCGGTAATCGGGATAGGCAGTCTGCATGTGACCGGGGGCCTTGAACGGGCCGCCGGGGGTGATCGGGAACCATTCGAGGCTGACGCACAGCCACACCGCAACCGTGCCGCGCGGCCATTGGACCGGCGCGCGATCATGCAGGTTCGACCAGGCGTAAAGATCGTGGTCATAGCCCGCGCGGCGGCGGGGATAGCTTGTATAGCTGTCGGGCAGGCCGGTCATTGCTGCGCCCGCCAGCAATCGACGATCTCGCCCGCCCGCGCGATCCAGGCCCGCCCGTCGCCGGCGATATGCGCAAGCGCCTCCTCGAACGGGCCGATCCGGTGCGGCTGGCCGATCAGGTAGGCGTGCAGCGGGATGCACATCACCGTTCCGGATTTCTCGCCCTCGCTCGCCAGCCGTTCGAACTGCCGCACCAGCGTATCGGCATATTCGCGCCCGCTCATGTTGTAGACGAAGAAGCCGTAATGGTCGTTGACCTCGAGGCTGTAGGGGATCGAGGCAAGCCGGCCGCCGCCTGCCGGATTCACCTTCACCTCCTGCACCTGGTCGTCGTGATAGAGGTCGCAGGTGTAATCGAGCCCGTATTCGGTGATCAGGTCGAGCGTGCGCGGCGTGTGCGTCAGCGCCGGGGCAAGCCAGCCACGGATCGTCTGCCCGGTCGCTTCTTTTACCGTGCGGATCGAATCCTCGATGATGGCGCGCTCCTGCGCTTCGGTCATGTCGTAGGAATAGCGGGTATTATAGATCCCGTGGCTGAAGAACTCCCAGCCGCGAGCATTGGCATCTGCGACCACTTGGGGATGATGCTGGCACAGCGCGACCGAAAGGCTGACCGAGCCGGGAAAGCCGTGCTTGGTCATGATCTCGGCCATTCGCCAGTGGCTTACCCGGTTCGAATGATCGCGGTGCGAATAGCCGACCACGCTTGGCGCGGGATGCGGCCAAGGGTTGCGCTTGGGGTGGAACGGTGGATCGATCTCGTAATATTCGAGATTGGGCGCGACCCACACTGCGCAGGTCTTGCCGCCCGGCCACGTGATTCGTGGGCGGTCGGCATAGCCGTGGTAATCGTAGAGTTCGGGATCGGGTGCGCCTTCCTTCATGATCGGTAAGCGCGCCTCAACGCGCCTCCAGCCAGTCGATCACTACCTGCGCCGGCTCAACATCGGCATATTTGAGCTGAAGGTCAGTGAGATTGGCGAAGTGATAGCTTTCGTGTTTGTCCGCGCAACACTCGATTGGGACGATGGTGCGATAGCCGTGACTGAGCGCATCGACCGCGGTCGCGCGCACGCAACCCGAGGTGCTGCCGCCGGTCACCACCACCGTATCGATCCGGTGGAAGGTGAGATAGCTTGCTAGCGGGGTCTCGAAGAACGCGCTCGGCATGCGTTTGGTGAAGCTGAGGTCACCGGGCGCGATTTCGGCGCGCGGATCGAAAGCGTGACGTTCGGACCCGTATTTGATGTTCTGAAGCGAATCCTCGGTATCGCTGCGCGTGCCCCAGACCCCTGCATCGCTCGCATCGTCTTGGTAGGCGACCCGGCTCCAGATCACCGGCATCCCACGCGCACGGGCGAGCGTGCTGATGGTGTTGATATATTCAATCTGGCGCGGGTCGGTTTCATAGGCTGTCTTGAACAGGTCGGTACGGGTGTAGGCCTGCTGCACATCGACGTTCACGATCGCCAGCTTCGCGCCGAAGCCGAACTTCTTGCGCGCTGGAAAAGCCATCACCTCTTCGAACAGCTGGCGTGCGGTCTTGCCGTCCGAAACCATTGTCGTCCCAAGCATCACTCATCACCTTTCTGTTCGATAAGGCAATCCGCGCCATCGGCGGCCTTAACCACTGGGCAGTTGACTTTATTCGTCAGTCGAAATTTCGAGGCGGGCATATCGCGGGCAGGCCTACTTAAGGCCACTCCCAATGCGTCTCGGCACGCGGGTCGGCGAGTGGCTCGCTGCTGGCCGCGGGACCTGATATTGATGAGCTTCGAAAGGGCCAGTTTGTTCGCGTGAAAACGCTGTTCGACAAGATCTGGGAGGCGCATGCGGTGACCACGACCGCGGGCGGGGCGAGCCTGATCGCGATCGACCGCGTGTTTCTCCACGAACGCACCGGCGCTGCGGCGCTCGCGCGGATGCAGGCGATGGGCCGCAGTCTCGCCGATCCCGCGCGCGTATTCGCGGTGATGGACCATATCGTCGATACTCGTCCGGGTCGCGGTGATGGCACCCTGATGCACGGCGGTGAAGGCTTCATCACCGAAACTCGCGCTGCCTGCCACAGGGCGGGGATCACGCTGTTCGATATCGACCACCCAGCGCAGGGGATCGTCCACGTGATCTCACCCGAACAGGGGATTGTCCTCCCTGGCTGCACCCTTGTCGCGCCTGACAGCCACACGTGCACGCAGGGCGCGTTCGGCGCGCTAGCCTGGGGCATCGGTTCAAGCGAGGCCGAACACGCGATGGTCACCGGCACGTTGCGGCTCGAACGGCCGGGGACGATGCGTGTCACTTTTACAGGTCAACTGGCCGAGGGCGTTACCGCCAAGGATATGGCGCTGGCGCTGATCGCGGCGCATGGCGCGGGCGGCGGCGTGGGCCATGTCGTCGAGTTCGCCGGTGAAGCGGTGCGCGCGCTCGACATGGAAGGCCGCATGACGCTGTGCAACATGGCGACGGAATTCAGTGCAATGACCGGGCTCATAGCGCCCGACGAGAAGACCTTCGCCCTTCTCGCTGGCCGCCCGTATGCGCCTGCGCTATTCGCCGAGCCCTATTGGTTAAGCCTCGCCAGTGACGCGGACGCGCGCTTCGATGGCGAAATCACGATCGACGCCGCCGCGATCGCGCCGATGGTGAGCTGGGGAACTAGCCCCGAACACGCTGTCGCAGTCACCGGCGCGGTCCCGCATGGGCCCGATCGTGCGCATGAATACATAGGTCTCGAACCGGGCGCGCGTATCGCTGGAACCCCGATCGACGCCGCCTTCATTGGCAGCTGCACCAACGGCCGTATCTCCGACCTGCGTCGCGCGGCCGCGATCTTGAAAGGACGCCGGATCGCGCCGAGGGTCCGCAAGGCACTGGTGGTGCCCGGTTCGATGGCGGTCAGGCGAGCGGCTGAGGCCGAAGGGCTCGACAAGGTGTTCGAGGCCGCCGGGTTCGAATGGCGGATGAGTGGCTGCTCGCTGTGCTTCTATGCCGGGGGCGAGGGCTTTCCCGAGGAAGCGCGGGTTATTTCCAGCACCAACCGCAACTTCGAAGGGCGTCAGGGCCCCGGCATCCGCACCCATATCGCCTCGCCAGAAACCGTCGCCGCGAGCGCGCTGGCGGGCGCAATCGCCGATCCGCGCACGTTCCGGCAAGAGGAGTCCGCGTAATGAAGCCGATCTCGACCATCGCCAGCCTCGCGGTGCCGATGCTGTACGACAATATCGACACTGACACGATCATCCCCAGCCGCGAAATGCGCACGACCGGGCGAACCGGCCTAGCTGACGGGCTTTTCGCTCCGTGGCGCTATCTTGATGCCGACAGGCGGCTGCGCGATCCGCGTTTTGTGCTAAACCAGCGCGATGCGATCGGGACGCGGGTGCTGCTCGCAGGCAAGAATTTCGGCTGCGGGTCGAGCCGCGAACACGCGGTCTGGGCGCTCGCCGAATTCGGGATCGAGGCGATCATCGCTCCCAGCTTCGCGCCTATCTTTCGCAGCAACTGCCTGACCAATGGCCTCCTGCCGGTGGTGCTGGCGGGCGAGGTAGTGGCGCAGCTGGCGTGGCAGATGTTGCACATCGACCTCGAGGCGCAGACCGTCAGCGCCGGGGGCAAATGCTGGCAATTCGACATCGAGCCCGAAGCCAAGCAGATGCTGTTCCTAGGGCTTGATCGCGTCGACCTTTCGTTCGCGAGGCTTAGGTCGGCAATGCCGCGCTGGCTTCGCCGCGATCGGCGCGCACGCCCCTGGATCTATCTGGAGAAGGGGCGATGAGAGTTTCCCTAAAATCATCCCGCCGCGTCAAGATGGCGCACCGTGCGCTGGCACGAGGAAGACCGCTCAAGACGAAAATTCATAGTTCAACCCCACGATTGGCCATCAAGTCTATGATTAAAAAACGTAATCGGGCAATTCAGATTGTTCTTAAATGCCCTCTTCAATGTTCCATCCGGAGGCGCAGATGACCGAAATTTTGGTCTCCGAAGTGGGCCCGCGCGACGGTTTACAGTCGATCGACCGGGTCATGCCGCTCGACGCCAAGAAGCGCTGGATCGCAGCCGAGGCGGATGCCGGCGTAAGAGAAATCGAGGTCGGCAGCTTCGTCCCACCCGCGATCATGCCGCAGATGGCCGACACCGCCGAACTGGTTGCCTTTGCCAAAAACATCGAGGGCCTTGCGGTGGTCGCGCTGGTCCCCAATGCCAAGGGAGCTGAACGTGCTGCCCGCGCTGGGGTCGACGCGATGAGCATTCCCTTCTCGATGAGTGAGACTCACAGCCGCAACAACGTGCGTAAGGACCACCCAGCGATGCTCGCCGAGATCGCCGAGGTGGCGGCAATAGCTCGCACACACGGTGTGCATCTCTCGGTCGGTCTGTCGACCGCCTTCGGTTGCACCTATGAAGGTTCGGTGAGCGAGGAGCAGGTTGTGCGACTCGCTGCAGCGGCGATTGAAGCCGGCGCAATGGAGCTCAGCCTGTCCGATACCACAGGCTATGCCGATCCGGCGCAGGTGCGGCGGCTGATTCGCAAGGTACGCGCGGCGGTTGGCGAGGGGCTGCTCACCACTCTCCACCTCCACAACACCCGCGGTCTGGGGCTTGCCAACGTAGTTGCCGGGCTGGAGGAAGGGATTACCACTTTCGATGCCTCGCTGGGCGGGCTGGGCGGCTGCCCCTTTGCCCCGGGCGCGTCGGGGAACCTCGTGACTGAAGACCTCGTGCTGATGCTCAACTCGATGGGGTTCAGGACGGGGATCGACCTCAACAAACTTCTCGAAGTCAGGATGATCCTTGTCGGGGCTCTCCCCGGCGAGCCGCTCTACGGTTTCACGCCGGACGCTGGACCGATGCTCGACTACCACGAAAGGATCACCGCATGAGCGCGCCTGAACCTCTCAAGGGCATCAAGGTCATCGAATTCACCCACATGGTGATGGGACCGACGGTCGGACACATCCTTGCTGGGCTTGGGGCCGAAGTGGTGCGCGTCGAGCCGATCGGCGGCGACCAGACCCGGCGGTTACTGGGTTCGGGGGCGGGCTATTTCCCGATGTACAATCGCGGCAAGCAATCGATCTGCCTCGACCTTAAGAGCGCGGAGGGTCTTGCTGTGGCGAAGGACCTGATTGCTGCTACCGACGTGCTGGTTGAGAATTTTCGTCCGGGCGCGCTCGACCGGCTCGGACTGAACTACGACAGTTGCGCCGCCACCAATCCGCGCATCATCTACTGCTCGGAAAAGGGCTTTCTGCCTGGACCCTACGAGCGGCGAACGGCGCTTGACGAAGTGGCGCAGATGATGGGCGGGCTCTCCTATATGACCGGCCCACCTGGGCGCCCGCTACGGGCCGGAGCAAGCGTGATCGATGTTACCGGAGGTATGTTCGGGGTTATCGGCGTGCTTGCAGCGCTTGAAGAACGTCATCGCACCGGATGCGGGCAGAAGGTTGTGGCCAGCCTGTACGAAACCACAGCCTATCTTGTCGGTCAGCACATGGCGCAATTTGCGGTCACCGGAAAGCCGGCGGCACCAATGCCCGCCCGGGTTTCCGCCTGGGCTATTTACGACGTTTTCCAGACTAAAGACGAACCGATCTTCATCGGAGTAGTGACCGATGCATTGTGGGAGAAATTCTGTGTACTCTTCCAACTGGAAGATCTGTGGGTGGACGAGAGCATCCGCGCCAACAACCAGCGCGTATTGGCACGCGAGCGGATTCTTCCCCGCATAAGCGAGCTGATCGGCGGAATGACGCGTGACGAGGTGATCGCCAAGCTCGACGGCACCGGTATGCCTTTCGCGCCAATCGGGAGACCCGAGGATCTGTTCGAAGACCCACACCTCAATGCCGGTGGCTTGGAGGACGTCACGCTCGATAATGGCACGGCAACCAAGCTGCCTGTCATTCCGATTGAAATGGATGGAAAGCGCCCGGCTCTCCCGCGACAGCTGCCCGCGCCGGGTCAAGACACGCGAGCGGTGCTACGAGCGCTCGGATACGACCCACAGCGGGTAAGCTCGCTCTTTGCGTCGGGAGCGGCAGGCGAAAGTGAGTGATAAGGGCTGACGTGCGCGTAGTTTTCGTCATCTCTTTGTGCAGGGGAACGATTCCGACGCTTCGTTTAATCATTCTCTGTATCATCTCAAATATAGATCACCTATTCCTTGGCCAATTTCTCGACCCACTCGGACAAGGGAAGATCATCTGCCTTGAGCGCTTCCACTTCCTGCTGGAAAATACGCATGACTCTGCTAATGTATGCTTGGGTCGCTCTTCCGCGCTCCTTTCCGGCTTCAAGATCAGGACGATAGTTTTCGATGTCGCTGCGATTTAATGATCCTTTGGTTTCCAGTAGCCTCTCGACCGTATCGAGGCGTTCGCGAAGCACTGACACTTCCGCGACCAGCGCCATCAGAACTGCGAATGTTTTTTCGAGATCGGGATCCTCGAAATAGGTTGGCCTCTTTCCTTTCGCTCGACGGCCCGAAAGCAAGATCCAATCCAGCTGATTAATCATTATCGTCTCTATTCGTATGCGTCCGAGAGGTCATTAGTAGCTATTTCGGTATAGCTTATCAGTCTTCTGGTCGCACCCTAATTTCAGCAGCTTGCGTCTATAACATGCGATGATGACTCCCTGATACACCTGCGAGGCAATCTAGTCTCGATCAAGGCGTAGATGTTCGACAGCCGAAGAATGTGCATCTCGTAGGGCCGACGGGGGTGCTGTCAAAGCAAACGCACCTGATTGAAAAGTGATTTGGCGAAGGTAGCGCCTGGCGATGCCAAAACCTCTCAATGCGCCTAACCCGTTTCGCTATTTCAACTCCTCGCCCGAGTTGATCAGACTTGTGGTGATGATTCACGTCCCCTTCCCGCTGTCGCTGCGCAATGTCGAAGATCTGCGCGACTGGTGTGAAAAGGGCGCGATCATTTCGGCGGCGGTCAATATCTCGGCCAAGCTGATCAGTTCGGATTCCTTCATGAGCGCGGCTGAACGGATCGTCCGCGCCACCGGAGTGCCGCGCGACCGCCTGATCTTCGAGGTGACGGAATCCGCCACCATGAGCGATCCCGAGACTGCCGTGCGCAACCTTGAGCGTTTCCGGGAACTGGGAATCGCCATTTCGATGGATGACTATGGTACCGGCCAATCCACGCTCAGTTACCTGCAATTGCTGCCGCTGACCGAGCTCAAGATCGACCGCGCCTTTGTCGAACACGCCCACGTCGAACGCAGCGACGCCTTGCTGGTGCGCTCTACGATCCAGCTGGCGCATTCGCTGGGCCTCAGGGTCGTAGGCGAAGGTGTCGAAGTCGCCGAATGTCTCGACTTCCTGCGCGAAGCCGGGTGTGATTACGTCCAGGGCTATTTCGTTTCCAAGCCGATCAGCGCTGAAGAGTTGTTCCCGCTGCTGACGATTGCGGACGAGGCACAAGCACCGCGCGAGGCGGAGCAGGCCTCCTAACAGCCATTGTCATTACGATAACGGGGCTTGTCAGCGGACATTTTCCCGCCGCTACAGCATCTTCTTGCCTGCGATCGAACCAAGATCAGGGGCAAGCAGACGATGAATCGACTTACTCGCGTAGCATCACGGGCGACACTTCTTGGCGTTGCCTCGATGGTCGCGTTGAACGCTGGCACTGCGTTGGCGCAGGCGGCGCCCGGACAGCCCTTGTCACCGGAAGCGGCAGAGCAGGCCTATCAGGCGCTCGAAGCACAAGTGCAGCAGCGAGCCGGCGATCCCGCGTTCGACTACCAACTTGGTATCGCGGCGCTTGATGCCGGGCGGTACGGGGATGCCATCATTGCGCTTCAGCGGGTGCTTGCGGTTCAGCCGAACAATGCTGCCGCACGGGCGGAACTTGCGCGCGCCTACGCGCTCGCCGGGGATATCGACACGGCGCGCGATCAATTCGCGACGGTGGTGGATGATCCCAGCCTGCCCGATCCGGTGCGCCAGCGGTTTACCGGTTTCGTCCGGCAATTCGATCGCCAGATTTCAGGTGGTGGTTCGGACGTCAGCGGCTTTGTCGATGCCCGCGTGGGGCACGACAGCAACATCAACACCGCGACCGAGCTCGACACCATCGTCATCCCGCTGTTCAGCTTTCTCGGGCCAGGCCAGCTTGGTGCGGGCGCGGTAGCGCAGGATGACGAGTTCTACGAAATTACGGCAGGCGTTTCCGGCGTGACCGCGATCGGGCGACAGGATCGTCTGTTCGCATCGGCGTTGGGAAATTGGCGCGACAATTTCAACAATGCCACTTTTGATCAGGCCGCGCTTACCGGGACCGCGGGCTATGCGCACACCTTTGCCAATAATGACGTGATCTCGATCTCCGGCCAGGTGCAGCAGTTCTGGCTAGACGATGACAGCTTTCGCACCTCATTCGGGGCGATCGCGCAATACACCAAGCCGCTTGCGGGTGGCAAAGCGCTCAACCTGTCGGCGCAGTGGAACCGGCTCAACTTCGACAATGACCCGCTGCGCGATGGAGACCGCTATGCGGTCGGTGCCGGCTTTGTCGGGCGGAATTTCGCGGCCAACATTACAGGTGGCAAGGAAGAGACGCTGCGACAGGCTGGCGATGCGCAAAGCTTTAGCTTCGTTACCGCCAATATCGGGGCCGAGCTGCCGGTGGCAGAGCGCGTCGCGGTGGTTGGCGGGATCGCCTTTGATCTGCGCCGCCATGACGAAGCCGATCCGTTGTTCCTGACCGAGCGCGAGGATGAAAGGTTGGACCTGCGGGCAGGCCTGAAGATTGCCGTATTGGATCAGGTCTTTCTCCAGCCAAGCGCGAGCTACACCCGCAACTGGAGCAACATCCCCCTTTTCGACTTTGAGTGCTGGACCGTGTCAGTCGGCGCGCGCCTTGAATTCTGATCGCCTGCTGGAGGTTTTGTCATGACTGCCATCCCGAAGACTTCTTCGCGCGCCGCGCGCCTGCTTCTGATCGGTTGCTCAAGCCTTGCGCTGAGCGTTCCCTCGCTAGCGAATGAGGTCATTTTCAGCTCCAGTCCGACGCCGGTGCAACTGGGCCAACGCACCAGCCAGAGCAGCGGCGTGACACAGATTGCACTGACCGGTGGAGGCACTGTCTCGATCGTCGATGCGGCCGAGTACACGATCAACCCCGACGGCTCGATCGATCTCTATAGTGGTTCGATTACGGTCTCAGGCTGCGACAGCTGTGATATCGTGGTGCGGATGCCCGAGGGGCTTGAAGCTCAGGTCGCCGGTGAGGGTTCTTCCGCAAGCTTTAGCGTCGCCGCTAACGGCGAAGCGACCGGCCATACGTTGGGCGGAGAAGTTCGTGTCGGCCAGGCTGGACGCGGAATGCGAAAATATCGCGAAGGCATGATGTGGAGCGCGGAGCCGGGCCGCGCACCGCGGCGTTCCGTTGCCAATGCCGCAGTGGCTCAACCTGAGCCCGGCAAGCCCGCGGATCCTGAGCCGCCGCAGGTAGCAGCCATCGGAGGTGATGCAGGACCGGTTGCGGCGGCGCTTAACGGAATACCGGTGACCCTTGGCGACGGCCTTGCTGCGGCAGGTGCATCGAGCGATGTCATCGACGCAGGTCGCCGGGTGGAGGCTGCTGCCGCCAACCCTTCGATCGAGACATTCCCGAGCGGCGACTTCGCTTTGCTGATTGCTGCCGCAGCACAGCTCGAAGGGGCGTACGGCGGAAGCCCGTTCAATGCGGCGCAGGCCGATGTCATCCGGACCTATCTGCGCTTTCTGGCAAGCGGCGGCGCGCAGGCCGATTTTCTCGCTGCCTACAGCGGCTTCGTTCTCGATTATCTCGACCTGATCCGTGCTGGCGGTGTGCCAAGCGGATTTGCGAGCGGCGTTGCCAGTGCCGCTGATATCGACGCCTACCTCGCCTTTATCGGGCGTACCGGTGCGATTGCGGATCTGGCCGCGCGTGATCGCGCACTGGCCGATGCTTACCTCGCCTTTATCGCCAGCGGCGGCAATCGTGATCTGTTCGCGGCTTCCTTCACTGACCTGACGGCGGCGTATTTCGCGTTCCTGCGCGCCGGCGGTGTGCCAACCGATTTTACCGGGGCGAGTCAGGCAGCGCTGGCCCAATCCATCGCCTTCCTGCGTCAGAGCGGGCTTGACCAGCAGCTTAGCGCGGCTGACCGGGCATTGATCACTGCTTTCCTTGAAAATGGCGGGATCGCCTTTGCTTCGCAGTTCCAGACTGCGCTTGATGCCTATTTTGCCTATCTTGCCAGCGGACGTCTGCCGAGCGACTATGACGCGCTCGATCAGGCGACCCTGCGTGCCTATCTCGAAACGCTGGCGAACACCGGCCTGCTCGATGCGGTGCTGGCCGATCAGGCTGCGTTCTATTCCGAATATCTCGCCTTCCTGCGCGCGGGCGGTGATGTCGATGCCTTTGCCGGGCTGCCCGCGAACATCTTTGCCGGATATGCCGTGCAACTCGATACGTATTTTGCCTTCCTTGCAGCGGGCAATCTGCCATCGCAATTCACCGCTGCCGATATTGCGCAGCTGCAGTCCTTCATCCTTCAATTGCAGGCGGCCGGTGCGCTCGACCGGTTCCTTGGCGCCAATCAGGCAGCGTTCTTCGCCAGCTTCGGCCAGTTCGTTGCTGATGGCGGCGCGTTCGACAATTTTGGCGGGCTGAACGCCAATATCTTTGCCGGATATGCTCTGGACCTTCAGGCCTATTTCGAATTTCTCTCGAACGGGGGCATTCCGTAGGGCTACACAGTCCTCTCGCAGGAAACGATCGCAGCATATATCGCGGCGCTTGAAGCGGCCGGGGCGACCGACCGTTTCCTGCTCGACCTGACCGACTTTTATCAGGCCTATTTCCAGTTCGTGCTGGCTGGCGGAAATCCGGACAATTTCGCCGGTTTGCCCGTCCCGCCGAACTTCCCGGCCTTTGCCGACGCGCTGAATGCCTATGCCGCGTTCCTGGCCGCGAACGGCCTGCCGTCAGATTATTCCGACGAGGATATCGCACGGCTGCAGGAATTCTTTGCCGCGGTATTGCAATCTGGGCAGGTGAACAGCCTGCTTGGCGCGAACGGCGATCTGCTGACGGCCTATTTCGCATTTCTCGAAGCAGGTGGACAGATTGACGCGTTTGCCGGTCTGCCGATTTACCTCGACTACGTCTCGGCGTTGAACGCCTACGCGGCCTTCCTTTCGGGTGGTGGCTTGCCCAGCGATTATGCTGCGCTCGATCTGTCGATCCTGCGGGCGTATCTGGATGCACTGGCCGCGCTGCCCGGCGGGTTGGCCGGGTTCGATGCTCTTGCCGACAACGCCGCCTTGGTCTCCGCCTATTTCGCTTTTGTCAGTGCTGGCGGCGATATCGACGGGTTCACCGGCCTGCCGATCTATGCCGACTACATCGCGGCGTTGAACGCATACTTCGAATTCCTCGCCAATGGTGGATTACCGAGCGAGTACACTGCGCTCGATCTTGCCATCCTCGAAGCCTACCTGGCAGCGCTCGCCGCGCTTCAGGGCGGGTTGGCCGGGTTCGCCGATCTCAACAACTTCTTCCTCGATTATTACGAATTCCTGCTTGGCGGCGGCGATCCAGACCAGTTCGCCGGATTGCCGGGCAACGGCGGTGGCGGCAATGGAGGCAACCCCGATGTTCCGCCCCAGCTTGCGGGATATTCGGGAGGCTTTGACGCGGTTGAGCCGCTGATCGGCTTTGTTCTCGGCGGCGGCTTCAACGGTGGGCTGCTCAGCGGCGGAGAAGGACTTGGCTTCAAAGCTGGGAACCTTGTGCTGGACGAGAATGGCGGACTGCAATCCTATGTTCGCTTGCCTTCGACCGGAGGAACGCGGACCAAGGGCTCTACCGAGGTGGTGGATATATTTGGCAATGCCGACGCCTTGATCGGGCGGTGGACTAGCGGGACCATTTCCATCCCCAACACTTTCACCTTCAACGAGAATCAGGGGCTCCACTACGTCCTCACCCGCCCGGTGCAGCCCGACTTTGCATTGCCCGCGAATGGCCGGATCGACTATTATCAGATCGCCGCAACCCGTCCGACCATAGCCGACGGCTCGGTTGAGCCCGGTGTCTTTGACGCGCAAATGGCGATCCTGCTGGGGACAGAGGCAAAGCTTGCGCTCGAAGGCACAATCACCATGCCGACCGGGGCTGATCCGTATGTGTTCAGCTTTTCGACTGCGGGGGGGATCGAAGATCCGTCACAATCGACCAACATCATCGGTTTTACGACCCTTGGCACCTTCAGCGCATTTGTTGCCGCAACCGATAATGGCGGCACTTGCAGCAGCATCGACACCTGCGGCCTCAGTCTGACTGCGGGCTTTGCCGGTGACGTCAACACCGTAGGCCTGACCTACCGGGCTGTCCGCGAGGGTTTCGGGCAAAATCTTGCTGGCGCAGCGATCTTCAAGTCGGGGCCAGAGCGGACCTCTGGCGGCGGCGGAACAGGCAACGGACCGGCCTTCGACTTCGCCTATCAGGGCGGTTATGCGCCCGCCGGTCCCGGCTTCTTCGCCCGCGGGGTCTATCCTCGCACCAATCAGTTCGGGCTTAACCTCGATGTGATCCGAAACAACCAGACCGCGACCAACCGGCCCGCTTCGCTTGCTGTTGAGATTGAGCCAAGCGGCGCTCTTTCCCGTATCACGGCGCGCACGACAGGCGAGAACGTCGTGGATCGCGGTACAACAACCGTGTTCGACGTATATGGCGACGCCTCGCTGCTGATCGGGCGCTGGTCTGACGGGACTTTCGCATTCAACGTGAGCGAAACGGAATCGACCATCAGCGCGAACCAGGGCTACCACTACCTGCTGACAAGCGGTTGGGATGCTGCGCCCAACTTCCCCATGGGCCGGGTCGAATATGAACTGCTGGCCGCGACCAGTCCGACGCTGATCGATGGTTCGCTATCGCCGGGTGTGTTCGATGCCGATCTTGCGATCATCTACGGCGCGGCTCCTCGTGTGGCGATTGACGGTTCAATCACGTTCACTGGCGCAACGGGCTTCGTTTACAGCTTCGCCACCGAAGGCGGGTTCGCAGGCGAAGGTACGCCGTTTTCGATCAGCTCGCCGAGTGGCCCGAGCAATCTGTTCTCAGGCGGGTTCTTCAGCTTTCAGGCTCCGGGGACCACCAATGACGGACGATCAGGCGCTTTCCAGGCCGAAGGCCAGATCGTCGACCCGCAGGGTGACCGCCTAGGCTTGGTCTACGAAGCCACAATCGCCGATACGAGCGCCCAGAATTCCGATACCATCCACGGTGCGGCGATCTTTGGCGCTATCGAAGGCAACGGAGATACCACACCTGCGGTTGGCGGGGTCGACCAGTTCGACACCAGCGTACTTGTCACTGCAGCTATCTCCTATGGCGAGGAAGGCTTCACGCGGACAAGCCGCACCAACCAGACCGATGTCAGTCCCGAAGGGGTGCTCAATTCGATCGGTTCCTTCGGCAGGGGCAATGCCACGGGTGATCAGATAATCGGGGACGAATATGCGATCATTGGGCGTTGGATCGATGGAGACGTAGTGTTCCCGACCGGTGCAGGGCGCTACACCACGACAGCCAATGATGCGTCGCACTGGGCGATTGTGAGTGTTGTGGATCAGGAATTCGGCCTGACCGGCCAGATTACCTACGATCTGCTTGGCGCGACCACACCGACCTATTCTGACGGTCGGACGGCGCCGGGCACATTCGACGGCTCGCTGGTCATCAACTGGCTTTCGCCGACCCAGATCGGCCTCAATCTGGCGGCCGAAGTCACAATGCCCGACGCCGTTTACGCCTGGTCTTTCCAGAGCCCCAACTTCTTCCCCCGACTTCAGGGTGTTTTCGAAAGCAATGCCTCGATCAACGGTACGCCTTGCGCGAACAACGGATGTCAGGCGGCGGTTTCGTACCAGTTTGGCGGAGCCAATCTCGGTGAGCGGTTCGCGATGAATTACAACATCTCGATCTTTGCCGACAACCTCGACATTGGCGGTTCAGCGCTCTTTGGTGCGCCGGGTACTTTCGATCCGGCAAACTATCCCAATACCTCCACTGCAAGTGTTGGCGGACAGACGCTCGCGACCATCGCTCCGTCGATTGCGCCGATCGCGGCGGGTGACTGGAGCCGTTGGATGGGTACATCATGGAGTGGCCCGCAGATTATCGGAACCACGGGTGCCAATGTCACCTTCGATGCGGTCGCCGAGCTGAGTCGGGCCGTTGCCGGAACGGATGATCGTCCAGCGACTGCAGTTCAGCGTGATTGGGCTATCGATCAGGCAGAACGCATCATGGGCGGCATGATCACTTTTGGCGCGGGAACGCCTGTCGAGAGGTGAGCCAGAGGTCTGACGGCCGTAATTCGCCGTCAGAACGCATTTCTAACAGGCTTTGTCATCTCCATGACAATAGGTGTATATGGTAAAGACCCGTATGCAGGGTCAATCTCTGGGTCGTTGTCACGCACTGGGGAGTATACTGATGAACAAGATGATTTCCGCCACAGCTGCCGCCGCGATCGTGGCAGTGGTCGCCATGCCCGCGCCTGCCATGGCCGATGATGAAGTCGCACTGGCCAAATGCGAAGAAAGCCTCGGCACTATCGCCGTTGTCGATGGCGACACTCAAGGCTGGTCAGAGTTCGGCCTTGGATCGCCGCGCGAACTGGTCAATTCGCTCGCCATCGAGTCCGGCTGCTTCACCCCGCAAAGCGCAGCCAACGGCGTTCCGGCGGATTTCCTCATGAACGTCATTGCCGGCAAGAGCGAGGAAGTCGACCAGTCGATCGAAGTTGCAAAGTCTGCCGCGATGGAAGGGCTTGTGCGTTCGGGTGCAGCATCATCGCTGCTGCGTGGGGTTCCGGGAGCGGGCGCCGTGCTCGGCATGTTTGGCGGCCTGGGCGGGCGGCGCAATCGCGTTGCTGCGGGGATCAAGCTGCTTAGCCCGGCGACGGGCCTAACTGTCGTGACGGGCAAGGGTGAAGTCCGACGCAGCTCGCTGAGCTTCAACGGCGGCAACGCCTGGTCCGCGGGTGCCAACGCCAGCGGCTATGCTGGAAACCGCAACGGCAAGATGCTTGTCGAAGCCTTCGTTCTTGCTTTCAACGAAGTGGTGGCGCAGCAAGCCACGATTGCTTCGGTGCCGCGTGCGTCGAGCGCTGCTGCCAACGGACCTGAACTTGCAACCGTCGCGGTCGCGACTTCGATGCTGGCGATGCCAACGGATGATGCCGAAGTCGTCCGTGGCCTGAGGGAAGGTACCACGCTGACGCCGACCGGTCGCCGCGAAGGGCTGTTCATCGAAGTTGAAGACAATTTCGGAACCAAGGGCTGGGTTTCGGTTGAAGCCTTGAATTGATCCGTAATGCCGGGATGGATGCAGAGCCAATGATTGCTCTGCATCCATCCGGTCTCATCATCTGCTTGCAGCGGGAGCGGAGCAATGGCAGCTTTCCGGTCAGTTCACCCGCCGGGTGATCGCGGTCACGGTCAGGACGGGGGAATGACGAAGCAACCGCTCCGAATTCTCTATGTCGAGGATGACGCTCGCTCGGCTGCGGCAGTTAGCGATATCGCCCGCCAGAACGGGGATGTTCTGGTCTGGGAAGAAAGCGGTAGCGCAGCCTTGTTGCGCGCCGGGATGGAAGCCTTCGACGTCATTATCCTCGATCGGATGCTGGGCGATATCGATGGGCTTACTATCACCCGTCGGCTGCGAGAAAGCGGCATTGGCACGCCGATCCTGATCCTTTCCGCGCTGGGCCGCGGCAGTGATCGTGCGGACGGGCTCGATACCGGGGCCGACGACTACATGGCGAAACCGTTCGAACCCGAAGAACTGATGGCACGCCTGCGCGCCTTGCACAGGCGTTCAATCGGTCGCGAACATAGCGCCGTCATTATCTATGGCGCTTTCGAATGTCATTTGAAGGCAAGGACCGCGTTCCGCGACAACAAGCATCTGGCGCTTAGCCCCAAGGAATTCGAGCTGTTCCGCTACTTTATGGAGAATGCGGGAGAAACCGTCACCCGCGAGATGCTGCTGCGCGACGTCTGGAACATTGATTTTGACCCGCAGACCAATGTCGTGGACGTCAACATCGGGCGGCTGCGCCGTAAGCTTGAAGAGGGGTTCGACGCGCCGGCGCTGGAGACGATCTGGGGTTCAGGTTACCGCATCCTCGAGGGGAGGTAACCATCGAGGCCCGTCGCTCGATATTTTCGCGCCTCGTGCTGGCCGCAATCGGCCTGTCGCTTGCGCTGGTCCTCGCTCTTTGGTTCGTGACGCACCAGACAGTGCTTTCGACGCTGAACGAAGGCGCCCAGAACGAGGTTGATGTCGATATCGCCGGTCTGGTTGATATCTACGCCAGCAATGGTGTTGAGGAGTTGCAGAGCCGCATCGCGGATCGCGTAGCCTTGACACCTTCCGACGGCAACACGCCGCATTACCTGCTCGCTGACAATGCCGGCAAACCGATCGCCGGTGATATTGCGGCATGGCCTGAACTGGATCCGATGGTTTCGGAAACCGGCATAATCAGGATTGGAGCGAGTTCCGAAGGATTTGCCCGCGCGGTGCAACTCGGCCCCGATCTCAAGCTTGTCGTGGCCCGTCGTATCGACAGCAACCGCAATGTCTTGCGCAGCGTTGCGCTGGCCTTTGCAATCGGTGGCACGGTGTTCGTTCTGCTGGTGGCTCTATTGGGGCGGATTGCTGCGCTGAACCTTCAGCGACGCATTGGCCAGATCAATCTGGCTTTTCGCGATCCAGCGCGCGAGCGGGACTTTGCGACCAAGGAAAATGGCGACGAAATCGACGAGTTGACCGCGCACAGTGCCGCCGCCCTGCAGCGACAACGCGATTTGATGGAAGCCTACAAGGAAACCTCGGAACAACTCGCGCATGAAATGCGCACCCCGCTTTCGCATCTCGACAACCGTCTTTTGAAGGCGCTCAAGGAGGGCCCTGCTCCTGCGGTTGCTGAACGACTTGCCGAAGCCCGCGCCGAAATAAGGCGATTGGTCCAGACGCTTGAATCCTTGCTCGACATTGCAGCCAGCAAGACGCGCCGGGGCGATCGGTCCGGGCTCGAAAGGGTCGATATGAGTGCGATGATCCACCGAATCTGCGATCTCTATTCAGGCAGCGCTGAGGAAACCGGACATGAACTTGTCTGGCACCTTGAACCGGGGGTCATGATTGAAGGCGAGGAACGCCAGCTCAGCCGGCTGGTGACGAATATTCTCGACAATGCGCTCAAATACGTGCCGCCGGGCGGTCGTATCGAAGTTACACTGACGCATGGGCCCGAACTGGTGATCGCTGATGACGGTCCGGGCATCGCGCCTTCCGACCGAACGCGGGTCTTTGATCGCTTCTATCGGGGAAGGGCAAGCATGGGCGACGTCAACGGCAGCGGTCTTGGGCTCGCATTGGCGCGGGCGATTGCCGAACGACACGGGATGGTGCTGGAACTCGACGATACCGAAAAGGGGTCAAGTTTCAGGTTGCGACGGTGACGAGGCAGGCACGTCGCGAATGTACAATATTGGCAAATCAGAGCGAAGTAGAAGGGATGCGGTCATGAAAAAGCCTTTGCGTAACACCCCCTTGACTGACGCGGCCATCATGCTTGCCGCGAGCCTGGCGGTGCTTGGCTGTTCGAAAGCGGCGATCTCGCCGGTGCAGGCATCATCAGCGCAAACCGAAATCTCTGCGCCGCGCGCCAGTCGTATTGCGCAAGCCTTGGCCGAAGCGGAAGAGGCGCACGAGACAGGGCGCAACGAAAGCCTTGTGATGCTGGTCAACAGCCTGCGTGCCAGCGGCCTTTCCCCCCGCGATGAGGGCGGTGTGGACATGCTCGACACCTGGTCGCGCGCCGCCGGAATTGAAGCAAGCCCTTTCCGCGGTCGTTTGCTTGGCCCTGCCTATGTCAGGGGCGAATTGGCTCCCGGCGAGGTCTGGCGCAGTGCCCAGACTTTCAAGTCCGGGGTACCCAGTACGCTCGCGGTCTCGCATCGCGGAGCCGGGCCGGTGCGGATCAAGGTAAGCGACCAAAGCTCGCGCCCTGTGTGCAGTCCGGTCTCCTCACGCGAACCACAATGCCGGTTTACACCGCTCTACACCCAGCGTTACGAGATCGAACTGGTGAATGAAGGGGCGGGGCGTGCGGTTTATTTTCTGGTCTTCGATTAAGGCAGCAATCGCAGGATTTGCGCTGCTTTCCGCCGAGCCTTCGGCGGCGCAGTACTTCGATATCTATGGCGAGGCGAACCGGAACCTTCCTGCGGCACAGGCAGCCTACGATGCCATGCCGGCCAACGCTTCCGCACATGTGCGGGCCGAACTCGTATCCGACTTGATCATGGGGTTGATCGGCAAGGCCAAGTTCAAGGAAGCCTATGAGCTTTATCTCGCCAATGCCGATCTCGATCTGCATCCGGATGCAGTCGCCGGGGCTGTGGGACATGGGCTGGTCGCCTTCGTAACAGACGAAGCTTTGCAGGCAGATTATCTGGCTCGGTTGCAGGGCGTGGTCGAAAGCGAAAGTTGCGCGCCATGCTATGCCCGGACTTTTGCGGCGCACCACATCGCCCGCTATATCTACGTAAAGCAGGACGATCTTCCCACTTCGGTGGAGTGGCACAAACGGGCGCTTGACCTTTCTCGGATCGATCTGGCGGCGAATGATCCGGCACGGGTACAGTTTGCCTATCAATACGCCAGCTATCTCCGCAATCTCGATCTCGAAGCCGCCGTCGGCGCGGTGCGCGAAACCGAGGCGTTGGCGTTCGAAGTCCTCCCTCGCGACGATCATATTGGCTGGCTTTACGTGTTCCTCAACAATGCCCTGATCGCTCTCGACAAGGGACGAACTGCCGAAGCGGCAGACTTGTTTGGGCGCATCGCGGATATCGGCGCAAAGGAATGGGGGCCGGACAGCCCACAGCTCTTGCCGATCTACCAGAACACGGCGGTCCTGCTTTCACGGTTGGGGCGGACTGATCAGGCGGTCGAGGTCGCACTGATGGCGGAGGCCAACGAAGGCTATTCCGATGATGGCGAACTGGGATACCAGCGCGCCCTTGTTGCTCGCCTCATGTACGAGGATGCGCGCGTCGACGAGGCCATTGATTATTACAATCGCGCATTGGTTTTGCTTGAGCGACAGCAGGACAACCTCGTCGACATGGCGAGGGCGCGGCTTGACCTTGCTGACGCATTGGGGGTGACGGGCGATCATAAGCAGGCTCTCGCGCTCACTGATCTGGCGCTTTCGACTTATCGCGAGATGTTCGAGCCAACCAATCCGCAGCGTCGCGGGCGCCAGACGCAAGCGGCCCTGATCCTCGCCCGCGCTGGCGAAACACGGCGCGCGGCCGAGACGCTTGCGCCGGTGCTGGATTACAATGAGGGCGTCTTGCTCGATCTATATGCCAAAGATCAGGATCGGCTGGCGATCGCATCGGATGGGAATTCGCTGTTTGCCACATCGGTGGCGGTTTCATTGCTTGCCGGAGACGCCGAGCGCGCATGGCGCAGCGCGCAGCTGGCGACAATCAGTGATCTCGCGCTCAGCGCCTCGGCGCTTGCTTATCCGGGCGATCCCGATGGTTTCAGCGCAGCGTTGGAGAAGGTGCGGCAAGCGCGCGATGGCGAAGAGGCTGCGCGCACCCGCTTCGCTGGGGGAGAAAGCAGTGCCGCCGAACTGGCCGCTGCGCGCACCGCGCGTGAAGCGGCAGAGGCTGCGCTTGAAGCGGGTTATCCGGACTTTGCCGACTATCTCCGCCCGCGTCCTCTGACGATCGCGGAGGCCAGCGGCCTGCTTGCCGATGACGAAGCCTATATCGTTCCGATGGTCTTTCCCGACCGGGTGGTGACCTTGGCTTTGACCCGCGAAGGGCTTGTCTGGGGTCAGGCAATTACGGCGCTTCACGAAGCGCGGCAGCTTATCGATCGCTTGCGCAATTCGCTTGATGCAGGGTTGGGTGGTCAGCAGACCTTTGACGCAGAGGCCGCGCACCGGCTGTACCGTCTCATCTTCAGCGCCGAAATCACCGATGTTGTCGCGGGCAAGGAAAGGCTGGTTTTTCCGGCTAGCGGCCCACTTTCAGCCATCCCGCCATCTGTCCTCGTAACCAGCTTGCCGCAAGCAGGTGCTGCACCCGAATACCTGATTGAGGATCATGCGATCTCGATCACTGCAGGACTTGGTCAGCGTGCGCCAAACAGGGCACGTGCCACGCGCCGCTTTGCCGGAATTGGCGCGCCGAGTCTCGCGCCCGCGCCGCAGGATCGTTTCGGCCTGCGCGGCGCGATTGTCGATGCCGAGGATATCAGCGCGCTCCCGAGTCTGCCCGGCGCACAAGAGGAGCTTGCAGCTTTGGGTGCGGCATTCCCCGATGACGAACCCTTGATCCTGACGGGCGACGCAGCAACCGAAGCCGCCGTTCGCGCCGCACCCCTCGATCAATATCGAGTGCTGGCCTTTGCCACGCACGGACTGGTTAGCGGCCAGATATCGGGGCTTTCCGAACCCGCGCTGGTGATGACGCCACAGGCGGGGGCAAACGGCGCCGAAAACGATGGGTTGCTGACTGCCAGCGAAATCGCGCGTCTTTCACTGGCAGCGGATTGGATCATCCTTTCGGCCTGCAACACTGCGGCAGGCGAAGGGCGTGGTGCAGCCACCTATAGCGGCCTTGCAAGAGCGTTCCAGCTTGCGGGCGCGCGTTCCCTGCTCTTGTCGCACTGGCCGGTAAGAGATGATGCTGCAACTCGCCTTAGCGTGGCAACCGTTACCGCGACCGGGCAGGGCATTTCGCGGGCCGAGGCATTGCGCCGTGCACAGCTCGCGATGATCGCTGATCCCGAAATCCCCGGCGGGGCATCACCTTCGATCTGGGGGCCGTTCATCCTGATCGAATGATCTGCTCCTTTATCGGGCTAACAGCTCAAGCCAGAAGAGGCACCGCAATCCGCTGTTGGCGGGCGATCAACAACGCATAGGCTGCCGCAAGATGGGTCTTGCCATCGGTTGCCGAAGACAACACCTCTGCCATCGAGCCAAGCCCGTAATCATTTAGCCTTCTGGCATGGGCATCGCGCTTGTCATCAAGCATCCGTGCAAGCTGCGGCCCCGCTTCCAGTCGATCCAGCACCAGTCGCCACGCGTCCATGATTGCCGACGTGCTGCGATCAGGCTGCGCATATGTGAAGGCGCGGCCGGGATCGGGGACTAGCCGCTGGAGCCATCCCAGCAGGTTCGGTCCGCTCTTTTGCGGGTTGCCCCAGACGATAGTGGGACGGATCAGAGCAAGGTCGGTCGCCTTTCGTCCGTCGAACAGGGTAACGGGCGAAAGTTCGATCCTCGAGCCGGTCTGGAATGCCTTGACGAGGATCATTCCGCTCCACCTCCCGGCTAGCCGTTTCTCTACTTCCTTGATCGCGTGTTCGGACCGTTCGTCATGATCGATCGTAAGGGCGATCCAGCGCCCTGCGCCATCGCGCACTGGCCAAAG
This sequence comes from Erythrobacter sp. Dej080120_24, assembly GCF_036322605.1. Classification (GTDB taxonomy): domain Bacteria; phylum Pseudomonadota; class Alphaproteobacteria; order Sphingomonadales; family Sphingomonadaceae; genus Erythrobacter; species Erythrobacter aurantius. Next base: position 989,653 of record NZ_AP027262.1, read on the forward strand.
CAGCTTTTGCGCCAGCTCGTCGAATTGCGGCCGCGCGAGTTCGGCCGGCGCGATGAGAGCGATCTGTGGCAAGCCATTGCCTGCAACACCCAGTCCGAACCTCTTTACGAGGTCGTCGCGCAGCACTGCCCAGTCTGATTGAACATAGTCGGCATTGCGCTCAATTTCTGTGGACTTGTCGATGATTTCTGCCCGCACATCCTTGCCCGATGCCAGCCTGCCTCCGTCGGCAATGCCCGCATTGTGCAGCACGATGTGGGCATGGCAAAGCATCTCCATGGTACCCGATTGCCAGAGGGAGTGCTGTCTGAATGCCTCACGCGGATTGAAGGAGGGGTCCTGTCCGGCACCGCGCGCCATGGCCACCGAATAAAATTCGCCTGTCGCCGGTTCGACGAAATGCGCAGTTATGCCTCGTGAACCGGAGGCCGAGTGCCATAGATCCGCACCGCAGCCGATCAGTTCCATCCTCTCAGGCTCCGCGTAATTGCGGCGCAATTCTCCGGCCAACCGCAGATGCTGGGCGAGGGTAAGGCCCTCGCGCTCAACCGCATGGGTAATGGCGTAGGCAATCGCGCAAAGCTCAAGCATCTCGCTCGCGTCAAATTCATAAGACTTGTGGCGGCGCAATCGCATCTGCGCGGCGATCGTGCGCAGCAATGTGGCCAGTCGTGGCATGGCATCGGCGCGCGACGATACCGAAAGTTCGAACAATCTCTCTTCAATCGGTAGTGGAGCGATATTGAAGCCAAGCTGCGCGCAATCGGCCAGCGCGGTTCGCACTTGTTCCAGGAATGCTGGATCAGGGCGGGCAGGCCCTTGGCGGACTGGGCTGGCCGAACTGGCCTGCCCCTCGTCTTCGTCGATCGTGAAGCTTAGCCCCAGATGCCGTCTTGCTGCCAACAGTGCAGCGACATGGTATGCCTTGCGCCTCGCCTTGCTCGCTTTTGACGCGATGCCCTCCATCCCCTGGCCGCGTAGAACCAGAACGGGCTCATCAAGCGATGCGAAGGTCACGGCGAAGCTGGTTGGCCCCGGTTCGACGGCTCCTGCTTCCTCAAGCAATTCGAGGCCCGCTCGCCATCCCGGCCGTCCGGCGTATTTTCGCGCTAGGTCGAGTGTGATGTCCTCCAACCACTGCTCAGGCGGAACCTCGTCTTCTTCCGCGTTGTCTCCTCCGGTTGCATCTTGTCCTGCGGCTAGCGTGCGCAAAGCGATTACTGATGCGAGCTTGTGGCGGCACACTCCAGCTGCGGGACAATTGCAGGAGGCCATTGCCGGGCCAGTGGGGCCGATTTCTACGGTCTGGCCATCGACATTAAGCTCTGCCTTGTCTCCATCGACACGTACCAGTGTGGCCTTTCCGCTATCGACATCACGCTGTGCACGCCGCAGCAGGCCGGTATTGGCGATGGTAGCCAATGCGGCATCGTCAAAGGCTGAAATCGCCTTCGCTAGTGCCTCGCTGATCATGTCATTATCCTACCAAGCCATTCAGCGAACCGATCCGGCGTCAGTGCAGCGACTTCCATCCCCGCCCCAGCAAGACGCTGCGCGGTTGCATGATCATAGACTGCGGATCCGTCATCATCGAGCGCGGCAAGCCCCAGCAACCGCACCCGCGCCGCCGACATCCGGCGCACGGTCGCCACCAGCCGACTTACCGATCCTCCTTCCATGAAATCGCTCAGCAGCACGAATATTGTCCGGGTGGGTTGAGTGATCAGCGTTTCACAATGCGCTACGGCCCCGCCGATATCCGTGCCTCCACCCAGCTGTACCGACATGAGTACGGACACCGGGTCATGCGCCTCGCTCGAAAGATCGACAACCGACGTGTCGAAGACAATCAGCTTGAGATTTACCGATGGCAGCCCTGTCAGGATCGCCGCCATCACTGCAGCATAAATGGTGGATGACAGCATCGATCCTGATTGATCGACGCAAAGGATGATAGTCCAGGGAAGACGTCTTTGCGTCCGACCGAAGAACCGCAACCGCTCGGCGATGATCTGTTCGCGCTGTGGATCGTAATTCTTCAGGTTTTCTCGGATCGTCCCGCGCCAGTCGAAATTGCGCATGGATTTGAGCTGGCTTCGACGGAACCTGTCAGTCTTGCCCGACAAGGCGGCCATCACCTGATGGCGGATCTTCTCCATGACTTCGTCAACGACCTTGCGTGCAACTTCGCGGATCTTTGCCATTGCGGCTTCGTCGGCGGTGCCTTTGTACGTGATCAGCGCCTTGAGCAGATCAGCATTGGGCTCAAGCTGGTCGAGAACATCGGGGTCTTTCAGCAATTCGGTCATGCCGAGTTGGTCGATGGCGTGGGCCTGCACAGTTTCCAGCACGCTTTGCGGAAAAAGTTCGCGCAATTCGCCAAGCCACCCCAGCGTCGTCAGCTGGCTGGGATCAAGCGTGCCCGCACCGCCGCGCTTGCCGCGCCGCATCCCGCGCTTTTCCATCTCGCGAGCGTAGAGGTAATCCAGCGCACGGTCGGCCCGCTGGTCAGCGCCGCTCATTCCGCCATTGCCCAGCTCACGTTCCGAATAGCGCCCCAGGGCGAGCCGCCAGCGCCGTTGGCGATCCGTCAGGGTCATAGCAAGCCTTCCGCTGCGAGCTTCTGGGCCATCGCCTGATCAAGCCTCATATTCGCCATGGCTTCGGCCTCGCTGATCGGCACCTGCGCTTGCAGCCGGTCTTCGGAAATCCCCAACCTTTGCGCCACCATAGAGGAAAGGCGGTCTATGTCTCTTGGATCAAGTGGCATCAGGGCGAGGCGCAAGTGCGGTACGAGTGTGATGAATTCCTCGTCATCAACATCGGCAATCACGGTGTCGAGTGCTTCGATCACTTCGGGCATGGTCCACAGCAATTCACGGGCGATCGCAATGATGCCGCCAAGGAATGCGAGCCGATCTGCAGGCTTGACGTAGGCTCCCGCCAATTCGCCGAGCAACCTGTCCGACAACGCTTCACCACCTGCGCGTCCATCCAGAAGCGCAAAGGCGGTGATGGCCCCGTCGATCTGCGGTGCGAGCCTGGCCTGTTCGAGCCGGGTTAGGGCATCTTCAAACGCGTCAAGTTCAAGTCTTAGACCGGCCGATCGCGCCACTTCGATCGTGCCGCGCAGATCAGCAAGCGCCCTGACCTGAGGCTGTGCCTGATCCGCGGGTATCGCAGCAAGCTCTGGCAACAACAGCAGCGCGCGTCGCCATGTTGTCGCGACAAGGTGATCGAGTGGGTTCGTGTCGGTGATGCCAAGGACTTCAGCCCCTCGCCGCAGCAATACCGCATCGTCCAGCGCCGCAATGACAGATGGAAGCTGCGGGTCTTCGATCACTTCTGCTTCGACCAGATCGAGGATCGCAGCAGCGCCCTTCTCTCCGATTCCTGCGCGACATGCGATGGCGAACAGCTCGATCGCGGCGAGGGCATTGCGACCTCGGCCCTGCGCTTCAAGCCCCGCGACCTGTTCCGCGATGGTCGTGGCCACCGCCTCAGCCAAAGTATCGCCCTTGTTAGAGATTTCGATCAGGCGTGCCTCAACCATTGGTGACCAGCTAACCGACCAGATCTCGAACAGTCGATCAAGACCAACATCATTCCGGAAATCGGGACCGGCTGTGCGCTCTGCAAAGCCGGCGCCGAGCAATTGCAGGCCATGGCAGAACCGGCTGGCCTCGCGATGGGCAGGCTTGCGATAAATGTCGAGGTTTCGCTGGCGGATCTCGCCATCGTCGATTGCGAACCGGAGGCGCCGCGCTTCGTTGCGTACCGCCTCGACCAACGGAGGCGATCCGGCGGACGCAGGGACGTCACCGATCGCGGTGCCGGTTAGCCATGCGTGCAGTTCGTTCAGAACAGGAGCACCGTGGCGGGGCACTTCGTCCTTTATGAAGGTTGAGCGGACGGCATCGATTATGTCGTCGCGGAAGGGCAGGCTGCGGCCGCGCAATTCGGCCAGCCGCTGCGCCTGCTCGACAGCAGCAAGGATCAAGGGGAAAGAGGGCGCCCGTCGGTCCTTGCGCAAGTGCGCGGCAAACCCGCCGATCAGATCATGCGCCCAGATCCGCGGATCGAGCGACGCGGGGTTGGCCTTGTGCCATTCCCACCATTTTTCATAGAAGCCGGGCAGTGGCAGGCCTGCCGAATATCCTTGCAAGGCATCAAGCTGGCGGTTGCCGTAACGCACCAGATAGCCTGAAGCCTGCGTCGCCGATGGCCCGATGATCTTGTCTCCCGCCAGTTTTGCATCCATCAGGGCAGGCGCGTGAAACCCGCCGACCACTGCGACAATCGGTCCTTCGACGGTCTTGCGAACTTCGGCGATGATGGCGCGCATCTGCGCCTCGCGTTCCAGTGTGCCGTCAGCCTCTATCGAGCCTGCGGGAGCGGCGGCGCGAATGCAGGCACAATACCGACCGACTTCACCAAAGAAGCCACGCCAATCCGGCTCGGCAATTCGGCTTTCGAAGAGTTGGTCCCACACCTCGTTCCCGTCACGGCACGACATTTCCCGCGCCAGCGCGGTCACAAAATCGCCAATGTCGAACGCGCTTTCGTCACCCATGATGGCGGGTGGGGGAGCATCTGCTGCTTCGCCCATCATCGCGCGCGAATGCGAGGGAAGGTCGATGAAACGGGTAACTATTCCGGCGTTGACGCCATGCCGTAATGCGATGAATTCCGGGCTGTGAGCGCAGAACGGGTAATAGCTGGTGGCGCGCCTCGATGTTTCTCCCTTTTCGATGGATCGCACGGCCACGATTGCCACCGGGGCGCGTGTCCTCTCGTCATTCAATAGCGGGATGTGCTGATCGAAATCGCAGGGGCCCTCCACCAGGATCGCCCCCGGCCTTACCTCCTCAAGCAGCCGTTCGAGATGCGCGGAGCATGCCGGACTGTGATGGCGGATCGGCACGACATAGAGATCGCGTTCCGAAACATGCAGTTGCGGTGGTGCCAGATCGGGGATGCTCACGGGATCAGTCGAGCTTCAGTGCGCGCGCGGCCTTGTAAAAATCCTTCCACACCGATGATTTGCCGGCCCGCTCGCGCGCGATGTGATCGACGTAGGCCCGCAGCTTCTTCCCGTCATCAGCTGAATCCTTGAGCACGACACCCTGCAATTGCCGCGCGACATGGGCGCCGTTGATCTTGCCGTCATCCAGATACACCGCCTCCAGCGCCGCAGCATGCAGCACGCTCACAGCCTCGGCACTCGACATCACGGCATCGGGCTTGTTCAGGCTGGTCCCTTCGGCGGTGCGCCCTGTGCGCAGGTCCTGGAATGTCTTGACCAGCAGATCAGCTACCTCTTCCACTCCGCGCAGTGCTATCCCTTCGGGTTCCAGCCGCTCACTCAGCTGCTTGATCACCAGCTCCCTTTCAAATGCCGGATCAGCGATCGGATGGACTGTTTCGAAGTTGAACCGCCGTTTGAGCGCGCTCGACATTTCATGCACGCCTCTGTCGCGAAGGTTGGCGGTGGCGATGATGTTGAAGCCGGGCTTGGCTGTTTCGACCCGGTCTGCCCCCAATTCGGGAAGAGCGAGCGCCTTTTCCGACAGGATTGAAATCAACGCATCCTGCACCTCTGGCGGGCAACGGGTAATCTCTTCAAAGCGCACTATGCGCCCGCTGCGCATGGCATTGAGCACGGGCGAAGGGACTAGTGCACGTTCGCTCGGCCCTTCGGCCAGCAGCAGTGCGTAATTCCAGCCGTAGCGCAGATGATCTTCATTGGTGCCAGCCGATCCCTGCACCACCAGCGCGCTGGTTCCGCTGATCGCGGCACCAAGCAGCTCGGAAAGCATGGATTTGGCGGTGCCCGGTTCCCCGACCAGCATCAGGCCCTGCCTGCTCATCAGGCTAACGATTGCACGATCCACCAGTGGATCATCGCCATAGAACTTGCGCGAAACACCCAGCTTTGGATCGCCCAGAATGAACCGGCGGACCGCGCGCGGGCTCAGTTTCCAGCCTGAAGGACGCGGTGCGGTGTCATCGCCCGCCAGCCGTTCCAGCTCATCGGCATAACGATGCTCTGCCGCCAGCGATACGGATGTCGTGTGCTCGTTCATAGGCCAGCCTTCTTCTGCCAGTCAGGATCGAAGCCCGATCCCTTGTCGGCCATATCATGATAATCGCGCCATGTTTCCGCCAGCAGCACATCGGGGACGTTCTCGAACGCGACCTGCGTGCCGAATTTCCCGTCCTCCCGAAGATTTCGGAAGCTGAGCGATATGAGCGCGGCGGGCATGTTCTGTTCGGGCAATGTGCTCCCGGTGAATTCGACCTCGGCGACCAGCTTAGCTTCGCGCAAGACCCGGTGATAGGTCATGAACCAACCGCCGTCCTCCGCCGGGCCGCGTTGATAGCCCAGCTTGGTTGCGATCCCTCTGAGCTTGAAGGTTTCGATCATCCACCCTTCGCGATCGTTGATCAGGCGCTGCTTACGGGTCGCTTCGCTGATTTCGGGGAGCAGTCGACCAAGCTGGTCGAACAGCGGTTTGACATCGTAATCGACGATATGCGTTGCCCAGGCAGAGCGCGTATCGGCATCCAGCAATGTCGAATGCGCCAACTTGATTTGGGAGAAATCGGCAGGATCGATATCCTCGTCGACTTGATCGGTGCACGACCCGTCGCCCAGCGGACGAAAGCTGGCCAGCGGGTTGCCATCCTTGTCGGTTCCAATCCACACCAGCCTTGCGGCCAACCGTCCCACAATCGGGTGGCTTGCGACATAGTTGATCCAGTCCTCACTGGACCACGTGCGCTCCATGCACATCGCCTCGCGAAACCGTTCGGTCTGTGCCGTAACAACCTGCTTCACCTCCTTGCGCGCTTTGGACAGCACCTTCTTGGCATCGGCGACCGCGGATTTTTCCTCGTCCATTCGCGCCGGTGGGAGGGCCTTCACTTCCTTGCCCAGCGGATTGAACAACGCCAGCTTGTCTTCCTCGTCCAGCCGCGCGGTGTAGATGCGATCCGCTCCGCATTCGAGTTGTAGCGTGCCGTCTTCGTCGAGACCGCCCGTCGGAACAGTGCGGTCCGCCAGCTCGCCAGCGCTCCATCCGCGGCGTTCCGCGACATCCTCGATCAGCTTGGCGGCATGGGCCTGAACGCTTTTCTGCTTGAGCCGATCGGCCGTCTGCAACAGCACCTGAAGCGCCGCTGGCGTGCCGATATTGGCCAGCACGTCAAGCAGCGCCTTGGCCTGAGAGGTGCGGCTGCCATGGTTCTTCAGGAAGGCCCTGATACGCGGACCTGCATCGCTGCCCTCAACCCGGCTGGCGAGTGCTAGCATCCCCTTGCTGTCCGCTGCAGAGCCAAGATAGTTGCTGGCAAAACCGCGTTTGATCTGCGCGAATACGGTGTTGTAGTCGGTCGAAATCCAGTCTGCCGACTGGGGCCAGCGCTTCAGCGTGTCCTTGTTCCACGCCAGTTGCTGATCAACCCTTGAAAGGGCGTGCTGGTTGGCCTCCTCATCGCTTGGTGTGCGCGTATCCTGCGCAATCCAACCAGTCAGGATCATCCATCCCAGTTTGTGCGCATCACCAGGGGCAAGGCGATCAAGCCAAAGGTCAATCAGGGCATTGCCCCCAGTTTCCTTGAGCCGGGTTGCAAGGACAACCCAATAGCGCGGCAGGATCGGGTTGACCGGGCGTCCGTCGGACCAGTTAAGCGCCGGCAGTCCGTCAAACGGAAACCAATCCAGCCCTTTCGGCATGGCTTTCTTCAGGCCTTTTTCCGCCTCCTGAACCATTGCCTTTTCGTCAAAGAAATCGCTGGTGTCATCGCCCAGCCGCTCTAGTGCGGAGATCATCTGCGCGCGCGCCTTGTCGCTGCGTTCCTTCTTAAGGCGTGCCCGTATTGCCGGAATGTGCGTGGCCGCACCGCGCTGCGCCAGCCAGTCTGCAGCCTGTGCTCGGACGTCCTGCTTGCCATCATCCAACTGCAAGGCGATCGCGTCCTCGATCCCTTCGGCATCAGCCAGAAGATCGCGCGCCTGTTCCCTGATTTTCACCCCGCTTTCATTGGCGAGGATCATCAGGCGATTGCGGTATCTCTCGGGGACTTTCGGGAAAAGGGTGAGCAATCGTAGCGTGCGAAGCGTGTCAAACTTTGTGTTCGACGTTTGGGGTATGATCCCCATTGCTTCGTCTAGGCGGTTCATTTCATCAAGCAGCATCGGCCATGCTTCACCCGGAAGGCCGTGATCCTGATAATACCACCTGTAACCCAGGTACTCCTCGACAAAGTCTTCCCCGCCCGCTTCGCGCCAAAGCTCCACGAGAGAACGCATGTCTGCCCCCTTGGCTAACCGCCGCTGGAGTGCGAGGCCCGGCGCGCTTGCATAGTCTGCGAACTGGGCGAGCAGACGATTGCCGCTGATACCGCGGGCAAGCCGCACGACATGCCGCAGCGTCACCGATGGATGGTCGAAGAATTGATCCACTTCGCCTGACTTGGCGTGCTGTCCGTGCAGCCAGACAAAGCTGTAGTAATTGTAATTCTGCGATACCGGCTTCTGTCCTTCAGCGATGGCACGCAGCTTGGCAATGGCATCATCGACAGGTGCAAAGACCTGATGCTTTGACCAGTGATATGGCACATCCTTGTAGCGCTGCTTCATCTCCTTGAGGTGGGTATTGTATGCCTCGATCGGAGCACGCAGGAGGTCATAGGCTTCCCGGTCGATCTTGCTGCGTTCGGGCGGAGGAGTGCGCTCTGGCGCTGGCACCCATTCTCCGTCAATCGCGACAAAGCCCGAAGCGCCATCCTTTTGCCAAGGATTGCGGGGCTTTGCCGCAGATGACGTCACGGCCCCCGCAACGCGGTCCATCGCCGCCTTGACCTTGGCCGAGCTTTCGCTTTCGCGCAGCCGTTCGATCAGCGGTCCTGCGCGATCACCCAGAGTGTTGGCTGCAGCTTCGATCAGGTGCGCGCGGCGGGTCGGGTTGGCTTCGGCGTAGGTTGCCTCGAATGCGGCTTCGAGTGTTTCGGGCTTTGCGCCTGTCAGCGACTGGATCGCTGCAGCCCGCGCGCCCTTTGCGGTGCCCATCGCCAGATCCAGTAGGAATGCCAGATAGAGGTCGTGAATACGGAAGCGGCCGATTGCCGTTGCAAGCTGCGCGCGCGCATCAGCGCCCGCCTGAACAGCATCATTGGCGATGGCTGGTGCATTTTCCCGCAGCCAGCTTTCGACCCCAGTAAAGCGGTCGAGACAGTTGTCCGAGCGGTAGTTGGTGGGGTCCCGCGAAAACAGGATTTCGAGCGGGCCCTCGGCTCCAAGGCCGCGCAGGTCGCAAAGGTCCACGAGCGTTTCGACCGGTTGCGGACGATCTTGCGCGCTCAACCACCATTGAACGATGTGGCGCAGCCAGTCAGGCGACTTCTTTGATCCGTAGCGCCCGTATTCGTGAGTGATCGGTTCAAGCGCGGCGAGCACTTCGCCAAAGCGCGCCATCTGATCAATGTTCCATCGGGAAAGGTCGGAAAATATCCCTTCTCCTTCGCGCCGCCAGACGTAATGGCGCTGCCGCCACTTGTTCTGGTTGTCCCGGTGGGAGCAATCGGACAGCACCGAACTGGCACCGCCGTCCTGCACGTATGACTCAATCCTTCCGGCAAGCTGGCTGCCCAGTTGCTTGGCAAATGTGCGTTTTACCGCGCTGCTTGAAACAGCATTGTCACCCAGCGCCTGACCAAGCCGATAGAGAAACGAATTCAGTGCCATGGACCCTCCGGGCACACTGATCATTCGCGCCGGGGGAAAGATCAAGCGAAATGGCAGAAGATGCGCGTTGAAGCCGTGCCGGTCCTATTCGACATGGTCAAAAATCTGATCCAGGAACTCCAGAATGCGCCGTTTGACTGTGGTCTTGCTCAGGTCCGAGCCCAAGCTCGGGGCACCCATAGGGTAGAAGTGTCCGAAGCCAGGAATCCAGGCACTCTCGGCTCGAATGTCCGCGCCTTGCAAGATTGCAACTATGCTTCGGGTGCCGATCTGCATGCCTTGAAGATCGTTCTGACCGATGAAAAACAATCCGGGCGGCATGCCCGACACCGCGCTTCTGCTCAGGTCAAAGCCTATCAGTCCTCCCGATAGCGATATGACACCCTGTACGGGCACGCCGCGGCCGTAAGCAGCATTGATTGCTGTGATCGCGCCAGCCGAGAAGCCGCCGATGGCAATCCGATCCGGGTCCAGGCCGAGGCGTTTTGCATTGGTCCTAGAAAACTCGACAGCTTGTATGAGATCTTCGGTCGAAGACAGGATGGTGTTCCAGAGTTGTTCGCGAGACAAGTCGTCGAGCGGTGCGAGCCCCATTCTGGCTCGAATGAGTTCCACCCGACTGACTGCGGCAGGATTGGAGAGCGTCTCTTTGGAATACAGGGATGCTGAACCAAGGGTCGAAGGCGGAGCAGGATCTTCTGGAACGAGGCGATATTCGATTGACATGCAGACGTAGCCAGCCGCTGCGAGGGCCGCACAATATTCGCCCATCGGCGTATCGGATGCGCCGTCCTCCTCGAACCTGATGGTTCCTTTTGATCCGCGATGGTAGGCTCCGCCAAAAGCCAGGATCACAGCAGGCCGATCTTCGAGAAGCTCGCCATTGCTCGCTGGCCTGTAGAGGTCCAGTTTCAGGTCACGAGACTGCGGCGTGGCGCTTGAAGCGCCAATCACTCCCTCGCCGTAAGTCACGTCGGCCTCTGTCACCACGTCGAAAGCGGCGGAAACAAAGTCTTCGGCGGCAACCGCTGTGGGACTGCCAATCAGAATGGCGCAAACCAGCAGCGGCACAATCCTTCGTCTGATCATATACCCCCTAACCAGCCTGGACCAAAATGTGTCGATGATCTGCGCATGTTGGCAGATGCAGTGGCGCTTGAACAGATACCCACTTTTCATCTGGTGCAGGCGTTGCGATTGAGATCGACTGATCCCGCGAACCTTGCACGGGGCAGCGAGCCATGCATCCGGATAAGGGATTGTCTGGGAAAAGTAAGGTGGCGGAGACGGAGGTGGCAAGTGGGGACGGGCAACCACTTGTGGTTAAATGGGTTTGAGCGGAGGCTGCATGGCTCGCCCCCACAATGGCCCCCCGGCTTGTCTTAACGGCGATTTTCGGCTGCGTCTTTGGGCGAGATAGGGCTCAATGTCACGGGGTTTTGGAGATGCGTAGAAATTTCCCGTTAAGGAAAGTTTTTACCTCGGGCTTGTGTTTCTAGCGCATAATATCCCGTTCGGGAAAATAGTCTTGCAATCGAGCATTTACGAGCGTAGATGTCCCGTTCGGGAAAGGTGATGCTCATGCTCAATGTTGCCACTATTGGCCAAATCATTCGCGATGAACGCAAGGAACTTGGTCTGCGACAGGACGAGTTGGCTGCTGCAAGCGGCGTCGGCTTGCGCTTCCTCGTTGAGTTGGAGCGTGGAAAACCCACTGTCCAGATGGGCAAGGTTCTCGATGTGATTTCAGCACTGGGATGTGAATTGCAGATCAAAGGGCCCGACGGGATGGTGATTGCGGATCGAGCGGATGTGCCCAAGAAGGGTGAGGCGGAGTGACGCTACCAATTCTGGATACGCTGGTGGTCTGGTGGGACGAGCGCCAGGCAGGCGAACTCTCGATCGACAAGGGCGGCGCGATGCATTTCGTATACGCGGCTGACTGGCTGGCTGATGAAACGGCCCCGGCGCTTTCCTATGCGATGCCCAAGCAGCAAGAGCCATTTAAAGATCATGCTTGCAAGGCAGTCTTTGGCGGACTGCTACCCGAAGAAAGCCAGCGCACCGCTATCGCTCGGGCGCTTGGAGTTTCGCCCGACAATCCTTTCCGGCTGCTTGAAGCCTTGGGCGGAGATGTTGCCGGTGCTCTCGCATTCCTGCCTAAAGACGAAGAGCCGATCCAAGAACGCTCCGAGGCCGCTCCAGAGCCACTCCGAGAGAACGAACTGGCGGAATTGTTGGATAGACTGCCTGCTGTGCCAATGCTGGTAGGAGAGGGCGGCGCGAGGCTCAGCCTTGCAGGAGCGCAGAGCAAACTGCCCGTGGTGGTCACCGCAGATGGAGGCCTTGCGATACCTCGTCCCGGCGAGCCATCCACGCATCTGATTAAGCCTGAACCGGATCGCTTTGCCGGATTAGCTGCAAACGAAGCCTTCTGCCTCGCCTTAGCCCGAGCGGTAGGCATCGATGCTGCCAAAGCAGAATGGCGCGAGGTCGCGGGAAAACCGTTGTTGCTAGTCGAACGCTATGACCGGATGTCGGTCGAGGGAAAAACGAAACGCCTGCATCAGGAAGACTTTGCTCAGGCACTTGGCGTTCCCTCAAACCGCAAATACGCGGCGGAGGGCGGGCCGACTTTCCGCGATAGCTTCGCGCTGTTGCGCAGCGCAGCGACGCGGCCAGCGCGCGAAGTGCTGAAGCTGGCCGACGCCGCGATCTTCAATCTCATCATCGGCAATGCCGATGCCCACGCGAAGAACTACAGTCTCCTGCGCCGGGAAAACGGCGAAGTAGTGCTTGCCCCGCTTTACGATCTTGTGGCCACGCACATGTGGAAGGAGCTCTCCCCCAAGCTCGCAATGCGCTTTGGCCGCGCGGGGACACTCGAAGAATTCGACTGGGAAAGCACGGCAAGGTTTGCGGACGAGGCGGGGCTGGGTGCCCCGTACATTCGCCGCCGGGTAAGTGATCTTGCCGAAGCAGTGACGGAGGAAATTGAGAAGGGAGTGCAGGTGCCCGGCAATCCGCCTGAGGATGCTGTTGCGCCGATTGCCGAAGCATTATCGACCCGTGCCAGCGCTGCTGCGCTGAAGCTTATGGAAGCTTGAGCCCAATGCAGAAGGCATCACTATCATTTACCAGCCACTTTCGAGCGCTAGGGCGACGCCATATCTCGTCGCTTCCCAATTCAGCGTGGCGAAAATATCTTCGCAAATCATTGCTCAACTTAATGGATTGCCGACCAGGGTCGGTTGCCTAGGTGACGAATTCACGCTTGAAGGGCCGCATGGAAATACTGGACAACATAAGTTCGCTCTTTGGCGATGATCTGCAATCAGAGCTCGGAAACAAGCAGACACTCAAAATTGCGGCTGCCTCATTTTCTATTCATGCTTTTGCTTCGCTGGAGAAGCAGCTGCAACACGTCGAGAGTTTCCACTTTATTTTTACCGGACCGTCATTCGCCACTGATCACGGACCCGGAAAGAGCCAGCATCGCGAGTTTATCATTCCACCGGTAATGAACCGTCGAGATCTTGCCGGCACGCCGTTTGAGATACGGCTTCGAAACAAGATGACGACACGCGCTTTGGCGCGCCAATGCGCCGACTGGATACGCACAAAAGGCAGGTTCAAATCGAACCCCAAGGACCCAATACCTTCATTCCTTTGCGCAACCGGAGACACATCGAGTGCGCTTTACACGGGTCTTCACGGTTTCACGACTGCCGACTTGGGTTACCAGCCTGGCAACCTGACCATGATCAACAAGATCACGGACGAACCCGCAGTCGCGCGATACGCCGGTCTCTTTGACCAACTCTGGCAGGAACCTGATCGACTACAAGACGTGACCGATGCGCTCTGTCGGCAGCTCGAACAGGTTTACGCCGAAAACTCACCTGCCCGCATCTATCACCTGATGCTTTCGATTATCTTCCGGACGTTTCTGGAGGACATTAACGAAGACCTGTTGCCGAATGATCGGACAGGGTTCCGTGAAACGAAAGTCTGGAACACGCTTTACAAGTTCCAGCAGGATGCCGCGCTCGGCCTGATCAACAAGTTAGAGACCTTCAACGGCTGCATTTTGGCAGACAGCGTTGGTCTTGGCAAAACCTTCACCGCGCTTGCGGTGATCAAATACTACGAGCTGCGCAACAAGTCGGTCCTTGTCCTGTGCCCAAAGAAGCTCGCCGACAACTGGCACACCTACAACAAGAACCTGACAACCAATATTCTCGCCGAGGACCGGCTAAATTACGATGTTCTTGCGCATACCGACCTGCTGCGTTCGAGTGGGCACTCCATGGGCATGCCGCTCGATCAGGTGAACTGGGGCAATTACGACCTCATCGTAATCGACGAGTCCCATAATTTCCGGAACGACGATGCTACGCTGGCGCAGGGCGAGGCGGAGACGCGCTACCGTGCTTTGTTGAACAAAGTCATCCGGGCGGGCGTGCAAACCAAGGTTCTCATGCTTTCGGCTACGCCGGTAAACAACCGTTTTGCAGACCTAAAGAACCAGCTCGCGCTGGCCTATGAGGGTGACAGTAAGGCGTTTGCTGAAAAGCTTGGCGTCAATCAGACCATCGACGAGATTTTCCGGCAGGCCCAGCGTGCTTTCAACGAATGGGAAGAGTTGCCGCTCGAAGAGCGGACCCCTCAGGCCATCCTCGACCGGCTGGACTTCGCTTTCTTCGATCTACTCGACAGCGTGACGATTGCGCGGTCCCGGCGGCACATCACCACCTACTACGATACAGAAGAGATCGGCGGCTTCCCCGAGCGGCTCAAGCCTGCTTCCTTCCGGCCCGCGCTGACCGACAGACCCGGCGTTCCGACCTTCAACGCCATCTACGACGAGCTCAGCAAGCTCAACCTCGCGGTCTATGCGCCGCTGACCTACGTGCAGCCGAGCCGGAGGGACAATTACTCGCAATACGACACCGCGACTGAGACCAACGTACTTAAGGGCACCGACCGCGAAAGCTCGATCAAGGCGCTAATGCGGGTCAACCTGCTCAAGCGTCTGGAGAGCTCAGTTCAGGCTTTCCGCCTCACCCTTTCGCGCCTTTCCGCAACGCATCATGCGACTTTGAAGGCCATCGCCCAGTTCGAGCGGGGAGGCGGGCCGGGCTTTGCGTATGAAATCGAGCGTCCCGATGATGAAGACGACGTGCCAACCGAGCTCGAGCGTGGACAGGTTCGCGTGGCGCTGGAAGACATGGACCTTGTTTCCTACCGCCATGATCTGGAAGGCGATGTCGCCCTGATCGACGGACTGCTCGCCGAGATGGAGCGGATCGAGCCGGAGCATGACGAGAAACTGCAGCACCTGATCGACTTCATCCAGCGCAAGCGCGAGGAGCCGATCAACGAGGGCAATGGAAAGCTGCTGATCTTTACTGCCTTCGCCGACACCGCCGAATACCTCTACGACCAGATCGCTGGCTTGGTCGCTGAGAAGGACGGCCGCCATTCGGCCCTCGTTACCGGCTCAGGCGGACCCAAGACCACGCTCGGCCATGGCTTCGACTTCAACGCCGTTCTCACGCTTTTCTCGCCCATTTCGAAGAAGAGGGCCCAGATCGAGCGGCTCGCAAAGGAAACCCGCGAGATCGACATCATGATCGCCACCGACTGCATTTCTGAAGGCCAGAACCTGCAGGATTGCGACATGGTGGTGAACTACGACATTCACTGGAACCCGGTCCGGATCATTCAGCGCTTCGGTCGCGTCGATCGAATCGGCAGCAAGAATGCACGCATCCAGCTTGTCAGCTACTGGCCCGATATCGAGCTCGACGACTACATCAATCTCAAGGACCGCGTCGAAGGCCGTATGGTCATTGCCGACCTCACCGCGACAGGCGACGATAACCCGCTCACTGCGCGCGAGAACGATGTCGAATATCGCCGCGAGCAGCTTCGCCGGATGCAGGAGGAGGTTGTCGATCTAGAGGACCTGCGTCAGGGCGTCGGCATTACCGACCTTGGCCTCAACGACTTCCGCATGGATCTGGTCAGCTGGGTGCGCGAGAATGGCAGTCTCGACGATGCGCCGCTTGGTATGCATGCGATCGTTCCAGCTGGTCCCAAGCTGCCACCCGGCGTCATCTTCTGCCTTCGTAATCTCGATGCAGAGGCGGAGCTGAAGCAGCACAACCGACTGCACCCCTTCTACCTCGTCTACGTGAAGGAGAACGGCGAGGCGGTGGTGCGGCACACCGATCCCAAGCATGCGCTCGATATGCTCCGCGCCGCAGCTCGCAACCGGACCGAGCCCGATCCCGTGCTTTACGAGCCCTTTAACCGGGAGACCGACGACGGGCGGCGGATGGAGAAATACTCGGACCTGCTTTCTGACGCGATCCGTTCGATGATCGAGGAGAAGCAGGGACGCGACATTGACAGCCTGTTTGCCAGCGGGCCGACTACCGCGCTGATAGGCGAAGTTGCCGGGATCGACGACTTCGAGCTGATCGCTTTCCTCGTGGTGCGCGATACGGCTGCATGAGCACGCTCTTCGCCTGGCCTCTTGCGGCAAAGGTGGAAAGCCGCATTCCGCGCGATCGCCTGTTCAGGCAAGCGGGCGGAGGCAAGGCGATCCGTGCGCTTTATGACGCACAGGTCGAGCGGATCGACTGGGCGTTCAAACTGTTCGAGCGCAGCGTCAACTTGCCTTCGGCTGGCGGCGTGGACGAGATCGAGGTTTTCCGCCTCACCCTGCGCGGCGACCGGATCGACGACCGCGTGCTCGCGCATATCGACAAGGCCATTCCGCATCCGATCCTGTTTGAGCTGGTGCGCCATGCACCGGATGGGGACGAGGTTAGGCTTGCGGCGGCTTACAAGCGGCGCAGCGAGGCGGACAAGTCGCAGGCCGTGACGCTGGAGCATTGGCGTGGGCAATGGGTCGCGGATACGCAGTCCCGTGCGCCCTTGCCGCAGGCGGCGAGCATTGAGGGGCTCTATGCCGGGCTGCTCCGGTCGCTCTGGCCGTATGGCCCTCGCGGGGGAGAGAGCTTGCGCACGCAGGCAGAACGCTTGAGCCAAATCGCCACAAAGGGCAAAGCAGTCGAGCGGCTGCAACTGAAGTTGCGCCGCGAGGGGGACTTTGCCCGCAAAACTGAGATCAACCGTGAATTGCGCGCAGCCCAGGCTGCGCTGAAAGAACTGACCGAATAGTATGACCATCGAGAAACTGGACGCCTCCACACCCGACCTGACCCGGCAGAATATCGAGCGATTGCTCGAGCTGTTTCCCGAATGCCGGACCGAAGGATCGCGCGAGGATGCGCCCATGGTGGATTTCGACCTGCTGCGGCAGGCATTGTCCGATTATCTGGTCGAAGGCCCGGCGGAACGGTACCGGCTCGATTGGCCGGGCAAGCGGCAGGCGCTGCTCACCGCCAACACGCCGATCGATAAGACGCTGCGTCCGATGCGCGAGGAAAGCGTGGACTTCGACACCACGCGCAACCTGTTTATCGAGGGCGACAATCTCGACGCGCTGAAGCTGCTCCAGGAGACCTATCTCGGCAAGGTCAAGATGATCTACATCGACCCGCCCTACAACACGGGCAATGACTTCATATACAACGATGACTTCTCTCAGTCGCGACGCGCATATGAAGAACAGAGCGAGCAACGTGATGCGGTTGGGGGACGCCTCGTGGCCAACCCAGAGAGCAATGGCCGATTTCACTCTGACTGGCTAAGCATGATGCTTCCGAGGCTGAAGCTTGCCCGAAACATGCTTGCCGACGACGGGGTCTTGTTCGTTAGCCTCGATCAGAACGAAGACGCGGCTTTTCGAAAAGTCGCTGATGAGATCTTCGGTGAGGATAACTTCGTCTATTCGATCGCCGTTAAGGTCAATCCGCGAGGGCGACATCTCGATCGATACATCGCGAGCACCCACGAGAATTTGATCATTTATGCCAAGGACGCTGGTGGTGGCCACGCGCTGAGAGGTATGCCTCGGTCAGAGAATATGGTGAATGAGTTTGATCGGGAGGATGAGAATGGACCGTACAGATTGCTCGGTCTCCGAAACCGAAATCAGTCTTTTAATCCCGAAACACGGCCAAATCTCTATTTCCCGCTGTATGTGAAGCCGGAAGACGGTTCTGTCTATTTGGAAGAGAGTGAAGGTCTCGAAGGTCCGGTCCTTCCCCTCGCCTCGGATGAGACACCTACGTGTTGGACATGGAGCAAGGAGAAAATTCGCAGCGAATCTCACATGCTCCTCGCTGAACAGGTAAAAGGCGAATGGCGCGTTTTCCGTAAAAGCTACCTGCATGGCGAAGACGGTGAAGCCAGCAGGACCATGCCGAAGAGCATTTGGGATGGTGCGGAATTTAACAATGATCGAGGCCGTGCAGCAGTCAAAGACCTTTTCGGGAAAGCCGTCATGGACTTTCCTAAACCCGTCGAACTGATCGACCTCTTGATTGAGATAGGCGGTGGAACAGACTCCTTGATCGTGGACTTCTTCTCGGGCTCCGGCACGACAGCCCATTCAGTGCTTCGGTACAACGCGAAGCATGGGACGCGACACAATTTCATGATGATTCAGTTGGATGAGTTGATTGATCCGGCGGCCGAAGCTGCGAAGCAGGGGTTTGTCTCTGTAGCGGAACTTTCCAGAGAACGTATCCGGCGGGCTGGCCAGACGTTGCTCGATGAAGACCCTACTCTTGTGAGCAAACTAGACACAGGCTTCCGCGCTTTCCGGATCGATAGCGGCAACTTCGTCGACACCAGCGTGACGCCAAAAGAGGCTACACAGGAGGCGCTCATCGGCATGGTCAGCCACATCAAGGACGACCGCAGTGAAGAGGACTTACTGTTCGGCGCGTTGCTGCGCTGGGGCGTCGACATCACCCTCCCAGTCGAGCAGCGCGAGCTGGCCGGGCGCAATGTCTGGCTAGTCGATGCACCCGAAGACGGCAGCGGCGCCGGTTCGCTTGGTGGCGCGGCGCTGATCGCATGCTTTGCCAAACCAAACAGCAGCGGAAAGGGCGGGATCGATACCGAACTGGCCGACGCCTTGGCCGAGCTTGCCCCCTTGCGCGTCCTGTTCCGCGACGATGGCTTTGCCGACGACGCGACCAAGGAAAACGTCCACAGCCGGTTCCAGCAACGCGCCCCCGATACCCAGGTCCGGGTGCTCTGAGCGCATGACCAAGCAGATATTCAAACCGCTCGATTACCAGGCCAAGGCCGCGCAGGCCGTGGTCGATTGCTTTGCCGGTCAGCCGCGCATTGAGGGCGTCCAATACCAGATCGATCCGGGCAAGGATGCCGCCGCGCAATCGAGCATGTTCGAGGAAGGGCTGCGCAACGCACCGCTCAAGCTTTCCGACGCAGACCTGCTCGCAAACATCCGCAAGGTGCAGATGGCGCAGCACCTGCCGCCCTCTGGCGAACTGGCGACCAGCAGGGCAGCGCCCGTCAATCTCGACGTCGAGATGGAGACCGGCACCGGCAAGACCTATGTCTATATCGACACCATGTACCGGCTCTTTGCCGAATATGGCTGGTCGAAATTCATCATCATCGTGCCGAGCATCGCGATCCGCGAAGGGGTGAAAAAGACGCTGGAGGATACCGAGGGCTGGTTCCACTCGCTCTACGGTCACAAGATCCGGCACTTCGTCTACAACAGCGGCCAGCTCAACAAGCTGACTTCGTTCAGCGAGGATGGCGGGCTGCACTGCATGATCATCAACACACAGGCCTTCACCGCCGACGTGCGCGCCGGCGATACCGGGCGCGGGGCCGGGCGGATCATCTTCGACACTCCCGATAGCTTCCAAAGCCGGCGTCCGATCGATGTGATCGCGGGCAATCGTCCGATCCTGATCCTCGACGAACCGCAGCGAATGGAAGGCGCGAAGACGCAAGCCGCGATGACGCACTTCCAGTCGCCGCTCGCCCTGCGTTTCTCGGCTACCCACAAGACGCGTTATAACCTCGTCCACCGGCTCGATGCGCTCGACGCCTACAATCGCAAGCTGGTGAAGAAGATTCAGGTGAAGGGAGTGACGACCAAGGGGCTGCCGGGGCTCGACGGCTATCTCTACCTGTCGAACTTCCGCACCTTCACCGATGGCCGCAAGCCCGAAGCGCGGGTCATGATCGAGCATGGCCTGAAAGGCGGTCAGGTGAAGCGCAAGCCGGTGTGGCTGCGCGATGGCGATAAGCTGGAGGAGAAATCCGGCGGTCTGGCCGAATATACGGGCTACACCGTCTCCAACATCGACGTGACCCAGCGGACGCTCGAGTTCACCAATGGCGAGATGCTGGAGGAAGGTCGCGTCACCGGGGACACCAGCGAGAACGCCGTGCGCCGCGTGCAAATTCGCGAAACGATCCGCGCCCACTTCGAACGCGAGCGGCTGCTGCATGCGCGGGGGATCAAGGTGCTCTCGTTGTTCTTCATCGACGAGGTCGCGAAGTACCGCCTCTATGATGAAGACGGCGAGAAGCAGAATGGCCTATACGCGCAAATGTTCGAGGACGAATACCAGCGCGCGCTCGATGAGCTGAAGGAGCTCGATACGACTGACCAGGCCTGGCTGACCTATGTGAAGCGCGACCGCCCCGACGAGGTCCACGACGGGTATTTCTCGATCGACAAAAAAGGCCGCATGGTCGACCCGTCGGTCAACAAGACCGGGGACGAGAAAGGCGAAGCGCGGGACGAGTCCTCCTACGACCTGATCCTGAAGAACAAAGGTCGCCTGTTGTCGCTCGACGAGCCGGTTCGTTTCATTTTCTCGCACTCAGCCTTGCGCGAAGGTTGGGACAATCCAAACGTCTTCACAATCTGCACGCTCAAGCAATCCGACCACGAAATCGGCAAGCGGCAAGAAGTAGGGCGCGGTCTGCGCATCAGCGTCGACGCTGATGGCCACCGCACCGACGACAAGAGCGTCGTGCATCAGATCAACGTCCTCACCGTCATCGCGTCCGAGAGCTATGACGACTTCGCCAAGGCGCTCCAAGACGAGATGGCCGACGCGCTCAAGGGACGGCAGCGCGAGGCGACAGCGGCCTATTTCCAGACCCTCTCGATCACCACGCCAACCGGCCCGCAAGAAGTCACCCAGGCCCAAGCCTCAGAGCTCGAATACTGGCTGATCGGCGAGCGCTATATCGATCCTGCCCGGCACATCACAGCGAAGTGGCATGAGAGCCGCGACACCATTGCAGAGGCCGTTTCCGCAGGAGCATCGGGCAAAATCGAAGAAGCATCAACCGAAGCCCAGGCTGTATGGGCGAGCTTCCCTTACACCCTGCAAGAGCAAGCAGCAGAGTATGTGGCATTGGTCGATACCGTATTCGACGAAACCGCGCTTCGCCGGATGACAGGCAATGGGCGCAAAACGGTCATGCCCGAAGTGCGCCGGAAAAATCTAGAGAAGGAAGCGTTCCTGGAGCTCTGGAACCGGATCAACCAGAAGGCGGTCTATTTCACTGACTTCGATACCGAAAAACTGATCGCGAGCGCCATAGCGCGGCTCGACAGCGACCTGACAGTGGACCGCCAACGGATCATCGTGACAGGTGCGGAGCTAAGCACCGGCATTGGGGTAGAGGACGTTCGCAGCCGCTCCGCATTCCGCGAAGAACGATCGCGGTCCGAGTACCACGAAGACGCGGTCGAAAGCGAAGTTCGCTTCGACTTGATCGGCCAGCTCGCATCTCTAACGCGGCTTACCCGGCAAACGGCAGGGCGCATTCTCACCGGTATCAATGCAAGCACCTTTGCGATGTTCGGCCAGAACCCGGAAATGTTCCTGCGCAAAGCCGCAGAGTTGATCCGCCGCCAGAAGGTGGCCTTGGCAATCGAGTCCCTGCGCTATGAAAAAACGGGGCAGACCTACGACGTTTCAATCTTCGAGACCGACAGATACGAGATACCGTTGGAAGGAGCGCTCGAAGCGTCGAACCACGTCTACAACTACGTAGCAGTCGACTCCAAGAACGAGCGTAGTTTCGCGCAGGAGTTGGAGGCGGCCGAGGAAGTCATTGTATATGCGAAGCTACCTCGTGGCTTCATGATCCCAACGCCGGGAGGAAGCTATAATCCGGATTGGGCCATAGCCCTGGAGTTTGCTGGAGAGCGACAAATCTACTTTGTCGCGGAAACGAAGGCGGACACGAGCTCAGAGCAACTAAGGATGGCTGAGCTGCAAAGCATCGACAGCGCCGAGAGGTATTTCCGCGATGTCTCGCCAGAGGTTCAATTCAAGAAGATCGAAGGGTACGACGAGCTGCTAGAGGCCATTGGCTAGGCGAGGTTTGTCGCCATTACTACCTCTCGGAGCCTTGCTTACGCTCCGTCAGTATAGTTGTCGAAGGTCGCTCGAAAAATGACGCTCAAAGTCACTGGGCACCGCGCGCAGGCATGGGAAAACTGAGCACACCGTACCCGGAGATCCGGTGTTTGGGAGGCGAGGAATTCTGCGGGTTTCGCTGACATTTCGGCAGTTGTCGCCAAGTAATGTCATCTGATGTCACTCCGCGATCCGCAACTCA
This sequence comes from Erythrobacter sp. Dej080120_24, assembly GCF_036322605.1. Taxonomy (GTDB): domain Bacteria; phylum Pseudomonadota; class Alphaproteobacteria; order Sphingomonadales; family Sphingomonadaceae; genus Erythrobacter; species Erythrobacter aurantius. The sequence goes on from NZ_AP027262.1 coordinate 1,011,959, forward strand.
CATGTGAGTTGCTTGCCACTAAGCCATTAATTTGAAGTCGAAAAATAGCGTTTTCCTACAAGGTCCTCGTTGCCGTAGACTGATGTCAGTCCAGAGGGGTCATTGGGCCGTGGAGGGTCGGCCAAACGTAAGGTGACGCCGTGCGGTTTGCCCTTCAATGCTATGTCGACGAAGACCTTCATGCCCTTGTAAAAGCTGCTGCTGATGCAGCCCATATGAGCGTCAGCCAGTGGCTGAAACTCACTGTCATCGACGCTCTAGACGAACCCCAGGACAAGGCATTCCGCGATCAGGTTCTGGCCGATCTACTGTTCACCAAGATCGCCCTCGATGGCTGGCTTCGCACCCACAAGGACAAGGAACTGCGGGACCGTGTGGTGGTCGCTTACCAACGACGCATCCGTGAATATCGCGAGCGCAAGGCAGCAAAGCGTGAGGGGCGCTGAGCGATGCTTTCGGTTGCCAATGTTCGCTCGGCTGGTGGTGCGGCCAACTACTTCGCTAACGACAATTACTACACCAAGGCGGACGCTGACCGGTCCGGAATCTGGGTCGGTAAGGGTGCCGAAAGGTTGGGTCTTTCGGGCACGGTCGATGCCAAAGCGTTCGAGGCAATCCTGCGCGGCGAGCTGCCTAATGGCGAACGGATCGGGCACCAGGGTCAGTACCATCGGGCGGGGACAGACCTGACCTTTTCACTGCCAAAGAGCTGGTCGCTTCTGGCGCTCGTCGGCAAGGATCAGCGGATCATTGACGCGTACCGTTCTGCTGTCGTCGAAACGCTCCAATGGGCGGAGAAAAATGCGGCCCAATATCGCACCGAGAAGGGTGGCAAAGAACGGCTGCATGCCAGCGACAACCTGACCGTCGCCGTGTTCCAGCACGACACCAACCGCAACCAGGAACCGAACCTGCACTTCCATGCCGTCGTCGCCAATATGACGCAGGACAAGGACGGCAAGTGGAGGGCGCTGCGCAATGACAAGCTGTGGCAGCACAATACGCTGCTGAATGCCATGACAATGGCGCGCTTCCGGATCGAGGCTGAGAAGCTTGGCTACCGGATCGGCGAGTTCGGAAAGCATGGCAACTTCGAAGCCAAGGGTATCGACCGTGACACAGTGATGGCATTCTCGACGCGGCGGCAGGAGGTGCTTGAAGCAAGACGCGGCGGCGGGCTCGAGGCGGGTGTGGTGGCGACGCTGGCAACCCGGCAGGCCAAGCAAAGCGATGTCGATCGCGATGCCTTGATGAGCCAATGGGAAGGACAGGCTTGGGACCACGGGCTCGACCTTGAAGGCATGGTGCGCGACGCCAAGCTACGTTCGCACGAGTTGATAGTAGCGGCAACGAAGCGGGCGAATGATCGCCCCACCTTACTTGAACGGGGCAAGGCAATGATCGCCAGCGTCGCCGAGCGAATGGGCATCAAGGAGGGCGACCCGCTCATCCCCAAGCGGCTTCATATGAAGGGCAGGGAAGAGATTGCGACAGCTCATGCGGTCGCATCGGCGGTGCGGCATCTATCCGAGCGAGAGGCGGCTTTTACCGCCACAGATCTTGCCAAAGCTGCGCTCGATTTCGGCCTGCCAACGACGATGAAGTCTGTCGAAAAACGTATCGGTCAACTTGCCCAGCAGGGCGCGCTTTTGCGCGGGCGAGGCGCGCAGAAAGGGTGGCTGACGACGTCCGATGCATTGACGCTGGAGACTCGCATGTTGGCCGAGATCGAGAAGGGAAACGGCGCAGTTCGTTCGATCCTAAACGCGGACACCGCAGGACCATACCTGCAAGCATCGGCGGCTCTAAACTACGGGATGAAGCTAAACGCAGGCCAGGAAGCAGCAGGCCGGTTGATCCTGTCTTCGACCAATCGCGTCGTAGCCGTCCAGGGTGTGGCAGGAGCGGGCAAATCGAGCGTGTTGCGTCCGCTTAATCAACTGTTGGAAGAACATGGCAAGAAGGTCATCGGCCTCGGGGTTCAGAACACACTGGTGCGCATGTTGGAGAAGGATACAGGCATCCCGTCGATGACATTGCATCGCTTTCTCGGGCAGAATCGTAAGCTGCTCGATGGCTCGGCAGGCAGAGCCAAGATCCTCGCTGCGCGCGACGAGTATCGCGATACTGTTCTCGTTCTTGATGAAGCCTCAATGGTTTCTACCCGCGACCAGGATCGGCTGATCCGGCTTGCTAATCTGCTCAAGGTGGATCGCCTTGTGCTGATGGGAGACGAAAAGCAGTTGGGGGCTGTCGAGGCGGGCAAGCCTTTTGCTCTGGCGCAGCGCGCAGGGACCGAAACGGCGCGCATGGACCACAATCTTCGCGCCCGCTCCGATACCCTGAAGAGGGCGCAGCAGGCGGCCCAGTCGGGCAAGACCAGTAATGCACTAGAACATCTCAAGAATCACATCGTCGAGGTCCAAGAGAACAGCGCAATTGTTGCGGCGGAACGCTGGCTGTCTCTTCCTCCTGCCGAGCGCGGGCGCACGTCGATCTTCGCCGCAGGTCGTCGGTTGCGCTCCGAAATAAATGCCGCGGTTCAAACCGGGCTAGCTGTAAATGGCGAAATAGGACCAGCAAGCGTTCGCCTAGAAGTTCTATCCCGCGTGAACGCGACCCGCGAGGAGTTGCGCTACGTGCGCAATTACGCGCCGGGCATGGTGCTGGAAGTGGCAAGCCGTCAATCGCGCCATAGGCTTGGGCGCGGAAGTCATGAGATCGCCGCCGTGGATATTGAGAATGGTGTTGTTACGCTTCGCGATGAGCGAGGGCATTTGCGCCGCTTCGTGCCAGCGAGGTTATCGGCGAAGGGCAGCGACCAAGCATTGCAGCTGTTCGAGAAGAAGGATCTCGATCTCTATACCGGGGACGCCATCCGTTGGACGGCCAGCGACCACACACGCGGAATGATCAATGCAGACCAGGCAACCGTGACTGCGATCGACAAGGACGGCGTTTCGGTCAAGAGCTCCAGCGGCATGGAGCATAGACTGAAGCCGAACGATCCGATGCTGAAGCGGATCGACCTGGCCTACGCGCTCAACGCCCACATGGCGCAGGGCCTCACGGCAGATAAGGGCATTGCCGTGCTCGACAGTCGCGAGCGGCGACTGCTCTCGCAGCGCAACTTCCTTGTCACGATCACGCGCCTGCGGGATGAGCTTACGCTGATTGTCAACAACCGAGACAAGGTTGGAAGAGGTATCTCGACCAATCTAGGCGAGAAGACTTCGGCAGCAGAAACCACCGAACGGCTTGGGATGGCGGCAGCCAAGGGACGGAGCGCGGGCCAGATCCAAGCGGCTAACAAAGAGCTGCTGGTCGAGCGAGAGAAGGCACCAGAGCTCACTAAGGAGCGGATCAAGCCGTTCGAGATTGGCTTGTAGCTAATTGGCGTGAAGTGGGCCGTTAGCGGAATGGCCGTTCTAGCGAAGAAAACGATCCAAGCTGCCGTTGGCGACTGGTTGGACTGAGGTGCATAAGTCCAGTCGCTCTTGAACGATACTCAATAGCTCGCCCGCAAGCTGATCGCTCACCTATTGAAGACAATTTATCCACTTGGATCAAAAATGTTAGTTTCGTATAATTTTTGGTTGATTAATCTCATCCACGATCGGACGTCGTCCGTTCCCCTGCCATTGTGTCAGCCGGAATTGACGGTGCTCCTGATCGGGGAGGGATTAATGGCACATTTCAGTAAAGAACGTTTAGCGGGCTTGTCCCGCTCTGTAATCGCATTTGCTCTGGCCTCGGGCGCCTTTGCAACCTCGACCGAAGTGGTCGCTCAAGACGATGTGATCGTCGTTACGGCGCGCAAGATCGAGGAGAACATCCAGGATGTGCCCGTGGCTATCACGGCCTTTTCGGGAGAAGCGCTCGAAAATGCCGGGCTAACTGAATTTGCCGATATCGCGCTACTTACTCCCAACTTTGATGTTCGGCCTAATGGCGCGACCGGTGCACTTTTTGCTGACTTGACCATTCGGGGGCAGTCAAGCGGATTCCTTACTCTCAACGCCGATCAGGCTGTCGGCATTAATATTAACGGTGCGCCGATCACAAGGGGCACAAGCCTATTCACCAACCTCTTCGATGTCGAGCGCATCGAAGTTCTCAAAGGCCCGCAGGGTACGCTATTCGGTAAGAATACAACTGGGGGAGTGGTCAATGTCGTGACAACTGCGCCCGACACAGCCAGTTTCGGAGGGTACGCCGAATTCACTGTGGGCTCCTTTGATCGGACCGACGCCGAATTAGTTGTGAACGTACCACTTTCCACCAACGTCGCTGCAGTCCGCCTTGGTGCAGCACTCACCCACAGAGACGGTTTCGGCGAAGGAGGTTCGGGCCTCGACACCCTGACCGGACGTCAGCTTGCGGACGATGACGAAATGTTTTTCCGTGGATCGGTTCTCGTGGCACCAGGTCCGTCATTTTCGATCCGCTTGAATGCTGACTATCATGAGATTGACGAGTCGACTTCAATCTTTCGGTCGCTACGCTCCGCAGGGGGCGGTTTCTTGGCGCTCGAATCAACCAATCCCGACTTCTACGTCGGGAACGATTTCCGCGTTGAAGCGCCATTTGCCGTTTCCGACGAGCTAAACATCAACGCAACTGTCGAACTCGAGATCGGAAACGCTACGGCGACATCGATTACCAGCTATCGCGACCAATCTTCCGATACGCTGGTGCAGTCGGCACCGAGCACCGCTGTTAGGCTGGGGCAAGATTCCGATCTATTCGCACAGGAACTTCGCCTCGCCGGCAGCACTCAGGATGATCGCCTCGTTTGGAAAATCGGCGCATTTTATTCGGAAGAAAAAGGCGTTGATATCGATCGATTGATTGGCTTCGGGCTCGATTCTTCGACTGAAGCTGAGAACGAGACGTGGTCCGTCTTCACCCAGAATACGTTTCAAGTTGCGCCGGGCGTCCGCCTGACTGGCGGCGTACGATATACTGACGAGAAACGGAGGGTCGCTTCTCTTGTGACCGCTGCGGAAAACGAAGCGAGTTTTGACGGATGGTCGTGGCTCGGCAGCATTGATTATCAACCCAACGATCCGCTACTCCTCTATGCCAGCGTATCCAGGGGTTTCCGCTCAGGCGCGATCGACCAGGACAACATCTCGACCATCGTCCAGCCCGAATTCGTCACGAACTATGAGATCGGCTTCAAATCCGATCTATTCGGCCGCCTCGCGCGCTTGAACGCCGCACTTTTCTATTCAGACTACACCGACATTCAGCGCACCGCTTTTGATCCCGATAGCCCCATTCCTGTAACCGTTCTGCGCAACGCGGCCGAAGCGACCATCTGGGGGTTCGAGGCCGAACTCCAGCTAGCTCCGGCCGAAGGACTGAGCTTCGGCGGAACATTGGGATATACCAACTCCGAGTTCGACGAATTCCTCGACCAGGACGCCGCCGGCAACATTATCGATCGGAGCGAGGAACCAATCGGAGGGCCGGAATGGCAATTCAGCCTGAATGCGCGTTACGAAACCGATCTTTCGGACAACCTGCGACTTGGGCTTCAGGCCAACTATTTCTACATAGGTGAGGAAGAATTGGCCGGCCCTTCATTGGCCGCGATCTTGCGCCCGGGCGAAGCCGTCGTCGATGATTATGGGCTGCTCAATGCCCAGATAGACCTCGAAATTCTCGACTTCGGCGGCGATTTCGGCGGTGCCGAAATAGCGCTTTTTGGTTCGAATATCCTCGACAAGGAATACTTCACCAGCGGAATTGCGCTTGGCCTGTTCGGCGGTATCTCCAATCGACTGGTAGGCGAACCGAGGCAATGGGGTATACGGGTCACCAAGGAATTCTAACCCCAAGGCTTCCTCAAAAACTAGAGATTCAGAATGAAGGTTGAATTAGAACTTGATACTCGATCGAAATTGCTCAAGGCAGCAGTGGAGGTTTTCGCTCAATATGGCTTTGCCGGCACCTCCGTCAGGCAGATTGCGGATTTGGCCGGGGTCAACCATGGCTCTATTAAATATCACTATTCCTCCAAAACCCATTTGTGGCGATCTGCTGTCGCGTATCTCTTTCAGCGGATGGAGCAAATGGTTTTTGCCAACTCGGACAATTGGGGCCGACTATCTGCACGTGAACAGGTGGTCGAACATATTGGTGCCTATGTTAGATTTAATGCCCGGCGACCGGAACTCGCGCGTATCATTATGTTCGAGACTATCGTGCGCAGCGATCGATACGATTGGCTTGCCGAAAACTACTTGCGGCCCTTTACAGAGCGCGCCATTACTCGCACTGCCCTGGCGCAAGAGGAAGGCGTCTTTCGTGACGACATACCACCACTAAACCTTTACCACATGAATGTAGCCGCTTCGCGCAGCCTGTTTCTCGCTGCTCCCGAACTGAACGAGCACTTCGGTGTCGACATATTCGCCGAAGAAGAGATTGAGCGTCACATCGAAAGCATGGTGAAGCTCTTCGTAGTGCCGGAGACGGTGGAATCGGGCGCATGAGCATGACTCGACGTTCGGCACTTGCGGGTCTTGCGACGTCGGGCATTGCCGCTGCAGCGACGGCGCACAAAGAGACGGGCAGCAGTGGTGCCGCGCAGGATGTGACGTTGGGTGGACGCTTCGCGCCCCCCATGAACGCAGCTAGACCTGTCGAATTGGAAGGTCTGCTTCTGAATCAGGCGCGGGCGCAGGCAGTTATGGAAGCGGAAGGGGTGGACCTTCTAATATGTTCTCGGCTCGCCAACTATTACTATCTTACCGCAAGCGAGCCTAGTGCTCTTCTGCTCGGCTATGATGCCGGGATTGACTTTGCGACCCTCTCCGCGCACGGCGACCTTAGACCGACGATGATCACCTCGCAGGTCGGCCTTTACTTCCAAGGGATCCCCGATAGTCGGCTTACACTGCTCGACGTCAGTATTGTCGGCGCGCCGGTAGATCCTGAGGCGTATGTGCAGTTGGGCGATCCGCAAGCGATCGCGGAAGCTCTTGGCAAGTCGTTCATGACAAGGCGTAATTCCATTCATCCGGAAAGCGCTTCGGAGCAAATTCGGCATGAAGTTGTGGCAAGTGAAAGCGAGATCATCCGGGCATCGATGGAGGCAGCGCTCGTCAAGCAGGTGTTGGATAATCCCTTGCCCAATAGAACCGTGGCGATCGACGACCTACGTATCCGTGAGTTATTAGAGCGCAGCGGGAAAGATCTCCGCTTCGTGGATGGTGAGAATCTCATACGGCGCATCCGCGTTCAGAAAACGCCGCTCGAACTATCGCTTATGCGCTATGCGGCCACCGCCAATGCCACCGCTGCGCGCAAGACAGCGATGGCGGTTCGCGATGGGGCCACATTCGATGATCTGCGCTCGGAGTTCTGGAAGCAGTGCGGTGCCCACGATACGACAGCGCGCTACATGATGATCGACACGCTGATCCCGCGCACCTCGCAAGGGGAAGTGAAAGACGGCCGCAGCTTCCTCATCGATTGCGTCAGCACCTTCCGCGGCTACCATGGGGATTACGGGCGAACTGTTTGCGTCGGTGAGCCAAATCGTGAGATGTCGAAGATCGTGGCGGCACTTTCGAACACTTGGGACCGATTGCTCGTCGAACTCAAGCCAGGGCTACGGTTCTCAGAGCTTCTTGCCCTTGGCCAAAAGCTCTTTGCTGACACCAATATAGATGTGGGTTTCGCTCTCAATCCGCACACGATCGGTCTAAACCATTCCGACGACGAAAATATCGCCAGCTACGGCAGTTATCGCAAAGCGGATATCGCACTGGAGGAAAACATGGTGCTTTCAGTGGATATGCCATTACTTGATAGCGGACTTGGCGGGACGGCTCATTTGGAAGATCTAGTCATCATCACAAAAGACGGGCCCGAGCTCATCAACGACAGCTCGGACCGATTTATAGTCGTCTAGCGATCGAGCAACGAAGCTAGGACACTGTTTGGCACAATCGGAGGTCCGCTTTTGGTAACCTAGATTTCTGGTGGCAGCGTCTTGAATGAAGGCGCAAAGCGGACCTTTGGGCCATGGTCTGCAATTCGATTGTTCCCAACCTATTGAGGCCAAATCACTCACTCACGTAGGGCTTGCTCTGGAGCAGAAAGCGGCCTTAAATCATCGTCACAAGTCGAATGACCTCTGGTGATGATCGAAGCGTTTGAAGGGACAATCTGGATTATAGAGTCTTGGCATGGAAGCGCCCGACCTTCAGCACTCCATCTCGTTACCGGTTCAGCTATACTGACGACCCCGGGTCATGATGTGAATCTGTTCACAAAGTTAGCCTGAGAGTCTGAAAATGCCCGACCCAGCTCGGTGCCTGCCATATCGAACCCGTGAATTGCGCCTGGCACTTCAACATAGGTCGTATCGACTTTGGCGTTCGCGAGGCGCTGCGCGAATTCCCTATTCTCATCGAGAAACAGATCGCAAGTTCCAACGCCTATCCAGGTCGGAGGAAGCCCTGTCAGATCGTTGCGCCGTGCTGCGACAGAATAACGTTCGCAGTCCTCACCGACCGGGTGACCAAGGTAAGCTTCCCATCCGAAGCGATTGTTGCGGTTGCTCCAGACACGGTGCCTCGGCCTATCTAATTCCCTGCCTGCAGCTGTACGGTCATCGAGCATAGGGTAAACCAGCATCTGAGCAGCCGGTTGTGTCGCCCGTTCGTCACACAACCGATGAACCAAGTTCGCGGCCAGACCGGCGCCAGCACTATAGCCTGCAACTACGATCTTACCCGGGTCGATCGAAAGTTGCTTAGCACTCGCCAAGAGTGCACTCCAGGCGTGATGGCAATCATCGAGAGCCGCCGGAAAACGAGCTTTGGGAGACAAGCGGTATTTTGGGCAAATGATTGGCACGCCAAGATGGCTCGCGAAAAATGCGGCTTTGGGCACTACGTCCAGTGGGCTGCCCATCACGTAGCCCCCGCCATGGATGAGTATTAGCGCGCCAGCGCCGGTGCGCGTCTTTGGAGAGACAAGAATAGTGCCCTCACCCAATAGTCCTGAAGTTTCGATATCCACGTCTGGCAAATCGATTTCTGACCTGCTCAATCCCGCGAGCAAGCGCAAAAAAGGGTAAGTAAAGCGGTTAACGGCCAACCAGCCAATCTTGCGATCAAGTGGTGCTAACTCCTCAGCGACGCGATCAGGGTTGGCTGAGTTTACCGAAAAGTCAGTCGGCTGACGGACGCGTGTTTCTTCGGACGTCGATTGAGTTTCCAAACGCTGCCTGCCTTTCACACATAGGCGTTCATCCACGCTGTTGGGGCCCTCGTGTTTCTCTTCAAAAAGTAAGGTGGACGAGCGCCTTGGGACAAAGAGCGCCCGCCCATTAAATTAGCCGGAAGAGAGCGCCGACTAAAACTTGAATCCGACCTCGACAAAGATCTGACGCCCGCGATTTAGCGTTACAACATAATCATCGCCACCGCCCACGAATGGGGCGTTATTGGACGTGTTGATCCATTGCTTGTCGGTGAGATTGCGGGCGATAAGGGATAGCTCCCACGCTTCGTTTGGAGCGCCGATAGAAATCCCGCCATCTAGCGTGACGTAGCCATTCTGCTCCAGATTGTTGAGCGAGCCATTGGCATTACGGACGGCTTGATCGAAGGTTTGGAGCGTGCTGTTTGCAGTGATGTAAGACGTCGTGAAAGCAAGATTTCCATTGAATCCCAATTCCAAACTGTCGGATAGCGGAAGCTGCCAATCGACAGCGACATTACCAGAAAATTCCGGAGCGCGCGCTGGTCTGCGACCCTCAAGATCGTCACCAGTCGTCGGGACCAGGAAGCTGTCGGAAAACTCCGCGTCAAGCCACGCTAGAGAACCTGAAAAGCTCAATCCATCGACAGGGGTGAACCACGACCAGTCCACATCTATACCGAGCGTCGTAAGCTCGCCCGCATTAGTCGTATCAAAGTTAAATATCTGTGCGTCGAAATTCTGAACCTGCAGATTGTCGAAAACATAGTAATACGCCGTCGCGTTCAGAACGATCGAGCGATTTGCCAATTGCGATTTGAAGCCGAATTCTCCGCCAAGCGAAGTTTCTGATTCGAAGCGCAGCGCATCTGCTGCGGCTTCTGCGACGGCTGGGTCGGAACTGTTCAGATTCGGCACGATCGTCCCGGTCGGCAGCAGGTTGTTATCCACCCCGCCTGATTTGAAACCGGTCTTGAACGCCGCATAGATATTGATGTCTTCACTAGGAGTGTAGCGTAGCACCACTTCAGGAGCGAGGTTGCTGTCACTGAACTCAATGCCATCAGTAGTGAAGCCAGACGCTACAGCACCGAATGCTGTCGTAATGAATGAATGAACATAGGGAAACGCGATAACAGTCGATTTGTTTTCGTCGGTCCAGCGCACGCCACCTGAAAGTTCCCATTGATCGGAAAGGTCAATAGTGGCGCTGCCGAAAAGCGAAATCGCCTCGGAATCGATTGGACGGTCAGCGAACCAATCGAACGTGAAACCTGTTACCGGATCAGGACCGAGCACAAGCGAGGGATTGAAAGCGTTTTGCGATGTACTTAGACCGTTGGTTCGATCTTCGTAGAATGCTCCAAGCATAAAATTGACCGGGCCATCGAAATCGCTCGTCAGACGGATTTCCTGAGTGAATTGCTCCAAGGTGTTGCTGAAGGGCGCTATAAGTCCGGCTGCGCTTCCATCGGGCAATTGACCAGTTGAATTGAACGAATCGTTATATTCATTGTCCATATCGACATAGCCGGTCAGCGACGACAGGGTCAGGCTATCTGACAACGCAAGGTCCATTTCCAGCCTGCCAAAGAACAAGTCTGTGTCGTTGAACGCTTGCGAGATGTCGGCCCGATCCGAACCGACGGTGCCGGTTGGAACGCTGTTGATGGCCGCATTTCCGTCGGGTGTCGGGAACCTACTGTCATTGATATCACAGTCATGGGTTGGCGCGAAGCTCACTCCGAATACGCCCAGCACAGAGGGATCCGGCAGACCATCTCCGCCGCAGAATACATCGGTAAACTGCAACAGCGATTCTCCGCGCTGCGAGTTGTAATTGAGTTTCAGATTGGCGCTGAACGTATCGCTCGGCTCCCAATCTAAAGTCACGCGGCCGATAAAGTTTGTGAGACCCTTGTTACGATCAAGGGCTGGCACGTCGTCCTGCAATTCGACGTATTTTTCGATGTCCTGATATTCTGCCGCGACACGGATACCCAGTGTTTCGGACAGGGGTCCTGAAACATAACCGCCGAAAGTAACTCCCTGTTCTTCGAACTCATAGCTGGCCTGGCCGGAGACTTCCCAATCGTCGGTGGGATTGGCGGAACGCAAGGATAGCACACCGGCAGAAGCAGCTTTGCCGAAAAAGAGCGACTGCGGACCCTTCAATACTTCAATTTGTTCAACGTCGAAAAATGCCGCTTGTAGTAACCGCTGCGTGCTAACGGCGACGCCATCATAGTTTAAAGCTACTGCGGAATCGAAGGCGTTGGAGATGTTGCTGGATCCGACACCTCGTAGCGATATCTGAGCGCTTGCTCCAGAACCACCGATCTGCACGTTCAACGCAGGAACTCGACCGACAATGTCTGCCGCTTCATCGATGCGATTGGCGGCGAGCGCTTCCCCACTGATCACTGCAACGGAAACGGGTACTTCTTGCAGGCTTTCTTCTTGCTTGCGCGCAGTAACGACAATCACGTTGCTTTCGAAATCTTCCGTCGCAGACGGTTCGGCTGATGCAGCATCTTGAGCAGAAACCGCCGGTGCTGCGGCCAATCCTATTGCAGTCGCCAATATTGAAGACGCAGATCTAAGGGACCGACGTTTGGTCCTTAAAGAAACCCTCATTTTCCTCTCCCAATGCGCGAACGCTCGATTTTATGAGCTTTTCGCTATGCTTTTCAGTATTCAACGATGTGACGAGACTCCTGTAATTGCCGAATGATCAAACCGTTTTTCACCGAGATCGGTGGCTCGAACCAACATGGCTAACTCACTGTGTGGAAACTGCGCGACATCCTGCGCCAGGAAAACTCGCAAAAATGATACGATCGTTTAAATTTGTTTCGCTTCGGTCTTCATCCGAATAAGGCTATGATAACGCTTTAAAATCTGAAAAGCCGCATAATTGTGTCGACGTGTTTCTCGACTTGCGCGTCATCGAAAACATCAATTCCGAAGCTTCGCTCAATCTGTGGGCCCATCATGAAGATGGTCTGGATCGCGCCCATCATCACATACACCAGGTTGAGAGGGGCAATCTCTTCCGGGAAAATTCCGCTCTGTTGTGCGATTGACGTCCAGGCCATTGATCGCTCCATGAATTCCCGCAATTGGTATTGCGCGAGCCATTCCAGACGCTCTCCACCCTCGATCATCTCGAACAGGGTGATCCTGTATAGCTCCGGATTTTTTGCCGAGAAGACGATGTAATTGCGAGTTGCGATCCTGATCGTGTCGCGAGTTGATTTGGCTTTCAACCGAGACTCATCTTCCCGGATTGCTTTGGCCAGTTCACTGTAGAGATGCTCAACCGCAGCTTGCCAAAGCTTCGCTTTGGATTCGTAGTGGTATCGAACCGCAGCGACATTTGTATCGGCCCGCTTGGCGATGTCGCGCAATGAAGCACCACGATATCCATGTATGGCGAATTCCGCTATTCCGGCTTTGAGCAGCCGGGATTTCGTCGTGTTTTTGCTCTGCCTGGACATCGTCTTCCAGATTAATGCCATTATATCCGAAAAAACAATGGTTAGCGAAGAGTGCGTTGCTCGGTATCTCGTTTTCGCGCGAGAAGCCGTTTGGCTTGTGATGTTTGGCTTTCAATGGGCGAACTCACGTGAATGTGAGTTGGTCATCGTCATCAGTATTGGCCGGAATAGCCCTTGAGAATGTCAGCTTTCGGCAACTAAGAATCTGGTCGCTGCGTCTTGAATTGGGGCGCAAAGCCGCCGTGCTCATGAGAGTTCTTCTTTACCCTCCCATGCAGAAATCTGACCACTCGCGCATAAGTTCGCGTCGTTTGTCCAGATAATTGGTGCGGCGATAGGCGGCCTCCACTTTGTTGCTAACCGTATGGGCTAGTGCCGCTTCCGCCACCTCACCGGGATAGCTGGTCTTCTCCGCTGCCCAATCCCTGAATGCAGATCGAAAGCCGTGAACAGTGAAGGGTAGCTTCGCGTAGCGCAGAATCTTTAGCAGCGTCATGTCGGACATCGGACGCAAGACGTTGCGACCGGGGAAGACCAGATCGCTGCATTCAGCGTAGTAAGGTCTGGCACGTTCGAGCACGTCGATTGCCACATCGGTCAGCGGGACCACGTGTTCCTTTCCAACCTTCATCCGCTCTGCAGGGACAGTCCAGAGTTTTGCGTCCAGATTGATCTCCGCCCATTTAGCACCCCGCACTTCCCCCGATCGAGAGGCAGTCAGGATCAGGAACTCAAGCGCGAGCCGTGCGACACTCGTTCGCTTATGCAGATGCTTCAAGAAAGTTGGGACATCCTCATAGGGCATCGCAGCGAAATGACCGTCCTGCTTCGGCTGTCGTGGCAGTGCGCGGCTCAGCGAGCGCATTGGCGCTTCGGTCGCGCGCATTCCGTTTGCGTATGCCCAATCCAGCACAACGCCTATCCGCTGCTTTACCCGGCGAGCCGTCTCTGGCTTCTCCAGCCAGAAATCGAGCAGCACTTCACGGATGAGCGGCCCCTCGATCTCGTTAACCAGCCGGTCGCCGAGCTTCGGAAAGGCATAGATTTCGAGCGTCTTAATCCACTGATCCTGATGTTTGCCGTTCTTCCAAGTCGCCTTTTGTTCTGAATGAACCTTCTCCGCAGCAGCTTTGAAGGTAAGAATTTCGATCTTCTTGCGCTTGCGCTCCTCGATAGGATCGATCCCCCGCTTGATGTCGCGTCGCAGGTCAATGGCGAGTTCGCGGGCCTCATGGACTGTGATCAGGTCGAGAGGACCAAGCCCAATGTCGCGCCTTCGCCCATTCACGGTGGCGCGTAGTTGCCAATTGCCTTTTCCTGGCCTGTTGAGTTCGAGAAACAAGCCGTCGCCATCACTGTAGCGACCTGGTTCCTTGAGCTGCCGAATCTGGCCTTGAGTGAGCTTTCCCATATCCATCCTTTCCGCTTCGCCCCCACATTCACCCCCACAAAGTGTGGGGGACATTGTGGGGGCAGTAGGAACAAAATAAGAACAAGAGATTCCATTGCAAGTCCGAAAAACCGCAGAATTCTGGGGCTTTCAGGGACTTTCTGGGATCTCTTGGGATGGTATAGGTGGCGGAGACGGAGGGATTCGAACCCTCGGTACCCGGTTCGGGTACGGTTCCTTAGCAGGGAACTGGTTTCAGCCACTCACCCACGTCTCCGCGACGCTTCGCGTTTTGGCTGCGAGCCGCGCGCTATAGTCGGCGTTATCGGGTGCGGCAAGGGTGGAATCGGCCAGAATTGTGTGCACCCATTCCGCCCGCCTCGAATGCCCCGTCCATCTGCGCTTAATCCGCAGGCAGATACCGACTCGTTTCACCGCGTTTTCGATTCGCTTCGCCGCCGTGCCGTTGCCCGGAAACGCAGGAAGGATTCTTTTCCGAAATGAGAAGGTCCGACTCGAATGCTGGACGCAAAGGGACAAGAGGTGCGAACCATGCGCGATTTCGACATGCAAACAGATGCTTGGTCGACCAAGGCGGAAACGAAGCGGCTTTCCGACAGGCTGTCTCGTTGGGTGGGTACGGTGGTGGTCGCGGCCATGCTCGCGCTTTCGCCTGCATCGGCTCAGGAAGTCGAATCCTTCGATCCCGATGCCGCGTTCGAGGCCTATCAGACAAACGGCCAGCGCGCAGTGGACAGCAATGCCGACACCGGCGCGATCGATGCCGATCTGGTCGATCCGGCGCTGCGCAATGCGCAGACGGGTTCTCTCCCCGATCTGCCGAGCGTCGACAACTCCGGCTTTGACGGTGAATTTGCCGATTACGCACAGGCGCAGAGCGGCGAACCCGTCCCGCAGTGGACAGAACCGGCCCCGACCGGACAGGTCGCCACTGCACAGGAAACTTCGGCCACCTATGGCGAAGACGATCTGATCGGCGCGGCTGAAGGCGTTTTCGGCAAGGGCGCCGAAGGATTGGCCGGGCTCATCGAAGACCTGCTGCGCAAGCAAGGCGAGCCGAATGGCTATATCATCGGCCGCGAAGGTGGCGGCGCGTTCGTGTTCGGCGTTCGCTATGGTTCGGGCACACTGCATCACAAGGTCGAAGGGGAACGAAAGGTCTATTGGACCGGCCCCTCGCTCGGCTTCGATGCCGGGGCGAATGCGGGCAACACCTTCGTGCTGGTCTACAACCTTTACGACACCGAAGACATCTTCAAACGGTTCCCGGCCGGAGAAGGCCAAGCCTATTTCGTAGGCGGCCTGCATGCCAGCTACATGCGGCGGGGCGATGTGGTGCTGATCCCGATCCGCGTCGGCGCGGGCGTGCGGCTGGGTGTGAATGCCGGATACATGCGTTTTTCGAAGAAGCAGCGCTGGTTGCCCTTCTGAGGTTGCACACAGTAGCCCCATGACTTGCCGATAGAGCAAGCCGGGGCATAGCGGATAGAATTGCGGTTGCGATACGCGGCCATGCGTTGCATTCGGTGCGCCATGCTCGACCGACTCGAACCGCAATCGCCTGACGCGCTGCTTGCGCTGATCAAACTCCACGCTGCCGATGACCGGCCCGACAAGGTCGATCTGGGCGTCGGCGTCTATCGCACAGGACAGGGCGACACGCCCGTTTTCGGCGCGATCAAGGCTGCAGAGCGGCTGCTGGTGGATACGCAGGAGAGCAAGAGCTACCTCGGCCCCGAAGGCGACATCGGCTTCGTCAACGCGTTGATGCCCTATATCTTCGGCAGCGACGCGACCATGGGCGGACGCATTGCCGGGATGCAGACGCCGGGCGGCACCGGCGCGGTGCGGCTGGCTGTCGCACTGGCGCAGAAGGCCGGACTGAAGAAACTGC
Organism: Erythrobacter sp. Dej080120_24; assembly: GCF_036322605.1. Taxonomy (GTDB): domain Bacteria; phylum Pseudomonadota; class Alphaproteobacteria; order Sphingomonadales; family Sphingomonadaceae; genus Erythrobacter; species Erythrobacter aurantius. The sequence continues at coordinate 1,027,989 of NZ_AP027262.1, forward strand.
ACATGGGTACGCCCAGCTGGCCCAACCACGCGCAGATCTTTGCCGATCTCGATCTTGAATGGGCGCCCTTCGATCACGCGGCGGCGGATGGCACCGCAAATCTCGACGCGGTGCTGGCTGCAATCCGGAGCGCCGGGCCAGACGAGGGCATTCTGCTGCATGCCTGCTGTCACAACCCGACGGGCATCGATTACACCCCGGAGCAATGGGAGGCGATTGGTGACGCGATTGCCGAAACCGGCATCTTCCCGATTATCGATTCCGCCTATCAAGGGCTGGGCAACGGCATGGAAGAGGACGCGGCGGGGCTTCGCAGCGTTCTGGCCAAGGTGCCTGAGGCGTTCATCGCTTACAGCTGCGACAAGAACTTCGGCATGTACCGCGATCGTGTGGGCGCGTTTTACATCCTCGCCGATGGCGGCGACACGCTCGACAAGGCGTTCTCCAACGCCAACGCGCTTGCCCGTGCCAGCTGGTCGATGCCGCCCGATCATGGCGCGGCGGCGGTGCGCCTGATCCTGCGCGATCCGGCGATGACGGCGCAATGGCTGGACGAGCTTGACCAGATGCGCGCCCGGATGAACCAGGTTCGTGCCCGTCTGGCCGAAGCCGGCACCGCAGGCAGCGTCGATCTGACACCGCTGGGCCATCAGAACGGCCTGTTCTCGATGTTGCCCGTGACCAAGGAGCAGGTGGTGGAGCTGCGCGAGAAACATGGCATCTACATGGCCGGATCGGGGCGCATCAACGTGGCCGGGCTGACTATGGACAACATCGACAAGTTCATCGCCGCCATCGCTGACGTGACCGGCTGAATGCTCGATCGCCAGCCGACGCTGGAAGGGCCGACACTGCTGCTTCGCCCCTTGCGCGAAGAGGACTGGGATGCGCTGTTCGCCGTCGCATCCGATCCGTTGATATGGGAAGTCCACCCTGCGCATGATCGCTGGCAGGAGCCGGTGTTCCGCGCGTTTTTCGACGATGCCCTGGCCCACGGCGGCGCGCTGGCAGTTATCGACAAGGCGGCCAATGATTCTGGCGGGGCGATCATCGGTTCCTCGCGCTATCAATGGCTTGAGGAAGCGGACGGCGGTTCGGTCGAGATCGGCTGGACCTTTCTTGCCCGCGAATACTGGGGCGGGGCGGCCAATCGCGAGTTGAAGCGGCTGATGGTGTCCCATGCGCTCGCCAGCATTGCCGAATGCCGCTTTGTCGTGGGTGAAAGCAATTGGCGCTCGCGCCGGGCGATGGAGAAGATCGGTGGCCGCCTGACGGATCGCAGCGAAAGCCGCGGAATGGCCGGACAGGATGCGCGGCATGTCGTCTACGTGATCGGTCAGGCTGAATTTGCAAACGGCGCGCTGGCCGCGGATTGAGGTGGGCGAGGCTGTTGGCCTTTGCCAGTGAATGGAACACCGAAAGGGGTGTTTTAAAAATATTTCCCAACGCCCTCATGATCGCCGTGCCTCGGCCTTGTCAGCCTGCGCGTCGATTCGCCTGAGCAGCCGGAAAAGCGCGGAATTGTCGGGTTTTCGCACGATCGAGATCTGCTTCCCGCGATACAATACAGGGCGCCAGAAACCGGTTTCGATCCGCCATTCGAGCTGTTCGAGTGTGACTTTTCGCCAATCCGCGATTTCACGGTGACGCGGGCGGTGTTCGCCCGGTCGCGTGGGGCCAGCCAGCACCCTGTCCCACGCGCTTGCAAAGCTTTCCGCGCCCGCACGCGATTTCAGCCGATAGGCGCTTTCCCGGCTTTTCCCGACAGACCTCGCTGCCGCGCTGACCGATCCTGTGGCGTAGAGCTGCGCAAGGAAAGCGCATTGCACCCGCGCCGACCAGCCATCCTTCCTCGCGCGCAGTTTGACCGGCACGAAAAATGGCGGGCGCGAACGGCGTGACAGGAGCGTGCGCTTGGCTGGGGAAGGAGCAGGGGCTTGGCAGGGCTTCATCGCTTTACCAAGCCACATTGGCGGGTGTGTAGGAAAGCCGGAATTGCCCCGGCTCCGATCATTCCGGGGGTAAGCTTGTCGCCTGTGAAATAAGTATATTCCCTTATGTCCGGCTAACAGGTAAGCCGCGTCATCTGAGGAGAAATTCGGGCCGTTTGTCGGACCGATGACGCAGCTGCCTTGCGGGCAATTTCCGGAGTGCAGCCAGGGGGAACATAGATGAAGAACACGATTTTTACCGGTGCATCGATTCTCGCGCTGGCAGTTGCCGCGCCTGCCGTTGCGCAGAACCAGAGCACGGTTACCCAGAACGGCAGCGACAGCAGCGTTTCGGTGACGCAGACCGGATCGGGCAATGATTCGACGGTCACGCAGGAAGCGGGTTCTTCGCTCAACGGCACCACCGTTACGCAGGACGGCACTGACGGCACCTCCGATGTGACGCAGGGCGGCACCAACAACTCGACGATTGTGGCTCAGGAAGGCTTTGATCTCGACGGCAGCCTTGCGACCAATTCCAGCACCGTCATCCAGGCCGGCGACCAGAACGAGATCGACGCGACCCAGATCGGCGACAACAACTCCTCCTTCATCGCGCAAAGCGGCACGCTGGCCGATGCAATCCTGGTAACCGGCGGCTCGGACAACTCATCGGGCATCACGCAGTCCGGCCTGTCGAACGTTGCGGACGTTTTCCAGGACGGTGACGGCAACTCGTCAACGGCAGTGCAATCGGGCACCAATGGCTCGATCGATGTCGATCAGGCGAGCGATGACAGCACCTCGATCGTGTCGCAGACGGGCGCCGATCAGGGCGCGATCGTATCGCAAACTGGAACCAACAACCGTTCCGAAGTCACGCAGAACAACGCCACCAACTCTGCCGACGTGCTTCAGGGCGATGCCGATAACACCTCGTTTGTGACGCAGAACGGTACCACCGGCACTGCAGATATCGACCAGACGGGCGGCGGCAACTTCTCCAACGCGATCCAGAACAGCAGCGACGGCTCTGCCACGGTGCTGCAGTCGGGTGATGACAACAACTCGATCACCGCGCAGTTCGGGCCGAACTCGACCGCCAACATCGAACAATCGGGCGACGGCAACCGTTCGGAAGCGACCCAGTTCGGTTCGGACAATGAAGCCGATGTGTCGCAGACCAGCGACGCCAACATCTCCTTCATCACGCAGTCGGGCACCAATGCCAACGCCGATGTCGAACAGATCGGTACGGACAGTGAATCGACCGTGAACCAGTCGGGCGACCAGAATCTGGCGACCGTGGTTCAGGAAGGGTTCGACCTCGACACCAGCGGGCTGACCAACACCAGCACCATTTCGCAATCGGGCACCGAACAGGAAGCCGAAGTCGAACAAGTCGGCGACAACAACGGGTCGACCGTGGTGCAGAGCGGCGCGGAAAACGGTGCATTCGTCCTGACGGCGGGTGTCGGCAACACCTCCGCCATCACGCAGTCGGGTTCGACCAATGTCACCAGTGTCGAACAGGACGGCGATAGCAACAGCTCGGTCGCGACCCAGTCCGGCTCCAATGGCGACATCAACGTGTTCCAGATCCTGTCCGGCAACCAGTCGTTCGCCACGCAAAGCGGCAACACCCAGACTGCCGATGTCGACCAGACCGGGTCGAACAACACCAGCACGGTGACGCAATCGACCAACAATTACACTGCCAACATCCTGCAGTCGGGCGATGGCAACACCTCGACCGCGATCCAACTGGATGCCGGTTCATTCGGAAATACTGGCAGCACGGTGAACACCACGCAGGCGGGCGATAACAACACCGCTTTCGTAAACCAGCGCAGCATCAACTCGACCAGCAACATCACGCAGGCGCTGGGCGGGAACAACAACACGGCGACCGTGCTTCAGGGCTCTGTCTCACGCCGCCAGTTGAGCAACATCACGCAGGAAGGCTCTTTCAACAGCGCGAACGTGCAGCAGGGCATCAACGCCAGCGGGCCGACCGATGACGACAATGTCAGCACCGTGACCCAGACCGGCGACGGAAACACCGGCACGGTGCGTCAGTTCCTGCGCAACGGGTTGAGCACGCTCACCCAAAGCGGTGACGGCAATACTGCTCTCACCGAACAGGGTGTGACGGGTGTCGGCAGCGGCTTTGGCCCGTTCACCGTGACAGTAATCCAATCGGGCGACGGCAACAGCTCGACCGCTTTCCAGCGTTCGATCAACAGCACCGTCTTTGTCGAGCAGATCGGTGACGGCAATGCGTCGACCATCACGCAGCAAGCGTACAATAGTGGTGGCGACGCCAACACCACGAATAGTGCCAGCGTCACGCAAAGCGGCGATCTGGGCGTGTCGGGCATCAGCCAGACGGGCAATTCCAACACCGCTTCGCTCGATCAGATTCTGGGCGGATCGGGGAACATCTCCGACATCATCCAGAACGGCAACAGCAACACCGCCGGTGTGTCTCAGGGCGGCATCGGCGATGTCTCCAACGTCAGCCAGGTCGGCACCGGCAACTCGATCACGGTGACGCAGAACGTCCCCTGATCGACTGTCGAATGGAAGCAGTATCCGGGGCGCGGGAGGCAACTTCCGCGCCCCATTGCTTGTGCGACTGTCCCAGGCTGAGACTCGCGCCCATACCCCGCATAAGTATATTTCCTTATGACCAGCTAACCTGTTAGTCTCGCAAAACGAATCGGGAGCGGTGCACTTCCGGTCAGGGTCGGTAGCTAACTATCGATAGGCCGCGCGTGGCGGGGCCGAGGGGGAAATCTTGAAGAACACAATCCTTGCAGGCGCGTCTATCCTAGCGCTTTCGATTGCGTCTCCGGCGCTGGCACAGAACCAGAGCACGGTGATCCAGAACGGCACTGACAGCAGCGTCACCGTCAACCAGGGCGGATCCGGCAATGATTCGACGGTCGAGCAGACGCTCGGTTCGGACTTCAACAGCGCGGTGGTGACGCAAGACGGCACCGACGGCCTCTCGACCATTACGCAAAGCGGCAATGGTACCGATGCGCTCAACCCCAATACGGTCGAAGTCAGCCAGTCCGGCGATGGCGCGGAAAGCGTCGTGACGCAGGAAGGCAATGCGAACCTGCGCGTCAGCGTCAGCCAGAACGGCGACAACTTCTCGCAAGTGGTACAGGACGGCGGCGGTTCGTTGTTTGCCGAAGTGATTCAGGATGGCGATCAGAACTCCAGCATCGTCACTCAGCAGGGCGGCGGTCTGCTAACCGGCAACCCAACCGATCTCGTCGATGGCGGTGTGATCCAGATCGGCGATCGCAACATTTCGACCGTCGTGCAGGGGCCGGGCGTCAACGCTTCGAAGCGCACCGCGAACGTCAGCCAGATCGGCGATGACAATATCTCCGCTGTGACGCAATCGGGATCAGTCGACGCCTCGACCACCACCGTACTGCAGTCGGGCGACGGGAATAGCTCGACTGCAAACCAGTCAGGCGACAACTCGACAGCCACGATCAACCAGACGAACAATTTCGGCCTTTCGATCTTCGATCAATCGGGCCCCAATTCGAGCCTGACGGTTAACCAGCAGGCGGAAGCGAACTTCTCGCAGATCCTGCAGTCAGCGGACACCGGAACGATTACCGTCACGCAGACGAGCGATTTCAGTGCTTCCTTCATCGATCAATCTGGCGACAACTCCACCGCGACGGTGACGCAGGGCGGGACATTCGGGCGTAACGCTTCCGAGATCATCAGCCAGACTGCGACCAACAGTTCGATCACGGTTGTTCAGGAAGGCGAGGATCTGTCCGCGCTGACCCCTTCGCCGACGAACTACAGTTTGATCAACCAGGGCGGCGACCAGCAAACCATCACCTCTTTTCAGGTGGGGGATGAGAACACCTCGTCCATCACCCAGAGCGGAAGCCTGAACAATGCCGACCTGATCCAGGCGGGCATCGGCAACGCTTCGACGATCACCCAGTCGAACACCAGCAATATTGCCGGCGTTGATCAGCAGGGCGACGGCAACGGCTCGTCACTCACCCAGAGCGGAACGAACGGCTTTGCCGACGTGACGCAGCTCAGCGACGACAGCAGCTCGACGGTGACCCAGCTAGGGGACAGCCAGCGCGTGACCTTGAGCCAGTCGGGTTCGGACAACAGCTTCACTTCGTTCCAGTCGGCGGATACCGCCGGGGCACAAGTCTTTGCCACGCAGAACGGCACTTTCCTCTCCTCGACCGTCAACCAGACCGGCCCCAACCCGAGCTTCCCGGGGCACCACGCGGGTGCGGCAATCAACCAGACCGGCGATTCGAACACGATCGAGATCGATCAGGAAGGCGGCTTTATCTGGTGGCGCTGGCAGGGCGAGCCGGGCCTAACCGATTTCAACGCACCCTTCGCGGGGGTTGACCAGTCCGGCTCTGACAACTTCGCCGACGTCGACCAGAACGGCAACTCGCTGCTCGCCAATGTGAACCAGTCGGGGAGCGGCAACGATCTGCTGATCAATCAGAGCGGTGACAACAACTACACCGACGGCTCGCAATCCGGGACCGACGGCACCGTCACGATCAACCAGTCCGGCAGCGATATCCGCGACCTTGCCTTTGCCGGGTTCAACCAGATCGGTGCCCGCAACCAACTGACGATCATCCAGAATGGCACGGGCAACGGGGACGCTACCGGCACCCCGTTTGTTCCGAATGCACAGACCAATCAGAACGGCGACGACAATGTCTCGAGCATCACCCAGTCGGGAGCTTCGGACATCGCCTTTGTCGACCAGATCGGCAATGCCAACTCCTCGACCGTCCTCCAGAACGCCGGAGGGCTCGACAACGAGGTGGACGTCAACCAGAACGGTTCGGACGGCATTTCTGAGATGACCCAGTCAGGCACCGACAACTTCGCCGAACTGTTCCAGAGCGGATCGCTCAACGAGAGCTATGTCATTCAGGACGGTCTCAACAACAGCGCATCGGTCAGCCAGGGCGGTGCGGGCGATGTCTCGACCGTGAACCAGGTCGGCACCGGCAACTCGATCACGGTGACGCAGAACGTTCCCTGATCGCCTGATCAGCTGAAAACGACAAAATCGGGGCGCGGGAGGCTGTTCTCGCGCCCCTTTTTGCGTCAGCGCGACTCGCTTCACCGTGTCCGCGCAACCGGCCATCCCTGCGCGCCATGCACCCCTATTGCCTGTTGCCCCCGGTCGCAGCAGGTCTTTCGGGGTCCGGTGAAGCGCGCGTGGAAGTCTGAATTTGGGCCTGTGTGCGCGTTAATCGGGGATCAAAGGGGGTTCGCTAAGGCTCTGCCACATTCCCGGCGAAAGCGACCGGGGAGCAGGGTCAAAAGGTCGCAAGGAGCATAATAATGACAACCCAATCAAACGCATGGGCGGCAGCACTGGGCGTGGCCGGCCTTGTCGCCGCCATTCCGGCCGCACCGCTGCTGGCACAGCAGATTTCGCCTGAACAGGCCGACGTTCTCACCACCGTTTACGCCCCGCAGCCGCCCGCGCTCGACACGCTGGCGCAGGGGCCGGACATCGAAGGCTTCATTTCCGACCGGGTCGGCAACCGCGTGCAGGTGACGATGGCCGACGGATCGAGCGTGATGGTCACGCTGACCGACGAAACCAGCATTCGCGCAAAGGGCGGATTCCTTGGGCTTGGCCGCGAAACGCTTGGCATTGCCTCGCTCTTGAATGGCCTGCCGGTTGAAGTGGAAACGCGCGAATGGGATCGCGGGCTGATCGCGGCGCGGGTGCGCTTTTCCGCCAGCGACTTGGAAACCGCAGAAATGATCCGCAGCGGCACCGCGGGCCGTTTCGCCCGCAACGAAGCCGCGATCGAGGAAAACTCCGCCGCGACGGAGGCCCTTCGCGGCCGGTTCGGCGATATCGACAAGTACAACGTCAAAGCGACGACCAACGTCTATTTCGACACCGGCAAATACAATTTGTCGCCGCGCGCCCGCAACGAATTGTGCGCTGCGGCTGCGCAAGCCGAGCAGATGGACAACGCCCTTTTGCTGGTGGTCGGCTACACCGATTCCACCGGTAGCCAGGAAGTGAACCAGCGCCTGAGCGAACAGCGCGCCGCAAGCGTGGTCAATTACCTGCAACAGCAATGCGGCTGGGCGCCTTACCGTATGCTGACCCCGACGGGCATGGCATCGGCCGACCCGGCGGCGGACAACATGACCGAATACGGCAAGGCGCAAAACCGCCGGGTCGCGGTGAACGTGCTGGTGTCGAAAAGCGTCGACGGTTTCTGATCCGTAGCGACAGGCTTAAACAAGGGGGCGGGCCGTCAGGCTCGCCCTTTTTCATGGGCGCGATCAGTTCGAGGCCGCGAGCCCCTGCATCCGCTTGAGATAGCGCGCGAGCACGTCGATCTCGAGATTGACCTCGTCGCCTTCGCTGAGATCGCCCAGCGTTGTCACCTGCGCAGTGTGCGGAATGATGTTGAGCATGAAGTCGCATGTCTTGTCAGGCCGGTCGCGCACATCGTTGACGGTCAGCGACACGCCATCGACGGTGATCGAGCCTTTTTCGGCGATGAACGGCGCCATGTCCGCACGGGTGCGGATCGCGATGCGCCAGCTGTCCCCGACCTGGGATGACTTCACCACCGCACCGACGGAATCGACATGGCCGGTGACGATGTGGCCGCCCAGTTCATCCCCGACGCGCAGGCTCGGCTCGATATTGATGCGCGCGCCTTCGGCCCACATGCCCTTGCGCGTGCGGCTGACGGTTTCACCGGATACATCGACATCGAACCACGCATCGCCCGCCGAACCGCCGCGCTCCACCACTGTCAGGCAGACGCCTGAACAGGCGATCGAGGCGCCAATGTCGATCCGTGCCGGATCAAGCGGGGCGGCAATGCGCAGGCGCAAATCCCCGCGCTGCTCTGCCTTGGTGATGGTGCCTATGGCGGTGACGATGCCGGTGAACATGGCTGCTCCTGTTAACGGGTTCGCAGATAGGCGCTGAAACTGTCGCTGCCAAGCTGGCGGGTCTCCGCCATTTCCCAGCGGCCGTGAGACTGTGAAAGATCGTCAAGTCCTATGCCGCCAACCGCGCGCAGCCCGTCCCCGATCAGGATCGGCGCACGGTAGATGTGCAGTTCGTCGACAAGGTCCGCCATCAGGAAGCTGGCGGCAGCGCCCGCTCCGCCTTCGACGTAGAGATACTGGACGCCATCGAGCGCCGCGATCTGATCGGGACGATTGATGACGCGGAAACCGTCGGGCGCGACACCGCGTGACAGCAGCACCTTGTCGGGACTCCGCGCTTCGAGGCCGGGCAGGCGAACATCGAGCCGGGGACGATCCGCCCGCCATGTTGCCCCGCCGACAAGGATCGCGTCATGCCGTGCGCGCTGGGCATGAACATGGGCGCGGGCAGTCTTTCCGGTGATCCACTGGCTCGTTCCGTCCGCCATCGCGATGCAGCCATCAAGGCTCATCGCCAGCTTCAGCGTGACGCGCGGGCGGCCCATTGCGGCGCGGGTGAGATAGCCGGAAAGGCTGCGGCGCGATGCCGCATCATTGAGGATCTCGACAGCGATCCCGGCCCGTTCGATCCGCCTTGCGCCTTGCCCGGCGGTACGCGGATCGGGATCGCTCTGGCCGATCACCACGCGGGAAGGGCGCGCCGCGATGACAACATCGGTGCAAGCCGGGCCGCGCGTGGATTCATGCGCGCATGGCTCCAGCGTGACATAGAGCGTCGCACCGCGTGCCGCTCCAGGGGCAAGCCCGGCCAGAGCGACCGCTTCGGCGTGGGGCCGTCCGCCTGCATTGGTCCAGCCGCGAGCAAGGACGCAGCCATCCTTTGCCAGCAATGCGCCGACGCCCGGATTGGGTCGACTGATCGGGCGTGCACGCGCGGCAAGGCGCGCGGCAGCGGCCATCCATTCGGCATCGGTGGGAGCTGAAGCGGCTATGACCCGGTGCTTTCCTGCGGGGGCGTCTCGCTCCCGACATTTTCGCCTGTACGCCCGAACATCGCGTCACGTCGCGCCTGCTCCGCCGCTTCTTCGGCAGCGCGGCGTTCGTTCGCCCGCCGTTCGATCTCGTCCACGTCCATGCCTGCGGCGGCGCCCAAGGCCTTGTAGAGTTCGCGCTTGCGCTGGGCGAGGTCGGCCTCCGCTGCCTCGCGCAACTCCTTCACTTCCTGATTTTCGATGTTTGAGGCGACGATTTCCTCATCGCTGCGATCGGGATCGAAAGTGGTGATGTAAGTGATCCGCGGGCGTTCGGGCGCCTTGTAGGATGTTTCCCCCGCCAACCAGTACAGGATCAACGCAAACGGTGCCATCGAGGCCAGCAGGATGGGCCAGCGATAGGGGTTTGGCTTCCGGAACTCTGCCCAGAAATCAAGTATGCCCGGCTTGGGATTGAAGCGCGATTTGGAAAGCATCACTGCAATATAGGGGCGCCCGCAGCATGAGGCGAGTCGCTTGTTGGTTCAGGGGTATTCGACGCTGATCGGAATGCGACCGCGCAAATTCCCGCTCGCCTTTGTTTCGGCGTCGATCACCAGCGTGCCAGAGAAGCGGAACTGGATCTGGCCGTCGGCGTCGAGCGTGGGAAACCCTTCGAGGTCGGTGACGAAATCTCGGAGCGTCGCATTGCCACCGGACGGATCGCGCATGGCGATTTCTCCGGGGAGGGCGACGACAATCTGTTCGAATGGCGCACCGGTGATCGTTGCCCGTCCCGTGACTGGCATTCCGCCGAGATCGTCAATGTCGCCGGTTGGATATTTCTGTCCGGTATCAAGATCGAGCACGACCTGCCCGGCGCCACTTCCCAGCAGCACGAGCCGCCCGAAATCGACATCGCTTTCGATCGTGATGGTCAACCGCTGGCAGTTTCGGTTCTTGTTGCCGTTGCCATTGCCGTTCTGATTGCCATTGCCGCGGCAACCGGGCGGGAGGTCGCAATTGGGACAATTGCCTTGCGCGCGCAGCGGCGCTCCCGCTCCGGCAAGGCCGGTCAGAACAAGGCCAAAGGCGGCCAACGCAAAGGCGAGCGCCCTAAACATGGGGTGGAAATTAACCGAACAGGGTTAACGAAAGGCTACGTGTTTGGCCGAGGCGCCACGCACTACCCGAAGCTGGTGTAGAGCGACCGGCCATTATCCTTCAGCCAGCGGTCTGCCTTGCGGATGTTGTCGTCGTAAATCTCTTCCAGCAATGCGTGGAAGGCCGGGCTGTGATCGAAATGGACAAGATGGGTCACTTCATGCGCGACCACTGAACGCCGCACGAAATCCGGAGCCTGCACCAGCCGCCAGTTGAGCCGTATGCGCGACTTGTCCGAACAACTGCCCCAGCGCCGCTGCGCCCGCGACAGCGCGACCGGCACCCGATCAAGCGCGGCGGCGGCGGTGTAATCGTGCATGTCGGCTTCAAACAGAGCCAGCGCCTCCTTCTCCAGCCAGCGTTGCAGCCGTGTCGCAATCCCGTTTGCGGGGCCGCCAAGGCGCACGACATCGGCGGTGATCTGCGGACGGCGCGGGGCCTTCTGCTCCCATGCAATCTGCAGCTTGTTCCCGCGATAGAGGATGTCGCCACCCGGACGGGGCGCTTCGCGCCGGGGAACCTTGCCATGCTGCGCTTCGAGCCATTCGCGGCGGGCATGGGCAAAGGCGATGGCTTCCTGCGCGCGCGCCCATGCCGGCAGAGTGATGCGCACCTCACTGCCATCGGGCGCCATGCGCAAGGTCAGCCGCCGCGCGCTGTGGTGGCGGCGCAAGGCAATCGGCAGCGTCACCCCGTTGAGGTCGATCTGCGGCTCCATCGTCGAACGCTTGAGCCAGTCGATCATTCGGCTGCATCCTCGATCCGGAAGCCCGCCTTTGCCGCGCGGCGCGGTGGGCTCCATTCGACGATATGGTGTTCAAGCGGCCCGGCGTCGGTTTCGCTGATTACCCGCCCGGCTACCGAAACCCCTGCGCGCACCACGTCTTCGCGATCTCCGCTGATGAGGTAATGCCAGTGATGCAGCGGCCGCCCTTCGGCCCGAAGCCGATAGGCGCAAGTGGTGGGCAGCCACGGCACATCGTCGATGATCGCGAGCGTCAGGCGCAGGCAATCGGGCACGAAGGCCTTGCGGTTGCGATAATCGCTGCATTGCGCGGTGCTGCAATCGAGCAGCTTGCATGCGACATTGGTGTCCGCGATCTCGCCGGTATCAGCGTCCTCGATCTTGTGCAGGCAGCAGCGCCCGCAGCCATCGCACAGCGCCTCCCATTCGGGGCGGGTCAGCTCCGCCAGCGGGAGCTCCCAGAATGCGGGCCTCAGCGTACCCATCGTTCCAACTCGGCCGCGACGCCTTCGGCCTGCTTGTCCGTCGGAATAATCCCAAGCGGCGAACCGTCCGGCGCGAACAGGTATGTGAGCGTGGTGTGCTGCATGTTGTACCAGCCGGTTTCGTCAGGCGGCAGCTTGGTGGCAGAGCCGCCGAAAGCAGCGACAACCGCCGCAATCTCCTCTTCCGATCCGGTCAGCCCGATCAGGCGGGGGTGAAACGCGTTCACGAACTGGTCGAGCGCTTCGATGGTGTCGCGCGCGGGATCGATCGAGACGAAAATCGGCTGCACTTTTCCGGCAAGGTCGGGATGGGCTTCCTCAAACCGGGACAGGCCCATGGTGAACCGCTGCACATCGGTGGGGCAGATGTCCGGGCAGGATGTGAAGCCGAAATAGATCAGGCGATACTGGCCGTCGAAATCCGACCATTTCACCTTCTCACCCTTGTTCGAAGTCAGCTCGAACTCGCCGCCGATGGTCGATCCGCGAAGGTCAACCCCGTCAGCCGACGGGCCGTAGGCTTCCTCACTGGCAGGCAATTCGCCGCATGCCGACAGCGCAAGGGCAGCGCCAAGCCCCGCAGAAAAGGCGATGGCGCGGGAAAACTTGGAAAGAATGTTCATGGTCTGCTAATTGCCTCGCAGCGAGAAAACCCCATCTGGGGCACTCAGAAAAATTTTGGCAGGAAATGCGAAAGGTTCAAACCGTGCAGATGGCTGTTTTGCGCAAGTTAGGGTCCAAATCGGCAAAGGCCAAGAGCATCGCCGGTGCAATGCTCGCAAGCCTGCTTGCCGTAAGCGCGCTCTCGCCTGCCGCAGCGCAACTTTATTCGCAAGGGTATGAATTCCTTGAAGCGGTGAAGGAACGCGATGGCGATACCGTCACCGAAATGCTGAACGAGCCGGGCTCGCAGGTGATCAACACCCGCGATATCACCACCGGCGACACCGGATTGCATGTCGTCACCGCCCGCCGGGATACGACCTGGGTGAAGTTCCTGCTGCAACGCGGGGCCAATCCCAACATCCGCAACAATCAGGGCATCACTCCGCTGCAACTGGCGACGCGCCTCGGTTTTGTCGAAGGGGCGGAGGAGTTGATCAAGAAGGGTGCGGACGTCAGCGTTGCTGACAGCCAGGGCGAAACCCCGCTGATTTCTGCGGTGCACCAACGCAATGTCGAACTGATCCGCCGCCTGCTGGCGCAAGGCGCGGACCCTGATCGCAACGACAATTCGGGCCGCTCGGCGCGCGTCTACATGGAGCTGATGAACGGCAACACGCTGATGAAGCGCGAATTCGAAGCTGCCGATGCCGAACGCAAGGATCGGGGAACCCCGCAGCAGTATGGACCGTCTTTCTGACATGAACACCGAAACACCCGATTTCGCCGACATGACGCTGGACGAGCTGCGCGTGGAGCTGGCTCCGGATATCGCCGCTTCCGCCATTTTCGACGGCTGGAACGAAACCGCGCTGGTCGCCGCTGCCGAAATGGCGGGTGCTGATGTCGATATCGCGAGGCTTGCCTTCCCCAAGAAGCCGGGAACCGGTCAGGCGATGGACATGATCGAGGCGTGGATCACCTCGGTCGATCAGGCGATGGAGGCTGAATGGCCGCAGGATCGCCTTGCCGAAATGAAGATTCGCGAGCGCATTCGCGCGCTTGTTGCCTTCCGGCTGGAAGCGGTCGAGCATATTGACGAGGCTGTGCGCCGTGCGATGGCGATCATGGCCATGCCGCAGAATGCGCCGCGCGCACTGCAACTGGGCTGGCGTTCGGCCGACATCATGTGGCGGCTCGCAGGCGACACCGCGACCGATTACAACCACTATACCAAGCGCGCGATCCTCGCCGGGATTTACTCGGCGACGCTGGCTTACTTCGTCAACGACGACAGCGAGGGCAAGGCGAAGACCTATGAGTTCCTCGATCGCCGGATTGACGGGGTGATGCGGTTCGAAACCTTCAAGCACAAGCTGACCAGGCGTGATGTCGAACTGCCCAGCCTGACGCGGTTTCTGGGCCGATTGCGCTATCCGAGTAGGTAGTTACCACCATTTCGGGGGTGGAAAACGGTCGGGGCGGGTCGCGTCCTAGCCGTTGCTGTCCTATGAACCTTCCAAGAATCGCATACTGACGGGAAGGATATTTCGATGGCGGGTTCGCTCAACAAGGTCATGCTGATCGGCAATCTCGGGGCGGACCCCGAAGTGCGCACGTTTCAGAACGGCGGCAAGGTCTGCAACCTGCGCGTCGCCACGACCGAGACGTGGAAAGATCGCAACTCGGGTGAGCGGCAGGAACGCACCGAATGGCACACCGTCGCGATCTTCAACGAAGGTCTGGCAGGCGTCGCCGAACGCTATCTGAAGAAAGGCAGCAAGGTCTATATCGAAGGCCAGTTGCAAACCCGCAAATGGCAGGACCAGAACGGCAATGACCGGTATTCGACCGAAGTCGTCCTGCGCGGCCCTAACTCGGTGATGACCATGCTCGACAGCGCCGGAGGCGGCGGTGGCGGCATGGGTGGCGGCGGTGGCCGTTCGGGTGGCGGCTACGGCGGCGGCGGTGGTGCCGGTGGCGCTGGCGGCGGTTCGGGCGGTGGCTGGAACCAGGGTGGCGGCAGCGGCAGCTCGGGCGGCGGCTACGACGATCTGGACGACGATATCCCGTTTTGATCCGAGGACCGTCGCCGTCTGCTTCAAATGGTCGCGATCATTGCCTGATCTGATAGATGATTGACGTGGCGTAGAAGGAGCGGAACGGCTGACCGTTCGCATCGAGCGCGGGGGAGAATTCGGCGTCTTCCATTTCAGCGCAGGCGGGTGATTCCAGCTTCTCTGTCGTGGTGGCTCCGTTGATCTCGCACCGCTCGACCTTGCCGTCGGTCCCAACGATCACCCGCATTCGAAGGATCGCCTGCTCTCCCCGCATCAGTGCGCTGCGGGGATATTCGCTGGCGATGCGCCGCGCCACGGCGTTTTCGTTCAACCATTCCGGCATGCGCGATGCGCCGAGATGCTGATCCACATCCAGCCCCCAAAAGCGCACCATGTCTTGCGTACAAGTGTTGAGCACCTTGAACGCCTCTCCCAGCGACCCTGTGGCAAATCGGACTTCGTTGCCGCGCTGGCTGACCGAGACAAACTCGATCCGTTCGGCCAAACCGATATCAAGCTGCGGCAAGCCGTCCTGTTCGGACTCAAAACTGTCGGTGCCGTGTTCAACGTGGACATTCGAATAGATCACCGCATTGCCGACAGTTTCCACTTCGCCGGTGAATGGTTCGGTCCGCATGCTTTCCTGCCCTTCGTAGAATGACAGATCGGTTCGGCTCCGGCTCCGGAAGTGCTTGAGCGCAGGCCCGGCGACCGTCAGCCCCGCCCGTGCGTTGGGATAATGCTGCTCGAAGAACAGCAGGTGCTGGTTATCCGTGCCGCCGAACATGGCGGCAAGCCTGCACTTGTCCCGAGCAAAATCGACATTCCACTGCGAACTGCGCTCCAGAGTGACGGGTTCGCGCGCGATGGCGGGAGCCGATGCACTGGCAAAGACAGCGGCAAGAGCCACGATGCGAACCGGGCTGAGCGAGATCATAAAGCAAACCTTTGGATTTTCTGCGACGATCTTCAGCTTGCCGTTCGTAGGGGCAGGGATCAAGTCCCGCACCCAGAAAACTCAGGCTTTCAGCGTCAGCTTTTCTTCAGCGCCGCCAGCGCCGCAGCCAACGGCCCTTCCTGCTCGCCTTCCTGCACGATCCCTGCGGCCTTGCGCGCGGCGTCGGCGTTGGGGCCTTCCGCATAAGGATCGATGGAGAGGCCAAGCGATTGCGCCACCGCCTCTCCCAGATCGAACATGTCGCCCGAATATTCGATCTCGTCGCAATCATCGGCTTCGAGCTCGATTTCGATTTCCTCGTCATCCGGAGCGGGCAGCCCCGTCTCCTCGACGAAGCGCAGGTCGATCGGCTCTTCGATATTGGCCGGGAAATCCTCGCCCGAGATCGCGCAGGCCTGCCGGATCGCGGCTTTGAGCGTCCCGGTCGCCCGGATCGCCTTTCCGCGCTGTTCAAGGTCGATCTCCGCCCGCAGCGAATCAATGCCGGGCAGGCCGAACCTGCGGGCCAGTGCCGCGCGTTCGCCCGCATCGGCTTCGACCACTACGGCATCGCCGGGCAGCCCCTTGACCTTGATCGGGCGCGAAAGTTCGGAAGTGGGCTGGGGCGTGGTCACCAGATGCCGCTCGCTTTCAGGATTTGCTGATCGTCGAACGTCGCCAGCCGCTGCGAAAGCGCCATCAGCTTGTCGGCGACGCATCCGGCGGAAACCGCTTCGTCGGCGCCATCGGAAAAGGTGACGTTGCGCGTGACTGCGGCGACCAGTTTTTCCCTGTCCCCTTCCACCAGCGCGCTGCGATAGGCGCCCAGCCTTCCGCCGAGTACGCTCATCAGCTTGCCAATGCGTTTACCAACCACCACGTCGTTGACGCCGAATTCGCGCAATTGGCCGTCCATATCCTCGACGAACAGTTCCGCTAGCAGGGCGCTTTCGGCGCGCATTTCCGACGCTTCCACCCGCACCATCATCACGCACAGTACCGCGGTGATCAGGTCGAAACGCCCGCCCACCGTGTCGGAAACATTGCAATCGCTATAGAACGACGGCTCACGCGCGAGCTCCACCACCCGGTGCCACAAGGGGCGCACCGCCTCGCGCGGGTCGGGGCCTGTGCCGAGCAATTTGGAAAGGAAGGACATCAGCGGTTCTCTTTTCAAGCAATTGTGGAGCGAATGGCTGGGCGGTGGCAAGCCCTTATCCAATGCCAGTGAAACCGCCGGACAAGCGGATGTATCCCGGTCGGGCCTTGGATATTCAGCGGCAATTAACCAGCCTGACCCCAGCTGGATCGCTCAGCGACGTTGCAAGGCATGACGCTTCGCCTTAAGGCCTTGCGCAGATCGGATATAGGCCGCGCCGCTGGTGCGGCAAGATATTGCAAGACGGGAATTGACTGGCACATGCGTTTGAACCTTTCGGCAAACAACAGCCTCCTGCAAAACCGGATCGTCAGGGCGGCACTGCTGGGTACTGCGGTGCTGGCGCTTGGCGCGTGTTCGTCGATCCGCGAATCGCGCGGATTCATCAACGATCCGATCCTGACCCGTTCGGTCCAGCCGGGGATCGACAATCGCCAGTCGGTGGAAGGGACGCTCGGGCGGCCAACCTTCTCAAGCCAATATGGCGAGCCGGTGTGGTATTACATTGCCAGCGAAACCGGTCGCCGCCCCTTCGTGCGTCCGCGCATCCAGCGTCATTCGGTGCTTGCGGTACGGTTTGACGGGCAGGGCAATGTCGCCTCGGTCGATCGCACCGGCATTGATGAGGTCGTCTATCTGCGACCCGATGCAGACAAGACCCCGGTTCTGGGACGTGAGCGGGGCTTCCTCGAAGACCTGTTCGGAAACATCGGTCAGGTCGGCGGTGTCGGCCCTGCGGGCGCCGGCGGCCCTTAAGTCGTAAGCCCGTTTGTCTTGACCCGTGCAGCGCAAGGCCCATATCGCGGGGCATGACAGACACGCATTCCAGCCATGGCCTGGTCCAGTGGCACGGCACCACCATCATCGGTGTGAAGCGCGGTGACAAAACCGTTGTTGCAGGCGATGGGCAGGTTTCCATGGGCAATACGGTGATGAAGCCGAACGCCCGAAAAGTCCGCCGTATCGGAGAAGGCGAAAAGGTCGTCGCCGGATTTGCCGGAGCGACTGCCGATGCCTTTACCCTGTTCGAACGGCTGGAACGCAAGCTGGAGCAGCATTCGGGCCAGCTGATGCGCGCCGCTGTCGAACTGGCCAAGGACTGGCGCACCGACAAGTATCTGCGCAATCTCGAAGCGTTGATGATCGTTGCCGACAAGGAAACGCTGCTGGTGCTGACCGGCAATGGCGACGTGCTGGAACCTGAAGGCGGCATCGCGGCAATCGGTTCGGGCGGGAATTACGCGCTTGCCGCGGCACGGGCGCTTTCCGATTACGAGGACGATGCCGAAGCGATCGCGCGCAAGGCGATGGCGGTGGCCGCCGATATCTGCGTCTTTACCAATGGCAATCTGACGGTCGAAACCGTCTGACCGGTCTCAGGGAAACCATGACAGACAACCTTACTCCCAAGGCAATCGTTGCCGCGCTTGACGAACACATCATTGGTCAGAAGGATGCCAAGCGCGCCGTGGCCGTGGCCTTGCGTAACCGCTGGCGGCGGCAGAAACTTGGGCCAGAGCTCAAGAACGAGGTCACGCCCAAGAACATCCTGATGATCGGGCCGACGGGCTGCGGCAAGACGGAGATCAGCCGCCGCCTCGCGAAGCTGGCCGAAGCGCCTTTCGTCAAGGTCGAGGCAACCAAGTTCACCGAAGTCGGATATGTCGGCCGCGATGTCGAACAGATCGCTCGCGATCTGGTTGAAGAAGCGATCCGGCTCGAGAAGGAGCGCCGCCGCGAAAACGTGCGCGAGGCCGCTTCCGAAGCTGCAATGGACCGGCTGCTCAACGCGCTGGTCGGCGAAAGCGCATCCGAAGCCACGCGCCAGAGTTTCCGCGAGCGCATCGTCCAGAACGCGATGAACGATGTCGAAGTCGAAATCGACGTTGCCGAAACCCCGAACATGCCGTTCGACGTGGGCAATATGGGCGGCAACATGCAGATGATCGACCTCAGCGACATGATGGGCAAGGCTTTCGGCCGCAAGCCCACCAAGAAGCGCAAGCTGCGCGTGCCCGAGGCGTGGGACAAGCTGGTTGACGAAGAGGCCGACAAGCGTCTGGACGACGAGGATGTCGCGCGCGTTGCCTTGCAAAACGCCGAAACCAACGGAATCGTGTTTCTTGACGAGATCGACAAGATCGCCGTCAGCGACGTGCGCGGCGGATCGGTCAGCCGCGAAGGGGTTCAGCGTGACTTGCTGCCCCTGATCGAAGGTACCACGGTTTCGACCAAATACGGCCCGATGAAGACCGACCACGTGCTGTTCATCGCCAGCGGTGCGTTTCATGTGGCCAAGCCATCCGACATGCTCCCCGAATTGCAGGGCCGGCTGCCCATCCGGGTGGAACTGCGCGCGCTGACGCAGGCCGATTTCGTCCGCATCCTGTCCGAAACCAGAGCCAATCTGGTGGAACAATACCGTGCGTTGCTGGGCACGGAGAAGGTCGAACTCGACATCACGCAGGACGCCATCGAGGAGGTGGCCAGCATCGCCGCACGGGTCAATGAAAGCGTCGAAAACATCGGTGCGCGTCGCTTGCAAACCGTGATGGAAAAGCTGCTTGAGGAAATCAGCTTCGAAGCGGAAGACTACGAAGGCGAGACCGTCACAATCGATGCCGCCTATGTGCGTGAGCGCCTAGGCGATCTGGCAGGCAATACGGATCTTTCGAAGTACATTTTGTGATCTTGCGATTTTTTGTCGCTGATTTGCAATTGATGCTGCCCGCCCGAGTGTATGCCCCGCCCAGAAACTAGGGATTCAATGATGACTCCGGGCAGTGTGACTGAACTCAAGGCTTTGCTGATCGGCATGAAGCCTGCGCTGTGCGAACGCATCTGGGCGTTTCATGCGCTTTCCGAAAAAGGCTTGATTCCCGACACCGCCTTCGCCGTGATCCGTGAGGACGAGGGACTGTGCGCCATCCTTCCCGCACCCGCCGCACCGGCAGACGCGTCGCAATTCGCCCGGATCACACTTCAGGTGCACTCCGATCTCGAAGCGGTCGGCCTGACAGCGGCGGTTGCTACCGCGCTGGCAACATCGGGGATCGCTTGCAACGTCATTGCCGGTTTGCGTCACGATCACTTGTTCGTCCCATGGGACCGGCGCGAGGAAGCGCTGAAGCTGCTCGAAAAGCTGAGCCTCGACGCGCGTCGATAAATCTTTGCATTTCACAGTTTGACCGGCCGCTTGACGGTTGAAACGCGCCTTGGCCCGCGCTCTAAAGGGGGCCTGTCGCAACAAACATCCAGTCAACGGGGCCAACCATCATGATCCGCACCCTTCTGCTTGCCAGCGCGGCTGCCGCCAGCATTGCCACCGCCGTGCCTGCCTTTGCCGACGCGCATAACGATGCTGCGCAGGCGGACGCGCCGACGCTGACCGCGCCCAAGATCGACTACACCATGTGGACGTTGGAAAACGGGCTGCGCGTCATCGCGATCCAGGACGACACCACCAGCACCGTCACGACTTCGCTGTGGTACGATATCGGGTCAAAGCTTGATCCCGAAGGGCGCAGCGGATTTGCGCACCTGTTCGAACATATCCTCAGCCGCAAGACCGAGAACATGCCCTACAACATGATCTACGGGCTGACCGCGGATATCGGCGGCACACGCAACGCATCGAACTGGATCGATCGCACCAATTACTACGAACAGGTCCCGGCGGCCTATCTCGAAACCATGCTCTGGACCCACCGTGAGCGGATGGCGAATGTCGTTGTCGACGATGAAGTGTTCGAAACCGAACGCGGGGTGGTGAAAGAGGAACTGCGCCAGCGCGTCCTCGCGCCGCCCTATGGCCGGTTGCAGCGTTTCGTGATCCCCGAAAATGCCTATGACACCATGCCGCATCGCCGCCCCGGCATCGGTAGTATCGAGGATCTCGACAGTGCGACGCTCGACGATGCCCGCGCCTTTTACGAAGCCTATTACGGGCCCGATACCGCCACGCTGATCGTGGCCGGCAATTTCCAGATGGAAGAATTGCGCGCGCTGGTCGATCGCTATTTTGCCGACATCTCGCCGCGTGCCAATCCGGTCGATCTTGCGCTGGAGAATAGCGAGCCGCAGCCGTCCGGGCCGCGCACCGTCAACGCCACCGCTCCCAATGTCCCGCTGCCCGTGATCGGCGGCGTTTGGAAAGGGCCGCCGACAACGCACCCCGATGCCGCCGCGCTCGAAGTGCTGAGCGCAATTCTCGACAGCGGCGAAAACAGCAGGCTCAACAATTCGCTGGTTCGCAGCGGGCAGGCGGTGCAGGCATTCGGCGGTGCGTCGATGTTCCGCGAAGCCGGCCAGATCAACGTCTTCGCCATCGTGCGCGGAGCGGACCAGATGGCAACGGCGGGCGCAACGCTTGATGCCGAACTCGAGCGCCTGCGGACCGAGCCCGTTACTCCTGCCGAATTGGCAGAGGCCAAGAACGAGATCATTGCCAGCACGCTGCGCCGCCGGGAAACCGCGCGGGGGCGGGCGTTCGAACTGGGCGAGGCGCTTGTGTCGAGCGGCGATCCCGATTTCGCCGACAAGCGGCTGGCCGAAATCGGCGAAGTCACCGCTGACGACGTGCTTCGCGTTGCGGCCAAATATCTCGATCCGAGCACCCGCATCACAGTGACCTACACTTCTGGCGAGGACGATCCGGCGAGCTATGCCAACCCGACCCCGATGCCCGAATATCGGACTTTGCCCCCGGCGGTGGGCGAAATCCGGCAGGTCAAACCCGAAGGCGAGCGTCAGGCGCCTCCGGGCCCCGGCGAAGCACCCGAAGTGACAGCCCCGGAAATCGTAGAAGCGACGCTGAGCAATGGGATCCCCGTTGTCGCAGTGCAGACGGGGAATGTGCCGATCGCAACGATTTCGATGCTGGTACCCGGCGGCAGCAAGACCGATCCTCGCGAAAAGGCCGGGATCGCTCAACTCGCCGCGTCGCTGGCTGACAAGGGCATCAACGGCATGGATGCCGAAGCGATTGCGGCGCGTTTCGAAAGTCTGGGTGCCAGCTTCGGCGGAGGCGCGGGCAGTGATGGCACCAGCTTCAGTCTGACTGCACCGGTCGCCAATCTCGATGCAGCAGGCGCGCTGGCGTCCAGCATCATCAAGGGTGCGATCTATCCTGATGACGAATTCGAGCGCGAGCGTGGTCGTGCCGTCGATGGCCTGCGTGTCCAGATGGGTGAACCCGGCGGGCTGTCGAGCTTTGTCGCGCGCGTGGCGATGTATGGCGATGCGCCATACGGTTCGCAGCCCGGCGGAACGACCGAAAGCCTGTCGGCCATCACTCGTGACGATCTGTTGCTGCACCGCCAGCGTTACTTCCACCCGTCGCGGATGAAGATTGTCGTATCCGGCGGAATATCGCCCGAACAGGCAGTTGCCACCGCAGAGGCGATGTTCGGCGATTGGGCAACCGACATGAGCCCCGGCCCTGTCCCTGCGCAGGCTGCGGGTGATGAGCAACCGGTGCGCACCATTGTGATCGATATGCCTGATGCCGGTCAGGCTGCGGTGGTCGCGGCAGTGCGCGCGCCATCGCGCCAGTCGGAGGATTACTTCCCGCTCGAATTGGCCAACAGCGTGCTGGGCGGCGGATCGAGCGGACGCCTCTTCGAGGAAATCCGTACCAAGCGTTCGCTTTCCTACGGTGCCTATTCGGGTTTTGCCGACCGGGCCGACGCGTCGCTTCTGACGGCGAGCGCGCAGACCAAGAACGAGACAGCAGACGAAGTCGCGCAGATATTCCTGAACGAATTCGGGCGGCTCGGATCGGAGGCGCTCGATGAAGACCTGCTTGAGCGCCGGCGGCTGTTCCTTAGCGGCGGCTATGCCCGTTCGCTGGAGACCAGCGGGGGCTTCAACGGGATTGTATCCACCCTGTTGCAACAGGGGCTGACCCCGGACGAAGCGGCGCGTTATGCCGAACGGCTGGCGGCAGTGGATGCCGATGCGGCAACGGCAGCGGCGCAGACCTATGTCGATCCGGCCAAGGCGACGCTCGTCATCGTGGGCGATGCCTCGCAGTTCCTCGACGACCTGAAGGCGGTGCGCGACAATATCGAGGTGATCCCGGCGGACCGGCTCGATCTTGCATCGGCAGAGCTGCTCAAGGCTGTAGAGACAGCGGAAGGTGCCACCGGCGAATGATAGGCGTGCGAAGCGGCGGGGTTACTCCGCCGCTTCGGCCTCGCGGTTTTCCTGCGCCTGCTGCGACCACATGTCGGCGTAAAGACCGCCGCTTGCGAGCAACGAGGCATGCGTCCCGCTTTCGGCAAGGCGTCCTTGATCAAGCACAAGAACCCGGTCTGCGTCGGCAATCGTCGATAGCCGGTGCGCGATCGCGATTGTGGTGCGCCCTTCTTCCAGCCGCTTGAGCGTGGCGAGGATTTCCTGTTCGGTGCGGGTGTCGAGCGCGCTGGTCGCTTCGTCGAGCAGCAGGATCGGCGGATTCTTCACCAGCGTGCGGGCGATGGCGACCCGCTGCTTTTCGCCGCCCGAAAGTTTCAGACCGCGTTCGCCGACCATGGTTTCAAACCGGTCGGGTAGGCGCTCGATCAAGGGCATCAGCGCTGCGTCACGCGCGGCCTGTTCTACCGTCGCCTCATCGCTGGCTTCTGCACCATAGGCGATGTTGTAGGCCAGCGTATCGTTGAACAGCACGCTGTCCTGCGGGACGATGCCTATGGCTGCGCGAACGCTGTCCTGCCTTGCCCTCGCAATATCCTGACCATCGATCAGGATGCGCCCACCCTGCGGATCGTAGAAGCGGAACAGCAACCTTGCGATGGTGCTCTTGCCCGCGCCGGAAGGGCCGACAATCGCGATGGTACTACCCGCTGGCACTTCAAAGCTCAGCCCGTTGAGGATCGTGCGTTCCGGCTCGTAACCGAAGATGACATTGTCAAACACGATCGAGGGTTCGCGCACGATCAATGCGGGCGCTCCGGGTGCGTCCTCGACTTCGACATCGGTGTCCATCAGTCGGAACATCTCGGCCATGTCGACCAGACCCTGCCGGATCGTGCGATATACCCATCCCAGCAGATCAAGCGGGCGGAAGAGTTGCATCAGATAGGTGTTCACGAACACCAGATCGCCCACCGTCAGTCTGCCCTGGCTCCAGCCCCATACGGTGTAGATCATTGCGCCTGCCATTAGCGCATTGGTGACGCCGGATTGCACCACGTTCAGCAGCGCGAGCGAATTCTCCGATTTCACCGCCGCCTTGGCATAGGCGCGCGCGGCCTGACTGTAGCGTTCTTCCTCGCGCCGTTCGGCGCCGAAATATTTGACCGTCTCGAAATTCAGCAGCGAATCCACCGCCCGGTGCAGCGCCTTCCCGTCGAGGTCGTTCATCTCGCGCCGCAGCTTGGTGCGCCATTCCGTAATCCAGCGGGTAAGCGCGACATAGGCGACAACCGTCAGCGCAGTCGCGGCGACAAGTTCCCAGCCGAAATTGATGTAGAAGATGACGCCGACCGCGATCAGCTCGATTGCCGTGGGGGCAATGTTGAACAGCAGGAAATAGAGCATCATGTCGATGCTCTTGGTTCCGCGCTCGATGATCTTGGTCACCTCTCCGGTGCGGCGTGAAAGGTGGAACCGCAGCGACAGGCGGTGCAGACGGTGAAAGACATCTTCCGCCAGGCTTAGTGTCGCCATCTGGCCGACGCGTTCGAACGCGACGTTGCGCAGATTGTCGAACAGCAGCGAGGTGAAGCGGCCCAGCACATAGGCCGCGACCAGCGCCATCGCGACCTGCGCCCCTGCCGATATTTCGGCAGCGACAGGAGAGCGCTCCATCGCATTGACCGCACCTTTATATGCAAAGGGCAGGGCGAGCGTGACAGCCTTTGCCGCCAGCACAAACAGCATCGCCAGCACGATCCGGACCCGCAGTTCGGCATTGTCGCGGGGCCAGAGGTAGGGAAGGAACCGCTTCAGCGTCGCCCAGCCCTCGGCATCGGGTGCGGTCGGGCGATCTGAGGAGGCTGTATCTGGCGGCATGGCCAGCGTCATGTGGGCGCAGCCGAGCGCAACCGCAAGTCAGGCGATCTTTCGGGGCTTATTTCGTCAGAGCGTTGAAACCCCGATTGCGCTGACGGCGCAATTCGCGGGCGACATCGCGCGGCACGTCGAACAGGATGCGTTGATTTGAAAAGTCGATCGCCACCCGGTCGAACAGCTTGAGGTGCTGCATTCCGAGCGAGATCACCGGGCGATCCTTGAGGCCCAGCGATTCGAACGCCGGGGCGTCCGCAAAGGCAAGCGGGATATTCTGCAGCGCCAGACCGCCGATCTTGAGTGATCGGACATTGGCCAATTCGCCCGTCAACTCGACCCCGTTAACGTCGGTCGTGGTGACTTCTTCGGCCCGCTTTGCCCTGATGCGTTCGCGCAAGGCCAGATTGCCGATGCTGGCCTGTGCGCCGGTGTCAATGATGACGGTTGCCGATACGCCTTCAACCATCGCATCGGTGATCAGCAACTGGCCGAGTTGCTGTCGTGCCCGCACGATGATCTCGAAGCCGCGTCGATCATCCCCTGATTCGGAGACATCCTGCACCGCGATAGTTTCGTCGCGAAAATCGATAAGCACCCGGAAACCCTGCAGGCTGTCTAGCCCGAGAATTCCGTCAGCCCCGACATGTTGCCGGTCAAGCACCGGAGAGATCAAGTCGTAGACGGTGTGTCGGCCAAAGCTCATCGCATCGACCTCAACCACGTCCACGGGTCTGCGGCTGGCCATGCCAACCAGCGTGGCTGTGCCGAAGGGACGCAATTGCAGACCTTCGTTGATCTGGTGGGTGACGGCTGTGGCCTGACTGCCGGTGTCGATCATGAAATTGAAAGGCCCGGCGCCTTCGATCATCACCGGCACGGTGAAGCGGTTGTTGCGTTCCTGGTCCAGCGCAAGGATTTCCGTTGCCGGATCGGTCAGATTGGGCGCAACCGCATCGAGCATCGGCGATTGCGGGACTATCGGCGGTTCGACCGCCGCTGCACTCGCATCAGCATTGGCGACAGTCGGCAAAAAGCCGGCCAGCAGCAGGACGGGGGCCCACAAAGGGTTTTTCGGTCGTGCGCCTATCATGCGCACCTCCTCTCTGCCGATGCACAAACAGCGGTTAGACTATACCAGATTGTGAGGGTTTGGCCAAAGCCCGGTGCGCAGCAGTCCGGAAGGTCACGTCGCTGCTGGAGCCGACTCGCGATTGCGCACCAACGCCCAGGTCTCCTCGACCAGAGAGCGATAGCCGAACCAGAAGGTCGCGCCATAAACCGCTGCGCCTATTGCTGCATGGAATGCGAGTTCAAAGAATGGACTGTCGATCATGACAAGGTGCTGTGCCGCCAAGACCACCGTTGCCATCGCGGCGCAGGCCAGCGCAATCGGAGAAACGGCAGAGAGCAGGGCAAAGGGCGAAACCGCGATTCGCGGCAGCGTGACCGTAAGCGTTACCGCACAAAGCAGCGGAGCGCCGATCCACCAAGCATGGACAAGCCCCATTTCGCCGCCCTGCACGCCCCACAGGAAAACGCACGGGAAGATCACGGCGCCCGCAACACTCGTAAAGAGGTAGACCCGCGGGCGGCCCATCGCGTTTGTCACCGGGGAACATATGAGATGCAGCGCGAAGGCGGGCATCGCGAGCGCAAGTCCGGCGACGATCGGGATCAGTTCGGTCCACTTGTCGCCCATCAGAACGAGGATCGCATTCTCGCTCACCAGCGCCAGACCCACATAGATCGGTGCGCACACCATCATCACCAGCCGGACGGTCTTGAGGAAGTAAGGGCCGAGCGGTTTGCCGCCGCGATTCAGCTCCGAATAGGCGGCCAGAGCGACTTCATTGATCGGCGGAATGAACCGCGCCGTGACGATCAGCGTCAGGAACAGCGCCTGAGTATAGAGCCCAAGAGCGTGGGTATCGAGCAATCGCCCCGCAATCACGACATCGCTTTGGCTCTGGATGATCCAGAACAGCTGGCAAAGCGTCAGCGTGCCGCCATAGGTGAACAGGTCCCACGCGCCGCGAGGATCGAATATCGGTCGTATCCAGAACCTTGCGGCAATCATCATCCCAATGGCACGTGCGTAGAAGATCGATAGCCCTGCATATATAAGCGCCCAGACTCCCCAACCGAACCAAGCCAGCAACAAGGCGGTGAGTGCGCCGACAATCGCACTGGCCATGTTGACCTGCCCCTGCTTGCGGAACTGCAACTCGCGGGCGAGCCATTCGGAAGGCAGAGCGATGAAGGGGATCGCGAGGAATACGGCGGCCTGCACCCGCAGAAGGTCTGCAACGATCGGCTCGTCGAAATACGCCGCCGCCAGCGGTGCTGACAGGAACTGGATCGCGGCAAGCGATACATTCGCCAGCAGCAGCATCCCGAAAACCTGTCCGACTCGCCTATCGTCGAGGTGACCTGTCTGAACGATCGAAGTGGCAAAGCTTTGCCCGTTGAGGAACGCCAGCGCTGTCACGACGACCTGGCTCATCGCGAATAGACCGTAATCACTCGGATCAAGCAGGCGGACGACAAGGAAGGTCGACGCCCAGGTGATGATCTGCGCCGCTACCTGCGTCCCCCACCGCCAGACGACGGCCGAGCGCACGCGCGATGCAAACGCCGAATCATGCCCGCCATCAAGCGGGCCCGCGTCTCGAATCGAGTCAGGCTGGGTGTGTCCGGCATCCATATCCTGAGCGCTACGGGAAAAAGGTGAAGAAATGCCGCAAGCGATTCACCGATTCAGCGCTGAATCGCGGCGCGCCAGGGGCTTCGATCGTTAATTCCGGCTTGAAAACCGGGGTCAAAACCCCACATTTCGGGGGTCGGAAGAGGCCAAAAATCCCGGATTTCTGCGATTTGTGCGCCCTGACGAAATAAAATTGCAAAAAGGCGTTGACCGAATCTCAGACCGCGCCTAGATGGGCTCCACCGACGCGGCGCTGACGGTTTCCAACCGGCCCCGCAGCGATCGGTCGCCAACATATTCGGATAGCCGGTCCCCCGGTGTAAATCGGGGAAACAATGGCTGTCCGCTTTTACTGTCTGGCGGCTCTTTGACATTGTTGGTTTTTGATGAAGGGACATGTGGGCGACGGCGCCCGGTCCGAGCACCTCAAGGGCTCGTGCACCGGTTATTCAAGCCGATTGCCACATCCTTCCAGGCTCCACAGTCTGGTCGTGATGATGCATGTTCATTCGTATCCATTACGTTTGACAGTGCAGGTATCGGCTCCTTGATACTCTGGCTAGTCAGGCTAGCGGGTTTTCCCGTGCTTGATTGGTTAGTTTCACAAACTTGAGAGTTTGATCCTGGCTCAGAACGAACGCTGGCGGCATGCCTAACACATGCAAGTCGAACGAAGCCTTCGGGCTTAGTGGCGCACGGGTGCGTAACGCGTGGGAACCTGCCTTTAGGTTCGGAATAACTCAGAGAAATTTGAGCTAATACCGGATAATGTCTTCGGACCAAAGATTTATCGCCTTTAGATGGGCCCGCGTTAGATTAGATAGTTGGTGGGGTAATGGCCTACCAAGTCGACGATCTATAGCTGGTCTGAGAGGATGATCAGCCACACTGGGACTGAGACACGGCCCAGACTCCTACGGGAGGCAGCAGTGGGGAATATTGGACAATGGGCGAAAGCCTGATCCAGCAATGCCGCGTGAGTGATGAAGGCCTTAGGGTTGTAAAGCTCTTTTACCAGGGATGATAATGACAGTACCTGGAGAATAAGCTCCGGCTAACTCCGTGCCAGCAGCCGCGGTAATACGGAGGGAGCTAGCGTTGTTCGGAATTACTGGGCGTAAAGCGCGCGTAGGCGGCTTTTTAAGTCAGGGGTGAAATCCCGGGGCTCAACCCCGGAACTGCCCTTGAAACTGGATGGCTAGAATACTGGAGAGGTGAGTGGAATTCCGAGTGTAGAGGTGAAATTCGTAGATATTCGGAAGAACACCAGTGGCG
Organism: Erythrobacter sp. Dej080120_24; assembly: GCF_036322605.1. Classification (GTDB taxonomy): domain Bacteria; phylum Pseudomonadota; class Alphaproteobacteria; order Sphingomonadales; family Sphingomonadaceae; genus Erythrobacter; species Erythrobacter aurantius. The sequence goes on from NZ_AP027262.1 coordinate 1,057,014, forward strand.
AAGGCGACTCACTGGACAGTTATTGACGCTGAGGTGCGAAAGCGTGGGGAGCAAACAGGATTAGATACCCTGGTAGTCCACGCCGTAAACGATGATAACTAGCTGTCCGGGCTCATAGAGCTTGGGTGGCGCAGCTAACGCATTAAGTTATCCGCCTGGGGAGTACGGTCGCAAGATTAAAACTCAAAGGAATTGACGGGGGCCTGCACAAGCGGTGGAGCATGTGGTTTAATTCGAAGCAACGCGCAGAACCTTACCAGCCTTTGACATCCTAGGACGGTTTCTGGAGACAGATTCCTTCCCTTCGGGGACCTAGTGACAGGTGCTGCATGGCTGTCGTCAGCTCGTGTCGTGAGATGTTGGGTTAAGTCCCGCAACGAGCGCAACCCTCGTCCTTAGTTGCCATCATTTAGTTGGGCACTTTAAGGAAACTGCCGGTGATAAGCCGGAGGAAGGTGGGGATGACGTCAAGTCCTCATGGCCCTTA